>JBNRMR010000027.1:0-28527 GCA_050309705.1 Christensenellales bacterium | reverse complement strand
GAACAACCGCGGGATCCTTTGCAAAGTTGTTTTTCTCTTTGTTTGTAAACATCATGCCGCCTATATCCTCCGTACTTCTCTTTATCATTAATCATTATAAGAAAACCTGCCGACAAAGCAATTTCAGCTTCCGGCAGGTTTCGGTTTTGGCGGAGGAAGAGGGATTCGAACCCCCGTGGGCTTGCACCCAAACGGTTTTCAAGACCGCCTCGTTATGACCACTTCGATATTCCTCCACAAAGATGCTGGTGATTTGCCAGCTAAAACATTATACCAAAGGGCTAAAAATATGTCAATCGCTCGCGCAATCCTTCTTTTGCGGGCAAGCATTGACAGCCAATCGCAGGACATGCTATAATCTAGGCGACAGATCAGAGGAGCGGCCATGAATAGTAGCGTGCGGAGGTAGCGAAATCCGGCGAAGCATGTGAAAGGCTATGCCGCCGAAGGAGCTTTCGCTTCGCAGAAAGCAATCCTGGACGTGCGGTGAACAACCGTGCGGCTGTCATCGCGCTTGGGGAACATATCCATAGACCCAAATGGCCGCGCGGTGGAGTGCTGTAACTGTAATATTCGCTTATTAAAACTCATTCTCATAAGCCTATATTATATTAAGTGCGGCGTTCCAATTCAAAATCGGGAACGTTTTTTTCGTGTTTTTAAGCATGCGGCCGAATATAATATACGGATGAATGAAAATGAGGACTTAAAAGAAAGGGGCAAGTCATGTCACACACACCGGTTTTTACAGGAAGCGCCACTGCGCTGGTCACTCCCTTCAGCGAAAAAGGAATTAACTTTGAAACCCTGGGAAAAATGATCGACTTTCAGATTGAGAACGGCACCGACGCCATTGTCATGTGCGGCACCACGGGTGAGGCTGTCACCATGCACGACAGCGAAAGGGCGGAGTCCATCTCTTTTGCGAAAAAGCGCGCTGCTGGCAGAGTGCCGATAATCGCCGGCACGGGCACCAACGAAACGCCCAGGGCTGTTGCCCTTTCCAAGGCCGCCTATGCCGCCGGCGCCGACGCGCTGCTTGTGGTGACCCCCTATTATAACAAAACATCTCAGCATGGCATGGTGAAGTATTTTTTTGACGTGGCAGACGCAACGCCCCTTCCCAACATCATCTATAACGTTCCTTCCAGGACTTCCCTTAACATACAGGCCTGCACTCTGGTGAAGATTGGCGAGCATCCCAATATTGTGGGTATAAAGGAAGCCAGTGCAGACATTACCCAAATCATGGACATGGCGCGCCTCTGCCCGCATATCGACATCTACAGCGGCAACGACGACCATGTTCTGGCGGTTCTGGCGGCGGGCGGAAAAGGCGTCATTACCACTGTGGGCAACATAATCCCCCAGATGGTTCATGATATGTGCCAGGCGTTCTTCGACGGTGATATTGACCTTTGCCGCAAGCTGCAATACCGCATGAACCCCCTTGTGAAGGCTATTTTTAGCGATGTGAACCCCACCCCCGTTAAGACCGCCTTGCGCCACATGGGCTATGATGTGGGGGAGTTGCGCGCACCACTTTGCGACATGCTGCCCGAGGCGGAAAAGGCGCTGGTGGCCTGCATGCGCGAATACGGCCTGATTTAGCCGCCGGACGGAGGTTTTTGAATGACGAAAATTATTATCAGTGGCGCCTGTGGAAGGATGGGCAGGATGCTGCATCAAGCCTCCCTTGAAATGGATGGCATTGAGATCGTCGCAGGAGTTGACAGGGTGAAAGCGGAGGATATAACGGTGTTTCCCCTCTACGAAAACCTTGACCAGGTGAATGAAAAGGCTGACGTAGTGGTGGACTTCACCTCCCCCCAGGCCCTTCCCGCAATCGCCGAATATTGCGGAAAAAACGGCTGCGGCTGCGTGCTGGCAACCACCGCCTATTCAGCCGACGACGACGAAAGGGTAAGACTTCTTTCGCAAAAAGTGCCGGTGTTCAGGAGCGCCAACATGTCCGTCGGCATTAATTTGCTGATAGACCTGGTGAAGAAGGCGGCGGCTTCCCTGGAGGGCTTTGATATTGAGATTATCGAAAAGCACCACAAGCAGAAGATCGACAGCCCCTCCGGCACGGCGCTGATGCTGGCCGACGCCGCCAACGAGGTCTATGGCGGAGCGCTTGAATACCAGCACGGCCGCCACACAAAGACCGAAAAAAGAAGGCCTGCTGAGCTGGGCATCCACGCGGTCAGGGGCGGCACCGTCACCGGCGATCACAGCGTGCTGTTCATCGGTCAGGACGAGGTGGTGGAGCTTCAGCACAGCGCCCAGTCAAGGATGGTTTTCGCCCAGGGTGCTTTGAAGGCAGCGGCTTTCATATGTGGCAGGGAACCGGGGCTGTACAACATGGGTGACCTGATAGCCTCAAAATAGTTTTGATCACAAGCAAAAAAGAACGATGGTCGGTTTCCATCGTTCTTTTTGTTTGTTCTAATCGGTGATGTCCCAGACATACATGTCTGTATTTTCTTCCCGCAATGATCGCAGGATTTCGCCGTCCGGCACATCGTGCAGGGGAAACGCCATAGCCAAAATGGCCCCTCGGGTATTACCTGCGGGAGGAATCCGCCGTAAGGCAGATCAAGCTGTAAAGTGAGAAGCCTTAAATCATGAATGTTCCTTCATCGGGATCAGCCGCCATTTCCCTTCAAAAAGATAAGGCCGCTACACCCTGATGGTCTTCCATTTGTCCGAAGCAAAGCGCCACATGGTGTAGCAGGAGCGCATTGTCTGGTCGCAGACAAGGGCGAACCAAACGCCCCAAAGCCCCCAATTGGCCACGTTCACAAGGGTGTAGGAGAGTATGGGCCGCATCAGCGCAACCCCCAGGAATGTGCAAAAGGCCACGGCCTTTGTGTCCCCGGCGCCCCGCAGAGCTCCCGCTAGAACCTGCTGAGAGCTTTGAAGTGGCTGCACAAGGGCGACTATCCAGAGAAGGGCCGCCCCCTGGGTGATGATTTCAGTCTCTGTTGTATACATGCCCACGAGGAAGCGGCCGAACACGATCATCATCGCCGCCAGGCCAAGGGAGATCATCATCGAATAGCGGCGGCATATCTGCACATATGCCTTGCCGTGGTCGGGGCGATTATAGCCTAGGGATTGGCCTAAAAGCGAAGTCGCCGCCACGCCGAAGGCCATGCCGTTGGCAAATGTTAAAGATAATATGTTGTTCACTATCTGATGGGTGGCGTAGGCATTGGTTCCCAGGGAGGCCACCACCTTTGCGAACATCAGCTGACCTGTGCGCATTGCGGCCTGGTCCAGCATTGCGGGGGTGCCAATCTTCGTGACGCGCTTCAATGTGGACTTGCTTAAGCGGAAAAGCTGTCTTAGATTGAAGTGGAGTATGTCTGCGCCGCGCACTATGGCGTAAACGGCAATTACCATCCCCACGATCTGGCCGCAGGCCATGCCCAGCGCCGCGCCAGTGACCTCAAGCCTGGGCAGACCGAATCTGCCGGTTATGAACAAGAAGCCTACAATTATGTTTACCACATTGGATGAAATGTTGTAGACCATGGCAATTCTGGTCTTGCCGATGCCCCTTAGCACCGCGGTTATTGCAAGGCTAAGGGCGTTGGCGGGGAAAGAGAGCATTATCACGCGCATGTATTGGGTGGCGCCGAGTATCGTCTGGGGCGTTTCAGCTCCCATAAACATCACCATGGGCGTTGCGAAGACATAGCCCAAAACCGCCAGCACAAAGGAAGCCAGCAACGAAAGCAGTATGCTCTGGTGCATGATTGTGTTCGCTTCTTTGACATCGCCCGCGCCCTTGGCTCTTGCGATCAAAGCCGTGCTGCCGGTGTTGAAGGCCTGAAAAACAGCCAGCAGCAAGAAGCGCGGCTGTGTGCAGTAGCCTATGGCAGCTATTGCCCAGGTGCCTATGCCGCCCACCATCATCGTGTTGACCATACTGGCCAAATGCAACAGGAAAGACTCCACCAGTGCCGGCAGTGCAATCGTCCTCACCCTGGAGGAGATGGTTTTGCTGTCCAGATCGGTGGGCTTGGGCGTTGAGAGACCGCGCATAATCTGCTTTATAAAACCGGCTTTTTCCCCGGAGGCAGTGTCCGGGTTGTTCAAATCGGCCGGGCAGCTATTGCCGGAGCCTTCTTCGTTTTCAGTTGTTAAGGACAAAAAAACACCCCTATCAAAAAGATTACAGTATAAAAACATTGTAAAGCTTTTTGGGGGTGCTGTCAAATGAGGGCAGGGGAAGCGGCCTAGATCGCACCCAGCATGGCCGCGCCGATTATGCCCGCGTCGTTGCCCAAAGTGGCGATTACTATATCGGCATAGGGCAGATTCTTAAAAAGCACATTTTCTTTTACATGCCTGCGCACTGCTTCCAGCAGGAACTCACCCGCGTTTGATACGCCTCCGCCCAAGGCGATAACCTGCGGATCAAACAGATTTATCAGGGAGACTATTCCAAGGGCAAGATAGTTCGCATATGCCTCAAAGACCTCCAGGGCGGTTTTGTCGCCCTCTTTTGCGCTGTCGATTACGCACTTTGCGTCAACGTTCTCGATAGCACCTGCCTTTTCAAGAATCAGAGAGGCTTTTCCGCTGGAAATGGCGTCTTTGGCCATGTTTATCAATGCGGTGGCGGAGGCGTAGCGCTCAAAGCAGCCCTTCGCCCCACAGTTGCAGGGATTGCCCCCGGCCACAAGCAGCATGTGTCCGGGCTCTGCGCCGACATTATGGGAGCCGGTCAACATCTTGCCATCCAGTATGATTCCACCGCCAAGACCAGTGCCAAGGGTCAGGAAAATGCAGCTATCCTTGCCCTTGAAAACGCCGGAGGCATACTCCGCCCAGGCGGCGACATTGGCGTCATTGCCGATGTGGACCGGCAGGTTTATCCTTTGGCTGAACATGTCCCGAAGGGGGATATTACGCCAGTTCAGGTTTGGGCAAAAATAGACAATGCCCTCCTGGGGGCTGACTATGCCCGGAAGACCTATGCCAACGGCGCCGATGTTCTCCCTGCTCAGGCCGCTTTTCTCCATCAGACGCTGGCAAAGGGCAGCCATCTCATCGACGATGAAATCAAGCCCCTTTTCCGCGCCGGTGGGCGAGCTAAGCTTCGCAATGATGCTGCCGCTTTCGTCCACAAGGCCCGCAGCGATATTAGTTCCCCCGATATCTATTCCTATATAATGCATTTTGCACCTCCGCGCACATCGCGCTTTAAATTTTTTTCATATGGAACTATGGCCTTAGTATCTTATCCATTGGCCTCCCTTTGGCCAACTCGTCGACCAATTTATCCAGCCAGCGGATTTTCTGCATAAGCGGCTCGTGGATCGTCTCCACCCGCACACCGCAGACCACCCCTGTGATCTTGCCCGCATTTGGGTTCATCAAAGGCGCATTGGTAAAGAATTCTTCAAAGCTCGCTTCTTTTTGGATTTGCTCCACAAGGCCCTGCTCGTCATAACCCGTCAGCCAGAGAATGATAGCATCCACTTCGTCCCTGCTGCGCCCTTTTCTCTCTGCCTTTTGAACATACATTGGATAGACCTTAGAAAATGCCATATTGTATATGCGCTCATTCCTCATCGCAAAAATCACCCGCTCCCCGATATCGATGTGTTTCCCGCACAGGGTTACTCGTCGTCGGACTCCATGCTGATGCCGCTGTTGATGAGTATCAGCTCCTCCACCCGGCGCTCCAGCTCCCTTGCGGCGTTATAGCCAGAAGTTCTAAGCCTGTAGTTCTTGGCCGCCACCTCCAATGTGATGGCAAGGTTTCTGCCGGGCCTCACGGGAATAAGAAGCCTTGGGACCTTGACGTTCAAAATGGTTGTATGCTCCTCGTTGAAGCCCAGGCGCTCATAGCGCTTGTTCACATCCCAGGTTTCCATGTGGATGTTAAGGTCGATGGATTTTGAGTGGATTATGGCGCTGACGCCGAACATGGCCCTAACGTCGATTAGCCCCACGCCCCTTATTTCCATGAAATTGCGAATGTGGTCGGGAGACTGGCCCACAAGCCTGTTTTCGCTGACCTTGCGGATCTCAACGGCGTCGTCTGCCACAAGGGAATGGCCGCGCTTCACCATCTCCAAGGCGCTCTCGCTCTTGCCGATTCCGTTTTCACCGGTGAGCAAGAGCCCAACTCCATCCACGGAGATCAGAACCCCGTGCTGGGTGATGGTTGGTGCAAGGGCGCTGCTGAGCCAGTTCATTGCGATGGTGGACACTTTGGATGTGAGCATCTGGGATGAAAGCAGCGGAATATCATAGGTTTTTGCGGCGGCCATCAGCTCGGGAGGGCAGGGCATCCCCCGGGAGATAATCACGCAGGGGGGCTTATAGCTCATATATTTGTTCAAAATATCCTCTCTTTCAGCAGGGCTGCGCTTTAAAAGATATGTCATCTCGCCCTTGCCGATGAGCTGAAGCCTCTCATAGGGGAAGTAGTCGAAAAAACCTGAGAACTGAAGGCCCGGCCGGTTCACGTCGGTGCTTTCCAGCTTTAATTCTTCGGTTTTTGGCATGTAGAGGGTCTTTAGCTTTAGCGCCCTCATGAAGCGTTCAATATTTACCATTTTATCACCTTTTTTCAGCCTAACCGTTAAAGCGCCAGCGCGTATATCGCCTTGGCCACACCGTCCTCGTTGCAGGAGGCCGTGATGTATTTGCAGGCATTCTTCACCTGCTCGGGTGCGTTGCCCATTGCCACGCTTAAGCCGGCATATTCAAGCATCGGCAGATCGTTTGTGCCGTCGCCTATGGCCATCACTTGATCCCTTGAAAAGCCGTAGTGGTCAGCCAGCGCCTTCAAAGCAGCGCCCTTCGTGGCGCCAGGGTGGTTGATCTCCACATAAAAGGGCTTTGAACGGGCGATTGAAAGCTCCGGAAAGGCCCGCTTTACTTCTTCAAGCTCCTTGTCCATGTTGGGCAGGCCGATCATTAAAAGCTTGTCTGAGCCGGTTTGAATTGCGGTTAAATCGTCGATGAAAACGCCTTTAATGGAGCTGAGGTTCTCATAGAGCTGGCTTTCCTCGCCATTTTCCTCGAAGAAGTAGTCATTGCCCACATAGTACTGGATGTAGATGCCGTTATCCCTGGCGTATTGCACCACCTTGCCGGAGGTTTCCCTGTCGATGGGGCAGCGAAAGATCTCCTCGCCATTGGGCTGGCAAACGAATGCGCCGTTGCAGCAGATCAGGGGGGTATCAAGCCCCAGTGACTTGTGTATGGGCATGGCCGAAGGCAACATCCTGCCGCTGGCAATCACCACAATTATCCCCGCGGCGGCGGCATCGGCGATGGCCTGCCTTACCCCGGGGGTGATGCTCCGTTTTTCATCCAGCAATGTGTCGTCAAGGTCCAAAGCGATTATCTTCACGTCGGTTGGTCCGTCCTTATTCAAGCGCATGTCCTGTTACCGTCTCTTTCCTTAAAATTTATATAAACTGCTTGTGCTATCCATGCTGCACATATTCTTATGCCTGATAACGGGCAATGAAATCATCTGCGAAAGGCGTCGTATACGGCCTGGGCAGCAGGGCGGTTCATGCCCTTAACCTCCAGAAGTTCCTCCACGCTGGCCTGGGATATGGCCTTCATTGAGCGAAAGTGCGACAAAAGCGCGCGCCTTCTGGCGGGGCCTATTCCGGGCACGCCGTCCAGCTTTGAGGTCGTGGCATTTTTTCCCCGTAGGGCCTTGTGGCGGGTTATTGCGAAGCGGTGGGCTTCATCGCGTATGCGCTGGAGCAGATGCAGCGCGTTGCTGCGCTTGTCGATTATGATCGGCTGGCTTTCGCCGTGGCGGTAAATCTCCTCGAACTGCTCGGCAAGGCCAAAGAAATGGGGAAGCCTTGAATAGCCCGCCCAGTCAAGGCTGTTAAAAGCTTCAAGGGCTGCTGAAAGCTGACCCTTGCCGCCGTCAATCAAAACCATGTCCGGCATCGCAGAGAAAGACTTGTCGCCTTTTTGCAGCCGGGAGAAGCGGCGGGTTATAACTTCCGCCATGGATGCAAAATCGTTCGGCCCATCCACTGTCTTTATGCGGAACATGCGATATTCCTTCTTGTCCGCAGTGCCGTCGGTGGCAACCACCATGCTGCCCACGCTTTGGGCACCCTGAAAGTTTGATATATCATAGCATTCGATGCGCTTTGGCGCTGGAATGCCCAGAGCCCTACCCAGATCTTCGCAGGCGCCCAAGGTACGCTCGTGCTGGCGGCTCATTTTAAGGTGGCGCTTCTGCACGCTTTCCTGGGCGTTCTTCTTTGCCAGCTCTGCCAGTTGTTTCTTGTCGCTCTTTATTCTGGGCAAAATGATGCTGACAGCGCCGCCCTTGGCCTTGCGCAGTATTTCCTCCACGGTTTCCTTCTGGCTGCACTCGCTTTCGATTATTACCTCCCTGGGGATAAACGAGGATTCGTCATAGTGTTGGAGGATGAAGCCCCTCATAACATCGGCGAGGCTTTCGTCCAGGGCATTTTCAAGCACATAGCTTTCGCTGCCCACCAGCCTGCCGGAGCGGACATACATGACCTGGGCCATTATGTCCAGCCCTATTGCTGCGATGGCTATGGCGTCCCTGTCAAGCAGTGACACGGAGAAAGCCTGCTGTTTTTCACTCAGTTGCTCAATGCGCTTCAGCCTGTCCCGCATAAGGGCCGCCTGCTCATACTGCATGTTTTTGGAAAATGCGTTCATCTTCTCGGTCAGCTCCGCGGCGATGTCCTTCATATCGCCTGAAAGGAAGCTCAAAACGTTTTTGAGCCGCTGGGCATATTCCTCCTTTGTGCAGGCGCCGATGCATGGGCCTGGGCAAAGGCCGATCTCATAGCGGATGCAGGCCCGGGGATAGAGCTTGTCCATGCTGCGGGTGCATGTGCGAAGGGGAAAGGTTTCATAGACCACGTCCAGAATGTCGCGGATCATGTTGGCGCCAAAGTAGGGGCCGAAGTATTTGCAGCCGTCCTTTTCTACCCTGCGGACAACCTGAAGGACGGGAAAGGGGTCGCTGAAATCAACACAGATGTATGGATATGTCTTTCCATCCTTCAAAAGGATGTTATAATAGGGCTGATGGGTCTTTATAAGGTTGTTTTCAAGCACCAAAGCTTCCAGCTCTGTGTCGCACAGTATGATGTCAAAATCGTCGATCTTATCCACCATGGCGGTGACCTTCGCAGTGTGGTTTTTGGATGCCATGAAATATGAGCGCACACGGTTTTTAAGGGATATCGCTTTGCCGACGTAGATTATCTCCCCTTCGCTGCGCATCATATACACCCCCGGCGAGTCCGGAAGCTGCTTTAGTTTTTCCTGTGTGACATCGTTTTGCAAGAAAACACCTCCGTTAGTTATTATAGCGTTTAAAGGGGATTATGTCCATGGATATAAAGGAGGATGGGAAAGGGGAGCCGATGTTTTTTCAAGGCGAAATAACGGACTGGGCCTCCTGGGGCCGGGTGTATCAGTCGGTAGAGGTTTTTGGGCCGTTGATCAGGCGCATATATGAACGCCACGGCATTCCTGTTGCCAAAATAGAAAAGCTGACGCCCGGAACTAACGCTGTCTTTAAGCTTGGTGAAACAGTGGTTAAAATCTATGCCCCCGGGGAGAGTGGAAACCAACAGGAGATGTGTGAGCCCTTTGCCATGCGCCGCGCCGAGAAGGCAGGAGTGAAGGTGCCAAGGGTTTTGGCCCATGGAAAAGTCCGCGATAAATATGACTTTGACTACATGGTGATGGAATTCGCCCGGGGAGCGGAAGCGGGGGAGGCGTTGCCGGGAATGAGCCAAGGGGAAAGGGCGGCTTTTTGCCGGAAACTGCGGGGGAATCTGGGGATGCTGAACACGCAGACCGAGGTCGGTAATGTTCCGGATAAGCTTATCAGCACCATCGAGAAGAACCGACGCTGGGACGGTTTCCCTCCGGGCCTTCGCCGGGAGAGAATAGCCTGGGCAAAGGGGCTGAATAGAAGCGAATGGGTTTTCGTCCATGGCGACCTGACAGGCGAAAATTTGTTAATTGAAAAGGGCGGGAGCATCATGCTCATGGACTTTGGCGATTGTCAGATGGCTCCGCCCTATTACGAGTGGCCGCCCATTGTGTCGGAGCTTTTTCAATGGGACGATGGGCTGATCGCAGAATATTTTGCGCAGGAGCTAAAAAGCGGAACATTCTTTGAAAGTCTTGCGAGAGGAATTTGCCTGCATGACTTCGGTGGCGACTTTCTGAATGAAATTTGCAGAGATCTGCATGAATTTCCAAAAAATGTGAAAACTATGGATGCAGTCAAGGGCCTTTTGATCAAGCGGCTTGGGGGCCTTGCGCGTTGCTTTATGTCGAATCCTGTGATATAATTTAGGCGGTTAAAGAGAAACATTAACGACTTTGAAGGTGGTTGAAATGCAAAGCCAGCTCAATAAACAGCACTTTTTGGACATCCCCGTGGGAGAACTTGGCATCGTGGGAATGAAAGGCTGTTCAAGCCTAAGTGCGAAAGTGGACGAGTACATTTCCTCATGGCGCCAGGAAAGGCAAGACCAGGTCGCAGACGAGTATGAATTCATTGGCTATAACAAGCCCTCCTATCTTGTGAGCCACGACTGCCCCCGCTTTGCTTCAGGTGAAAGCAAGGGCGTGATAAACCAGTCCGTGCGGGGCGATGATCTTTATATCATCTGCGATTGTTACAATTACGACATCACCTACACCATGTATGGCCGAACGGTCTATATGGGGCCGGACGATCACTTCCAGGACCTGAAAAGGCTGATTGCAGCCATTGGCAAAAAGGCGCGCCGCATAAACGTGATCATGCCCATGCTGTATGGCGGCAGGCAGCACAAGCGCAACGGCAGGGAATCCCTGGATTGCGCGATAATGTTGCAGGATCTGCAGTTGATGGGCGTGGATAACATCATCACATTTGACGCCCATGATCCCAGGGTCGCCAATGCGATACCCATCACCAGCTTTGAAAACATGAAGACCAACTACCAGTTCTTAAAGGCGCTTTTAAAGACCTTCCCGGATATTGAAGTTAAAAAGGACAAGCTGATGATCATCTCCCCAGACGAGGGCGCTTTGGATAGAGCCATCTATTACTCCTCAGTTTTGGGGGTGGATATGGGGCTTTTCTACAAGCGAAGGGATTACTCCAGAGTTGTAAATGGCAGGAATCCGATAGTCAAGCATGAATTTTTGGGTGACAGCGTGGAAGGCAAGGACGTTCTTATTGCGGACGACATAATATCCTCCGGGGATTCATCGTTGGAGATAGCTGAAAAGCTGAAGGCCGAAGGCGCCAAAAGGATCTTCGTTTGTGCCACATTTGGGCTCTTCACTGACGGGATGGAAATTTTCGACAGGGCATATGAAAACGGAATAGTCGACAGGGTGCTGACGACGAACCTGGTTTACCAATCGCCGCAGCTTCTTTCAAAGCCCTGGTATGTATCGGTGGATCTTTCCAAATATATCGCCTATATAATCGAGCATCTGAATCACGACCGCTCCTTGAGCATGCTGGTTGATCCCACCGCGAGGATCAGCGCGCTTTTAGAAAGATATCGCGCAGAGCACAAGGAGAAAAACCCACAGCAGCAGATGGTGCTGAGCGTATAAAGAATAAACGGACAAATCAATGCCGGCAGCAAAAGACTCGCTGCCGGTTTTTGTTTTGCGGCTTTTAAAATGGTTAGCAAACGCAAGTATTTTGGCTATGGATGAATGTTTTTAAGTTCTTATATAGTTTACAATTGTGATGTATTATGTACTTAATCAAATATACCGCAGGATAAACGGGAGTGAATTATGAAGACTGTTTTGTTTGACCTGGACGGGACTTTGCTGCCCATAGACCTTGAAACCTTTATAAACGCCTATGTCAAAGAGCTCACGAAAGTTTGTGCGCCCAAGCTGGGCCGCGACGGCAAGACAATGGTGGCCGCCCTTTGGGAATGCACAGGGCATATGCAAAGTAACGATGGCTCAATGCCCAATCGCGAGCGCTTCTGGCTGCATTTTGCGAAGGCTTTGGATGTGGACAGGGAGCTGGCGGAAAGAATCACCGATGAGTTTTATTCAAACGAGTTCAGCGTGGTAAGGCCTCTGCTCAGAAAGACCGACCTTCCCGCCAGGTGGATTAAGACACTCAAAGACAAGGGCTACAGCTTGGTTTTGGCGACAAATCCTTTGTTTCCGCCGGCGGCGATCAGGGCGCGGCTTGAGTGGATAGACATCGCCCAGGAAAGTTTTCAGCTTATGACGGGATATGATAACAGCAGCTATTGCAAGCCTAACCTTGACTACTACAGGGAAATCCTGGAGAAGATCGGTGAAAAGCCGCAGGAGTGCATGATGGTTGGCAACAATATGCGCGAGGACATGTGCGCCGCAGAGCTGGGCATGGACACATATCTGATAACCGATTTTTTGGAAAACCCGAATGATGAAGACATAAGCGCCCACAAAAACGGCGATTATTTGGCCTTTACGGCCTTCGTGGATTCCCTGCCATTTCTGTCTGCAAGGATATAAGGGGGACGGACGCTTGAAAAAACGCCATATCATTGTGCTGCCATATGACGAAAGCTGGCCCTGCGAGTTTGAAAAGATAAAAAGGGAGCTTTGCTCTGGGCTGGGCCCGCTTGCGCTGGGCATAGAGCATGTGGGAAGCACCGCCGTTAAAGGGCTTTGGGCGAAACCGATTATAGATATCGACATCGTTATCCCAAGCGGCGGAAATTTTGATGAGGTCTGCCGGGGCCTTGGCGCCATCGGCTATAGCCATTCAGGCGATCAGGGCATAAAGGGCAGGGAAGCTTTTAAGTATCAAGGCAAGGAGCATCTGATGGGGCATCATCTATATGTCTGCCGGCAGGATTCGCCAGAGCTGAAGCGCCACATTGCCCTTAGGGATTACCTTCGGGCGAACAAAGAGGCCGCCGATGAATACGGCCGCGTGAAGCGGGAGGGGGCGCTGCTGCATCCCTTCGACATCGACGGCTATATTGCCCACAAAAGCGCTTTTATTGAAGCGGTATACAAAAAGGCGGGACTCTGATTATTCACTTTCATTTGCTGTTTATAATATATATGTCCTTGGCGGATACCCCCGTCTGTCGGTGAACTATGTCCAGCACCCGAACGGCGTCCTCGTCGCCTATGCTCTCGCCCTTGAGCACCACGCTGACACCGCTTTCGCTGATGGTGACCGCCACATCCTTGTAATCCTTCGCCAAAAGCAGGCTTTCAATTATGAATTCGTCCTCCATACGGCTCACGACGTCCAGCTTCGCGTCCTCCGCCCTGCGCTTTGCCTGTGTGCTGGAGGAAGCGCTCTCGATTATTTCGTCCAGATAGCGGCATTCCTCCTGGCGTGTCAGCTCTCTTTCCTGGCGGAAGACCTCGAAGAAATTGCCCCTGCCAGCGTAATCATCACCGCTGCCCGTCAATGCCTGGCTGGATGCCTTGGGCCAGAGTATGTATGCTGATGCAAAGGCCGTGAATGCAACCAAAACAGCGGTAAAAATCCAGCTCTTTTTCATTTTCTTCATAAAACAGCCCTCCCGGTCATTGCTTTTTGTCCATTTTGTATACGCTCACGGCGGAAGCGTCCACCCCCAGGGCCACCCTTGCGGCTTCGGCCAGCTTGAGGCGCACAGCTGCGTCTCCCGCGCCAGAGGCAATTATCACCACGCCCTTTATGCTGCCCTCGGTATTTTTCTCGTCCGCGGAAAAGGCATAGACGCTGCCCTCAGGTTCATTATATGATATGAACACCTGCACATTGCCTGCGCCCTCGATGCCCGAAAGAACTTTGGCCAGCCTTGCCTCGTCGCCGGAAACCGATGCCCCCGCGCCGCCAGAGGAAAAGTAGACCAGCAGTATCCCGGCGGCAAATAACAGCAGTATCCATTCACCGTTCTTTATCATTTTCAGCTTTTCAAACATCTTCATCTGCTTAATACCTCCCGTTTTCCCATGGGGTTTTAACGCAGCAGAGCGCTGGCGATGGGCCGAAGCAGCGCAAGTATGAATATCAGCCCCAAGGCAAAGCGCACGCTGTCCCGTAGGCCGCCCTTTGGCAGCAGCATATCCGCGCAGGCCGAAAGCAGCGCCACTGCGCACAGGCTCACGACATATCCCTGCATGGCCGCCCTCCTTTAAACGAATAAACCATCACATAAGCCCCATCACAGTGTTTCCGCAGGCAATGATCGCCGCAATCAAAATGATGCACATCATGGCCACCGATGCCAAAACCGCGAAGAGTAGCGAGAAAATGCCGGAAAAGTCGCTGAGCATTTTTGCCATCCTTTCTCCGCCCAGGGGCTCGATCAAAGCTGCACATATTTTGAACAGCATTATCGACACCATCAGCGACAAAAGCGGCATGCAGCAAAGGAGAATTATCCATATCAGGCCGGTTATTCCCACCGCGTTTCTAAGAATCAGGGCCGAGCCCACAAGCATTCCGTAGCTATCCTTGAAAAAACCGCCGACCACCGGCACATAGTTATCTATGGCGTATTGCACCGCCCTTATGGAAACGCCGTCCATGGCGGAGGAGCCCAAGCCCTGCACAGTTATAACCGATGCGAATATGGAAAGGGCCGCAGTCAGCACCCATGTGCAGATGGTTTTGACCGCCGAAAGCATTTTGCCAGTCTTTATCGGTGAGCTTAAGCCACCCACCACCGCCAGCGCAGCGCAAAATGAAACCAATGTGGTGACCATGCCCTCGATGACGGTGTTTATAAGCCCTGTGGCGGCGATGGCCGCAGGCTTCAGCATGGCCGCGGAAGAAATGCCCCCCGTGGCGGTAAGCAGCGCCAAGAGAGACGGCATAGCCGCGTCTGAAAAGGCGGTGAGGCGCCTGACGCCATCCAGACAGAGCCTGAGCTGTTGGGAAAAATAGCCGATTACCGGCAGAGCAGTCAAAAGGAAGCAAAGTATTCCCGCCGCTCCAGCCGTTTCCCCCTGAGAGAAGTTTGCCTGCATTCGCTCCAATATGCAGCCCACGAAGGCAAGCCCCAATATCACCGCTGCAAAGGGCAGCATTTGGCGAAGGCCGGATAAAGCCATGCTGATCAGTGACTCAAAAAGCTCTGAAGGGCTTAGGGCAAGGCTCCCCTCGGCGGCTCCCCGGGCGATGGACTCAGCTGATATGCCAGGGAAAACATCCCTTAGCATATCCTCCCAGGAGGAAAAATCTATGCCGGAAAGGGCGCGGCTTACGTCCTGTTGTATGGCTTTGCTGCTGGCTTGCGCCGCGGTTAAAACAAGGTGAGCAATCATGGCATCATGTCCTTAACCAAAGAGAGTATGGACACCATGACGGGAACAGCCATGGCAGTCAGCATCACCCTGCCGGCCAGCTCCACCTTTTGGGCGAGGGAGGATTCCCCCGCATCCCGGCAGATCTGCGCGCCGAACTCGCAGGCGTAGCTGACCCCAAGGAGCTTTAGCGCCAGAATCAGGTATTCCTGGCCGACCCCCGCTGCCTGGGCGATGTCGCTCATGGAGTCCACCACCTGACGGATGCTCTCCACAAGGCTTAAGAGCAGCATTGCCCCCGCCGCCATGGCGCAGGCCGCCGCAATCTGGGGATGCTCGCGCTTTATAAGCATTATCCCAAGGGCGGCAAATATGGCGAACAAAGAAATCTTTATCATCAGAACATACCGAAAAGGCTCCTGACATGGGCAAAAAGGTCCGTGACGGAGGAAACTACCATCATAATGACAATCACCAGCCCGGCGATTGTCACCACCGAGGCGATGTCGTCCCGGCCGGCCTTTTTCAGCACCATGTCCGCCACCGCCACGATTATGCCTATCGCCGTTATTTTAAATATCATGTCCAAGCTCATAATATGCCCCCCGCAATCCTTTGTTTCAGCCCCTCAGGTTTTGGATACTGTCATAGAATTACAAAAAGTTACAAAAAGAGTATCGCCGCCGCCGCACCGCCGCAAACCCCAAGGGCTCTGTAGAGCTTGCTGTTCTTATCTGCTGCTTCCTTGGCCTGGTGCAACAGCAGCTCCATCTCAGAGACAGCCCCCGCACAGACTCCGGGGCTATCAGAAGCGCTCATTGCCATCATCATGCCGATTTGCGATGAAAGCAGCTCCACATCCTTCTGGGAAAAGCCGCTGTCAAAAAACGCTTTTTCAATTGCCTTATACGGTCCCAGATGCATGTGCTGGGCCGCCTTTTCAAAGCGCCCGCCGGATTGCGACATTGCCTGCGGCAGCGGCATTTTCACATTTGTGACCCTGGCGCAGATCTGCTTTAGGGCGAAAAGGCATTCGGAAAGGGCAGTCACCCTTTTTGAGAGCCCGGCCGAAAGAGCGAAGCCCAACCATGTACCCGCCAGCATCATCATGGCGGCGCCGATATAGCGAATCACAGCTCATTCCCCCTGATGTCGGTGATCGAAACCACGTTCCCCGGCGATCCTCCCAGAACAAGAAGTTTATCAAAAACGTCCAGTGCCGGCCGCAGATAGGGCCTGGCGCAGATGTCCGCAGCGCCTGCGCCGTGGGCTGTTGCGAAAACCTTCACGCCTGAAAGGGCGGCTTCCCTCAGGGCGGTGGCGTCGCTTTCACGGCCGATCTCATCCGCGGCGATGACGTCCGGGCTCATGGAGCGCAGCAGCATCGATATGGCGATGTCCTTTGCGCAGCCGTCGATGGCGTCGGTGCATCGGCCCAGATCCATAGAATACTCGCCGGAAAACATGGCGGCGATCTCTCCTCGCTCGTCGGCAACGGCGATCTTCACGCCCCTGTCCGACAGAATGCGGATCATGTCCCTAAGCATGGTGGTCTTTCCAAGGCCGGGAGGCGATATAATCAGCACAGAGCAAAGGCCGCCGGGGAAAAGTCTTTTAACGGCGGTTTCTGCGCAACCCCTAACCTCCCGCATTATGCGTATGCCGATGCCGCTGATGTCCGCAAGCGTCAGCGCCCCATTGCTGCCGATGACGGCGCTGCCGGCAAGCCCGGCGCGAAAGCCGCCCCTCAATGTGATGAAGCCCTCGGATATCTGGTGTTGCTTTGAATATACGGAAAAATTGCAGAGGAAGGAGAGCAGCTCTGAGAGCATCTGTGGAGTTGTCACCTTGCTGTGAAGCTCCCGCTCCCGCCCTGCGATGTTGGCGCTGGGCCTTCTGCCGGTGCGAAAGCGCAGCTCGGTTATGGCGGCGGCGTCGATATCGCTGATGCCCTTTACGATGCCTGAAAAAGGCTGGCACATCTGCCCGGCGAGAACATCACGCCAGTCTCTTTGCGCCGGGGCTTTGCCCATATGTGGTTTTAATGGTGTGTTTTGCAGCGCAGTCATATGCCCGTCCTCTCTTTTGATAGACTATATGACGTGCGGGGGGCATTTATCACTTTCGCCAATGATAGGAAGTTATATTTTCGCGGTAGCGGATTTTTCGAGGGCTCTGCCCTCAAGCGCCTGCAAGCTTTTGGAAAAGCTTGACCAAAACTTTAATATATTATAAAAGGGTCAAGGGAGAATCCCTTGCGGGGTGCGGGGCGGAGTCCTGCGTCGTGCCCCCAAAAAAGAGCAAAAAAGCGGCCCTATCAAAATAAAGCCGCTTTTATGGTGGAAGACTTTATGCTTTTTCGTAGTTGTCGCGGAAGAAAGCAAGATGCTTGATAATCGGTATGCTCTGGGGGCATTCGGTTTCGCACTGGCCGCACTCGATGCACGCTCCCGCGCCGTTTTTATCCTTGGTGACCTGATCGTATCGTGACTGGAAGTTTTCCGTTGTGCCCATAATGCAGGCCTGGTCATAGCCTCTGAGTATGTCGGAGATGGGTATCTCCACCGGGCAGCCCGGCTCGCAGTAGCGGCAAGCGGTGCAGCCGATCTTCGCCAGACTTTCATAGGCCAGACGTACATCGTCCACCAGCTTAAGCTCGTCTTTGTCCATGGCGCCCGGGGCGGATTTGGAGAATATCGCAACGTTTTCCTCCAGTTCCTCCGGTGTGCTGATGCCGCTGAGGATCACCTTCACTTCAGGATGGTGGTAAACATATCTGAAGGCCCATTCCACGGGCTTTCGCTGCACAGGGAAGCTGTCGTAGAGCTTTTTTGCCTCAGCCGGCACATGACGCACCAAAACACCGCCGCGCAAAGGCTCCATTACAACTATGGGGATGCCCTTGCTGCCGGCGTACTGCATGCCTTTGAGGGTGGCCTGGTTATAGGGATCCAGTATGTTGATCTGCACCTGGAGCATTGACCAGTCATAGGAGTCCACCAGCTTGATGAAATCGCCATATTCGCCGTGGAAGGATGCGGAAGGATATAGAATCTTGCCCTTCTTTTTCATATCGTCCAGGAAGCGGAACAGCTCATCCTTAACCGGCTCGATTCGGGCATAGTTAATTCCGTGGACGAGGTAAAAGTCAATATAGTCCGTGCCTAAGCGCTCAAGGGATGTGTCCAGATATTTCTCCCAGTCCTGATAGCCTTCCCCGGCACGGATGGGCAGCTTTGTGGCGATGCAAATCTTTTGCCTGTCAGAGGGGCGGGCCGCCAAAGCCTTGCCCAATGAAACCTCGCTGAAGCCGCCGTGGTAGACATAGGCGGTGTCGATGTAGTTGACGCCCATGTCTATTGCCTTGTGTATCAGCGCAGTGGATTTATCGTATAGGATATCACTCTGGCCTTCAGGGCCGGTTTGAAGGCGCATAAGTCCAACGCCAAAAATGGAAACATCTAAATTTAGTTTATCCATGCTTCTGTATTGCATAAAAACACTCCCATTCAATTCTTCTCTTGCTTTTAAAAACAAGATGATTCATAATTATATTAACATAATAATGTAATGGAAGACGATTGTCAAACGCTGGGATGGTGAAATTAATGCAGGGTAATCATGACTTGCTTTCACAGGAAAAACTTGGAAGGGTCATGCGCGGTTGTGGGATGAGCGGCAGCGCTGTGTACATAAAGTCATGCGATTCAACAAACCTGCATGCAAGGAGGCTGAGGGATCAGGGCCTTTTGGACATGTCATGCGTTTTGGCGGCTGAGCAGACCGCCGGCAGGGGAAGGGCAGGCCGCTCCTGGCTGTCAACCGCTGGGAAGGGGCTTTATGTGAGCATATACTCAGTGCACGGCCTCCCGGCTCAGCTTGCGCCCATGATGGCGCTTTTGTCGGCGGTGGCAGTCTGTGAGGCGCTTTCCGCTCTGGGAGCGGATGCGATGATAAAATGGCCCAACGATATCGTCATAGGCTCCAAAAAGGTCTGTGGGATTCTGGTGGAGGGCGGCCAAGGCTGGTCGATAGCCGGCATCGGAGTGAATGTTTCTGGCGCTCAAGGGGACTTTGCAGGCGAGCTTTCTGACAAGGCCACGTCCCTTAGCATTTGCGGCGTTGACGCCACACGGCTTCAGGTTCTCTCTGCGCTTCTTTGCAGCTATGTGAAGAACTATAATGCTCTGCTGAGTGGCGGCAGGGAAGAAATACTTAAAAAATACCGCTTGCTTTGCGTGAATATTGGCGGGGAAGTGATGGTTCACGAAAGAGAGCGCAGTTTCAGGGCAAGGGCCGTCGATATCACGGAGGACGGCGCGCTGATTGTGTTGGAAGAAGGCGAAGTTAAGACGAAGAAAGTTTACGCAGGGGATGTTTCCGTAAGGGGGATAATGGGCTATGTTTAAAGGCGATATCTGCGATATACAGGGAATTAAGGCCGGCCACTCCAGTGATTTTCAGGGAAAAACAGGAGTCAGTGTGGTCATCTGCGAGGAGGGCGCGGTCTGCGGCTGCAAGGTGAGGGGCGCGGCGCCCGGCACCCGGGAGACCGATCTTGCCAGTCCGGAGAACTCCGTTGAGAAAATGCACGCCGTCTGTCTTTGCGGGGGGAGCGCCTTCGGGCTGGATGCGGCCGGGGGCGTGATGCGCTTCCTTGCTGAAAAAGGCGCGGGCTTTGACGTGGGCGTTGGCGTGGTGCCAATCGTGGGCGGCGCGGTTTTGTTCGATTTGACCGTGGGTGACTCAAAGGCGTTTCCCACGGCGGAAATGGGCTATGAGGCCGCAAAGAACGCTTCCCCGGCTTTGGAGCAGGGTCAGATAGGCGCGGGAACGGGCGCCACCTGCGGCAAGCTTTTGCCCGGCGCAAAAAGCCACCGTGGGGGCATAGGCTCCTCCTGCGTGAAGCTGCCCTCCGGGGCCATGGTGGCGGCGCTCATCGCGGTGAATGCGGTGGGGGACATCTACCACCCCGAAACGGGTCAGCTCATCGCGGCGGGGTATATCGGCGGAAATATGACGCCTTCGCTCCCCACTCTTTTGGGGGAGGGAATTGCGGAAGGCGCAGTCGGCCAAAACACAACCATAGGCGTGGTCGCAACCAACGCAAAGCTTGACAAGGCCGGCGCGAACCGGCTGGCATCGGTGGCCCATGACGGCCTGGCCCTCGCCATAAGGCCTGTCCACCCGATGATGGACGGCGACCCCCTTTTTGCCCTGGCCACTTGCGAGGTGGAGGAAACCCGCTTCTGCTCCAGGCGGCGGCTGTCAAAGCGGTTTGGCAGGCGGTCATAAACGCCGTGACAGCATGATTTTTTGATGGCATGCAGCCGACGAAGCAGCAAAAAAGGCTGCGCAGCGGATTCATATAAACTGGCAAAGGAGGGTGGATAGATGGCCGAAAAATATTATGAGGCTTATGATGATAGGTACAGCCAAGTGCATCAAAAATCATTAACATGGTTTTCAGATATGAATTCAGTCATTGTGGCTGAAACGATCGCAAAATATAATCTAAAACGAAACGATGAGATGCTTGAAATTGGTTGCGGCGAAGGGCGGGATGCCAGTTATTTGCTTAAGCAAGGATATCGTTTGGACGCCACAGATATTTCAAGCACGGCTATAGATTATTGCAAAAACGCGTACCCACAGCATCAATCCTCCTTTCAAGTGTTGGATTGCTTGTCCAGCGCACTGGAAAAGAGATATGCATTTATCTATGCAATAGCAGTATTGCATATGTTGGTTTTGGATGTAGACCGGAATGCGTTTTTTCGATTCATATATGCTCATCTAGCGGAAGGCGGAGTTGCTCTAATCTGTTCCATTGGCGATGGCGATAGATAGCAAGACAGATATTTCAAAGGCCTTTGAGCTGTCAGAGCGGGAGCATCCATCCGGAGAAAAGATTATAATCGCCAATACATCATGCAGGCAGGTTAGCTTCGCAACGCTGACGAGGGAAATCGAAGCAAGCGGCTTGGAAGTAATGGATTTTGGCCTGACAGCGATTGAGCCGGATTTCCCAACGATAATGTACGCCGTTATAAAGCGCAATTAATAAATCTTCATGTTTGCCAGCTATGGTAGAAAGACAAAAAGGGTATAATTTTATATAAAAAGAAAAGGAGGAGCGGGCATGATAGAGGTCATCACTTCAAGCGAGATGAAGCGGATTGAACGCTATGCTATTGAGGTAATGGGAATCCCCGAGGAAGTGCTTATGGAAACGGCTTCCCGCTATGTGGCCCAGGAAATTATCAATCTGGTTGGAAAGGGAAAGACTGCCATGTTCCTCTGTGGGCCAGGCAACAACGGAGGCGACGGCTTTTGCGCCGCCAGATGGCATTTGCAGTTGGGGGGCAAGGCGGTTGTGGTGGCACTTTCAGATGCCCAGAGCGGTGCGGCCCTGTTGAACCGGAAGATACTTCAGAACATGGGTCTTCGCATATACCGCCATATCCCCGAGAGCATAAGCTGCGACATCATCGTGGACGCCATGTTCGGCACCGGCTTCAAGGGCGACCTTACCAGCGAATACCTGGGGGCGGCAAGGTATGCAAACGGCTCGCGCAAGCCGGTAATCGCCGTGGACATTCCTTCCGGTGTGGACGGCGAAACGGGGCATGCCCATATCGCTGTCAAGGCGGATGTGACCGTCACTTTTCAATATTCAAAGCTTTCCCATTATATATACCCGGGCAGGGGGCAATCCGGGAGAATTGTGGTGTGCGATATTGGCATACCCTTTTCAATCGGCGCCAAGCCCTGCGCGCACATTCTCGAACAGGGGGATATTTACGGCGGTATAATAAAACCGCGCCGTCCCAACAGCTACAAGGGCGACTACGGCCATGTGCTTATCGTGGCGGGTTCCAGGGGTATGGCGGGAGCGGCGGTTTTGGCGGCCCAGGGCGCTTTGAAGGGCGGCGCCGGGTTGGTGACTGTGGCCTGCGGCAGGGAAAGCGTGCTGCCGGTGGTGCAGTCGGGGGCCTTTGAGGCCATGGCATATCCGCTTTTGGAAACTACCGAGGGGCACATCTCCTCCCTTAACGATTTTGACGCCGCCCTTCGCGGAAAAGCGGTGATCGCCATGGGCTGCGGCCTTGGAAACCACCCTGAAACTCAAAAGGTGGTGCAGATACTTTCATCATCGCCCCTTCCAAAGGTTATGGACGCCGATGCCTTGAACGTGTGCGACGGCAAGTTCGGCCAGGACACCGTGATTACACCTCATCCAGGGGAGATGGCGCGCTTGACAGGCCTTAGCACCCAGGACATCACCCGCGACCCATACCATGTGGCAAGGGAATACGCCATGCAAAAGGGAGTGACAGTGCTGCTGAAGGGCGCCACTACCGTCATCGCCGACAAGAGCGGCCAGGTTACATTAAACCTCACCGGAAGCCCCGCCATGAGCACAGGCGGCAGCGGAGATGTTCTGACTGGTTTGATCGCGTCACTGCTGGCGCAAGGGCTCTCCTGCTACGATGCGGCCAGAGTGGGCGCCTACCTGCACGGCCTCTCGGGGGAGTTGGCGGAAAAGCGTTTGGGACAAAGCTCCGTCACCGCTCAGGACATTGCTTTTCAGCTATTCGCGGCCTTCAAGCAGATTTCGTCCAGGTGAGATGACGCCCCGCAGCGAGCGCCTTTGTTGCTTAAATCGCTGCTTGAGCGTATAATCATTATAATTATGGGGGAGACCGCTCACCTTTTGTAATCCCGTGAGAAAAGGGCCCAAGAGGACAAGCCCCTTTCGCGGTCTGAGGCGGAACACCAGAACATTCCCCCAGACAGCCATATACCATTTCGTAGCTTTCAGGAGGAAACATGAGAATCGTAATCGTGGGGGATGGTCAGGTGGGCTTTGCCCTTACGGAGAAGCTTTCAAAGGAAGGCCATAACATTACCGTCATCGATAGCCGTGCGTCCGCGCTTTTTGAGACTGCCAGCATGCACGACGTGCAGACTGTCGAGGGCAACGGCGCGACAGTTGCGGTGCAGCGTCTTGCGGGTGTGGGCAGGAGCGATCTGCTCATCGCCGCCACCTCTCACGATGAGATCAACATGCTCTGCTGCCTTATCGCCAGGAAGCTGGGGGCAAAGGGCACGGTCGCCAGGGTTAAAAACCCCGATTATATGGAGCAGCTTTCCCTGCTTAAGGAAGAGCTGGGCCTGGCCATGACCATCAACCCCGACCAATACGCTGCGGTGGAGATGGCCCAGGTTCTGCGATTTCCCTCCGCCATAAAAATAGACACATTTTCAAGGGGTAAGGTGGAACTGGTGGAGTTCAAGGTGCGCGAAGAGAGCAGCCTTAAGGACCTTGCTCTTAAGGAAATGTATAAAAAATACCGGGTGAAGGTCCTTGTCTGCGCGGTTTTGAGGCATGACAATATCTATATCCCCACAGGTGATTTCATTTTGCGCGCCGGCGACAACATATACATAGCCGCGCCGCCGATGCAGATAACCGAATTTTGCAAGACCGTTGGCCTTATGCGCCAGCGAATTCGAAATGTGATGATTGTGGGGGGAGGGCGCATAGCCTATTACCTAGCCCACATGCTGGAGGAAAGCGATATCCGCGTCAAGATCATCGAGGCTGACGGCGATTACTGCATGGAGCTGAACGAACTTCTGCCCAAGGCGACCATCATCTGCGGGGATGGCACAAACCAGGACCTGCTGGACGAGGAAGGCATCAGCAGCACCGACGCCTTCATCGCAATGACGGGCATCGACGAGGAGAACATCGTCCTTTCCCTTTACGCCAAGGCGCTGAATGTGCCCAAGGTCATAACAAAGGTGAACAGGCTCTCCTTTTTGGATGTGCTGGGGGACACATTGGGCCTTGACGGCGTGATTTCGCCCAGGTCAATAGTCACCAGCAAGATAGTAAGCTATGTGCGCGGCAAGCAGAACTCCTACGGCTCCGGCGTTGAGACTTTGCACCAGATAATCAACGGCCGGGCGGAGGCCATCGAGTTTAAGATAAGGCGGACGGGCTCCTTTTTGGGAGTTCCCCTGAAGGACTTGAGGCTTAAAATGGGGCTTTTGATCGCCTGCATAATAAGGAATGGCCAGAGCATATTGCCCGACGGCAATACCACAATCGAAATGGACGACAGCGTGATCGTTGTGACGACCCTGGAGGGGCTGAAGGACATCCGCGACATTTTGGCATAGAAACGGCAAATACCGTCCGTGGAGGTGGAAGGCGATGAAGCATAAAGGGACTGTCATGCTGGAGACAGAGCGCTTGCTTCTGCGCCGGTATTCCATGGATGATGCTCAGGGGATGTATGCGAACTGGGTAACCGACCATGAAGCGACGCGTTTTTGGGGATGGGAGCCGCATGAAAATATTGAAGAGACAAAGGCGCTCTTATCTGGCTGGATTCAGCAATATCAGAAACCTGATTACTATCACTGGGTGATAGAGCTGAAAGAATTGCGGCAAGTGATAGGTTATATCTACTTAAGCGAAATGGACGAGACGGATTGCCACGCAGAAGTTCATTATCTTTTGAGCAGAAAGTTTTGGAACCAAGGGCTTATGACAGAGGCATGCGCCAGAGTTATAGAGTTTGCCTTACATGACTTGGGCCTTCAAAAAGTAATGACGAGCCATCATCAGGAAAACCCTGCAAGCGGCCGTGTTTTGGAGAAATGCGGTTTTTACTTGACGCACAAGGGGAGCAGAGTGTTCGAAAACTGCGAGCGTCTCAACGGAGTATATCTATACTATGAAATCATGGCGCGGGCCTAAACTGAGAAATGCACGGGCTTTTCGAAGCGCTTTTAGGTATTTGCAAAGAAGCATAGAAGAAAAAAGAAAAATCGGCAGGTAAAACGTGAATTACAAGATGATTGTTCAGACCCTAAGCTACATCCTGAGGGTGGAGGCCGCGCTGCTGCTACCCTCCCTTATCATCGCCGTGGCGAGGGGAGAAACCACTGTTGCTGCTTTTTTGGCGACGATAATAATACTGCTGGCGGTTAGCTGCGTTTCATTTTTTCTGAAACCTGAAACAAAGACGATATACGCCCGGGAGGGCTTCGTCATAGTCGCCGCGTCCTGGATTTTGATGTCCTTCTTCGGCGCGATGCCGGCGTATATGAGCGGCTATATACCTTCTTTTGTGGACAGTCTTTTCGAGTCCGCCTCCGGGCTTACCACCACCGGCTCCACCATACTAAAAGACATAGAGATATTGCCCCGATCCCTCCTTTTCTGGCGCAGCTTTTCCCACTGGGTGGGGGGCATGGGCGTGCTGGTCTTCGTGATGGCCATAATGCCACTGGCAGGCGGTCGCTCCATGCACATAATGCGGGCGGAAAGCCAGGCGCCAAATGTGGGGAAGCTGGTTCCGAAGATAAAAAACAGCGCCATGATACTCTACGGCATATATATCTTCCTGACCGTGTTGCTGTTTTTCCTGCTGCTCGCGGGGGATATGCCGGTCTTCGACAGCCTCTGCCACGCCTTCGCCACTGCGGGAACGGGCGGTTTTTCAATCAAAAACGCCAGCATTGCCCACTATAACAGCCCCTATATTCAGTGGGTCATAAGCATATTCATGGTGATATTCAGTGTGAACTTCAACCTTTACTACCTGCTTTTGTTGGGTCAGTTCAGGCGGGTTTTCAAAAACGAGGAGCTTTTGACATTCCTGGGCATAGTGTTGATTTCAACTGCCGTGATCACGCTAAACATACTGCCCATATCTGGCGGGGGAATGCTGGCCTTTCGGGAAAGCTTCTTCCAGGTCACATCCGTCATAAGCACCTCCGGCTTTGCCACCACAGACTTTAACCTCTGGCCGGAGGTGAGCCGCTCCCTTCTGATAATGCTGATGTTCGTTGGCGCCTGCGCCGGCTCCACGGGGGGCGGGTTCAAAGTGGCAAGGCTCATCATAATTTCTCGCAGCATCGGCAACGAGATAAAAAGAATGCTGCACCCCAGGGCGGTAAGCGCAGTCAAGCTGGAGGGAAAGCCCGTTGAGAAGGACACAGTGATGAGCGTTTATGCCTTCGTGGGGGCGTATGCCTTCATAGCGGCGGCGTCGGTGCTGCTGATATCGGTTGATAACTTCGACTTTACCACCACGGTCACCACTGTGGTTTCATGCATGTCAAACATCGGCCCGGGCCTTGGCATAGTGGGTCCATCGGGAAGCTTCGCCGGCTATTCCGCCTTTTCAAAGCTGGTGCTGATAACGGACATGCTTATAGGCAGGCTGGAGATATTCCCGATGATAATGTTGTTTTCGCCCTCGGTGTGGAAAAGGTCATTAAGATAATTTCGCCATGGTAAATCAGATGATGGGGAGTGACCATGTGCGCGGTAAGGGGAAAGACATCTGCATGGCTTGAGCTTTATGCATTGTGGTGGCGGAGCAGGACGCCCCTCCCCGGGGGAAGCGCCGCAAGGCTTAACATTGATATCTGCGCCCTGCGGGGTTGCAGGAGCGTTTTGGCAACGCTTTGCAGTGTGATCAATTTGATATAAATGAAAGCGAGATGTGTATGAAGAAGTTTGCAGGAGCCGTAGGACGAGCCTTTCTGTACATGCTGGTGTACTTGGGCTCTCAGATAATTGTCACCATTGTATATTCAATAGTTATTTTCGCGAGAGTTGCAATGGCAAATCCGTCGCTATTGCAGGGCGATTTGGGCAGCCTTGTCCAGCATGTGACGGAAAAGACCCTCGAAGGCTCGATGGCGGTGCTGGTCATATCCCTGGCGCTGACCATATTGATATATTTGGTGTTCTTTATCGCCAGAAAAAAGAACTTCCTGAAGGAGATCCACGCAGTGAGACCTGCGGGGGACTATCTGGTTTGGCTGATGATACCAATGGGGATATTATGGCAATTTTTTATTTCAGGCGCCATGAGCTTTTTGCCGATACCTCAGACCATGTTGGAGGATTACGCCTACACATTCGACCTGACCATGGGCGGAAGCGCGCTGTGGCAGGTCATTGCGGTGGTGGTGGCAGCTCCCATATGCGAGGAAGTAGTTTTTAGAGGCCTTGTGTATACGCGCCTTAAAAAGGGCATGGCCACATGGGTAGCGCTGATTTTGCAGGCGCTGGTCTTTGGGCTGGTCCACGGGCAGATTGTGTGGATATCCTATGCATTTGTGACGGGGATAATCATCGGCCTTCTGTTCGAGGCGTATGACAGCCTTTTAGCGCCGCTCCTGTTCCACTTTGCGGTGAACGCATCCAGCTATCTCATGCCGCTAATGCCTGATTTTAACGGCGCGCAGTACTTCTATTTCGCGGCAAGCGTCATTTTATCAATGCTGCTCATGCTGCATGTGCTGAAGGGGCTGAAAAAGAGCAGGGAAGAAGCGAGGGAGCCTGAGCCTTTAGCTGAGGAGGCCGACGCTTTATAACAGGGAAAATTTTCAAATCACTTTGTTCACAGAAGGTTTTTTGAGGGTCCACATAGAATCACTATAATAAAACCTGAGGAAAGCCGGCAAGGTCTCAGTGGCTGGGAATTCAGGCTGAAGCTCCAGCAAGCGCGGATAGCGCAATTATCAGGCAATGAAAACAGGGCTTACAAGCCCCGTATAAAAAATATAAAATAATTTCAGAGCAAGCAAAGAAAATCTATCGATATGAGGAGGTTTGTTCATGCGTATAATCATTACGGGAAAGAACATCCATGTCTCCGAGGCGTTGGAAACGCGGGTGCATCGCAAGGTAGGCAAGCTATCACGCTTTTTTGGGGCGGATACGGACGCGCAGGTGAAGCTGGAGGTTGATAAGCTTCGCAATATCTGCGAAGTGACAATACCCATAAAAGGAGGACTTATCAGGGCTGAACACGCGGCGGACAACAACATGTTCGCGGCCATAGACGAGGTTTCTGAAAAGCTGGAAAGCCAGATAAGAAGATATCGCACGCGTCTGGAAAAAAGGCATAAGTCGCCGTCGCTGGCACTCAACGGCACCACCCCGCAGACTGCGCCGATCGTTGATGATGAAGAGGTCCAGGGCACAATCGTCCGGGAGAAGACATTCGATGTATATCCCATGAACCCGGAGGAAGCAACCGCCCAGATGGACATGCTGGGGCACACATTCTTCCTGTTCCTGAACACGGAAACGGACAGCGTGTGCGCGGTATACAAGAGGCATGACGGCAATTACGGCCTGCTGGTGCCCAAGATGTAAGCCCCTGGAAAAAAGCAACTAAAGGAGATGGAAGCCCCATCTCC
>JBNRMR010000026.1:0-2514 GCA_050309705.1 Christensenellales bacterium | reverse complement strand
CCGGCGGCAATTATCGGCATCTCATCCACAAACATCCCCACCCCATGGCCCAGAAACTTTGCGGTCCTTTGCCCAAAACCCATGAAGTTTTCAAGGAAGGCTTCGTCAAGGCCGCTCATTATTTTCTGATATATATCGCTTGGCCGGACACCGGGCCTGAGCATCTCCGCAGCCCTCTGTTCAATCTCCATGCAGGCCCTGTGGGCGCTGACTGCTTCGGGAGAAGGCTTTGCCCCAAACATATACACCTGTGTCATGTCGCTATGGTAGCCCTCCATGCCAAAACCGCAGTCCACAAACACAAGATCGCCCTTTTTTAGCTTCACATCGCGCCTGCCCGTCACGGGAGCGGCGGCGCTTGTGCCATATGCGCCCCCAGGGCCGTCAAAGCTGGTGGGGTAAAGGGAGCTGACGCCAAAGCCCACCTGGCCGGTCACCAGCTCCGTCTGGAAGCGGTAAAAGCGGGTGACGCCCTGATAGCCGTACTGCATCATCTTTGCCTGAAGCTCTCCCACGAATTCAGCCTCGCTAATGCCTTCCCTCATAAGGCCCGGGACCGCCTCCGTCAACAAAGCGCTGTGAGCCGCACAGGCCTTTTCCATCCAATACATTTCGTAAGGGCTCTTGACTGAGCGCAAATACATCATTACATCCTCAAGGGATTTTACCTGCTCCATTTTAAAGTGCCTGGCAAAACGCTGGATAATTGCGTAGGTCACCAATTCCGCTTCGATATATGTTATCCCCAGATCGCTTCCAACGGCCTGTGCTGCCTCACGATAGCTTTGCATGGGGTAAATGTTCTCTTTGAAGGGAGACTCGTCCAAAGCCCGCTCAAGGCTTCTGCGCACATGGTATGAGAACGTGCCGCCTCGTTTTATCAGCAAGACTGCGTCCTGCATTGTGCCCATGAAATAATACTGGTTCGCCTTGCCCATTATGACGGCCGTGTCCCAGTTGGGATTGCGTTCGTCCATGAGTTTGCAGAATCTGTTTCGCCGGATGTTCAGTTCTTCTTTTGTAAGCTTCATCATATTTCTCCTATTGGCTTGCGTGTCATCTGGAAATGCCCGTTTTTAACTGAGGAAAAAGGCGCATCATGTTATATTTTAGCTCAAAACGCGGAATTTGAAAAGTCTTGGCATTTTTACATTAAGTTTATCCAATTATGATATACTATTTGATGAGCCAAAGAAAAAACATGCCGATAAACCGAGCGGTTTTGGGAGGTTATCATAAGAATGGAAAAGATGTCCGGCAAAAGGGCGCTGCTGATAATAAACCCCGTGGCGGGAAGAAGGCTGGGTCTAAAGGGCGCGGGGGATATCTGTGCGCAGATGCGCGGCGAGGGCTTTGATGTGGAAAAAATTGAAACCAAGGCCGCCGGAGATGCGGTGAGAATCGCCAGGGAAAGCAGCCCCTATTTTGACACAATCGCCTGTGCGGGTGGCGACGGCACTCTCCACGAGGTGATAAACGGCATTATGGGCGTGGAAAAGCGCCCCGCGGTCATGTACTTTCCCACTGGCACCACCAATGTGGCCGCCACCAGCATTGGCCTTACCGGCTCGCCAAAAGCGGTTGTGTCCAGGGTAGTCAAGAGTGCGCCTAAGCCCTATGATATCGGCATTTTCACTGGTGCGGGCCAGTCCAAATATTTCACATTCATGGCCACATTCGGGGCTTTTTCAAATGTGTCATATGAAACCTCCCAGAACCTAAAGAATATTCTGGGCTATTTCGCCTACCTTCTACAGGGGATAAAGAATCTATCGGAGCTTAGAAGCTATGAGGTGAACATAAAGTGCGGCGATGAGGATTATGAAAAGGCCGACAGGATCATTTTCGGCAATGTCTCAAACTCGAGATCGGTGGCAGGCATTTTTAAGATCGAATCCCAGGGGCTCAGGCTGGACGATGGCCTGTTCGAGGCCATGTTCATAAAAGCGCCCCGTAATCTTTTGGAGCTTGAAAGAATAATTTCCTGCCTTTTGGCGGGCCAGTATAACGATGAATATATATGCTTTTACCAGGCGCCCAGCATCAGCATTCGCACCCCGGAGGAAATCGAATGGGGGCTGGACGGAGAATATGCGGGCGTGTTTTCAGATGTGCAGATAGAGGCGCTAAAGGGCGCGGTTCAAATATACAGATGAATTAGTTTTGAAAGAGGACGGCAGGTTTTTCACAGACATTGATGCGTGAGAAATCCGCTATTTTTATGCAGAAGTCGAAAAGGAGGTCAGATCTCTTTTCTCGTTGAAAATATATTGCTTTTTACCGACATTCATGATACATTATCAAAACAGACGAGGGTTTATAACGCCAACAAAAATCGCGTGGCATCTTTTTTGTCAGAGGATTACAAAACCGAAACCTGCCGGAAACTGAAATTGCTTTGTCGGCAGGTTTTCTTATAATGATTAATGATAAAGAGAAGTACGGAGGATATAGGCGGCATGATGTTTACAAACAAAGAGAAAAACAACTTTGCAAAGGATCCCGCGGTTGTTC
>JBNRMR010000025.1:0-6662 GCA_050309705.1 Christensenellales bacterium | reverse complement strand
ATATTATTCTTCCCCGTCCTCGCCCTTATAAACCAAAGTGCCCAGGCTTTCGCCAGAAAGCGCCCGCGCGATGTTCTCAGGCTGCTTCAGCTCAAAGACGATCATGGGCATATTGTTGTTAAGGCATAGGGCGGATGCGGTGTTGTCCGCAGCGGCAAGATTTAGCTTCAGCGTCTGCTGATAGGTAACTTTGTCATACTTAACCGCGTCAGGATAAAGCCCGGGGTGCTTGTCGTAAACGCCGTCCACGTTCTTTGCCATCAAAATAATGTCCGCGCCAATCTCTATCGCCCGAAGGGCCGCGGCGGTGTCTGTGGTGAAAAAAGGGCTTCCCGTGCCGCAGCCAAATATGACGACTCTGCCCTCTTTAAGATGCCTGTCCGCGCTTCTGAAGGAATACGGCTCCGCGAATGACTCCATTGGAACCGCCGTTTGAACCACTGCTTCCACATTCTTTGCGGCGCCAGCCCTGTTCACCGCATCCTTTACGGCAAGGGCGTTTATAACCGTGCCCAACATCCCCATATGATCGGCAGTGTTGGCTTCCATTCTGGAATGGCTGCCTTGCTTGCCCCGCCAGATATTCCCCGCTCCCACAACCACAGCAATCTGCACGCCTTTGGCGGAAAAATCCACCAACACCTTCGCCACCCGGTCAAGCATTTCGGAGGATAGGATTGACCTGTCCCCTCCCGAAAGCGCTTCCCCGCTGAGCTTTATCAGCACTCTTTTATATTTCATGAAAACACACCTTTTCATCATTTTCATTTTTATGCTAGAACAAAGGCCTATAAAAAGGAACGCCCAAAGAGCGTTCCTTTTAAAGCGATTCTTAGCCCTGCAACTGGCTCATGACTTCTTCCGCGAAGTTGTCCTCTCTCTTCTGGAGGCCCTCGCCCATCTCAAAGCGGGCGAAGCGCCTGATGGAGATGTTTTCGCCGATCTGGGAGATCTTTTCCGTCAAAAGCTGCGAAATCGTCTTGTCGGTATCCCTGACAAACTCCTGATCCAGCAGGCAATTGTCCTTGTAATACTTTTCAATGCGGCCCTCGACCATCTTGTCGATGATCTTCTCCGGCTTGCCTTCGTTCAGGGCCTGGGCGCGCAGGATTTCCTTTTCCTTTTCGATTACCGCTGCGGGAACCTCATCGCGGTTTAAGTATTCCGGCTTCGCAGCGGCGATGTGCATCGCCACGTCATGCACGAATGATCTGAACTCGTCGGTCTTGCCCACGAAGTCTGTCTCACAGTTTACCTCAACCAAAACGCCGATCTTCCCACCCATGTGGATGTAGCTGTCGACTATGCCTTCCGAGGCAATCCTTCCGGCCTTCTTCGCCGCCTGAGCCAGTCCCCTTTCGCGCAGAAGATCAGCCGCGCGCTCGATATTGCCCTCGGTCTCAATCAGGGCCTTTTTGCAGTCCATCATTCCAACGCCGGTCTTTTCGCGCAACTCTTTAACCAGTGATGCCGATATATTCATACTATATTTCCTCCTGTAATAAATGCTCTGCTCTATACTGCGGCTTCAACGTCATTATCGTGCTTTTCTTTCTGCTCGCTTTCAGTCGCACCAGCAGCTGCGGGAGCGGCAGGCTCCGCCATGTCCTCACCCTGACGGCCCTCGATAACAGCGTCGGACAGCTTGCCGGCAATCAGCTTAACTGCGCGAATGGCGTCATCATTGCCGGGGATAACATAATCGACCTCATCGGGGTCGCAGTTGGTGTCAACAATGCCCACTATCGGGATTCCAAGAATGCGGGCTTCAGCCACAGCGATGTGCTCTTTGCGGGGATCGACCACAAAAATCGCACCGGGAAGGGTGTTCATGTTCCTGATTCCGTTCAGGTTTGCGGCCAGCTTGTCGCGCTCGTGGATAAGCTTGGAAACTTCCTTTTTGGGCAAAACGTCAAAGTCGCCCCTGGCTTCCATGGCGTCTATCTCGTTCAGCCTGCCCACTCTCAGGCGGATGGTCTTAAAGTTGGTGAGCATTCCTCCCAGCCAGCGGTTGTTCACATAGAACATTCCGCAGCGTTCGGCTTCTTCCTGAACGGATTCCTGTGCCTGCTTTTTTGTGCCCACGAACAGCAGCGACTTGCCCTCCATCGCCAGATTGCGCACGAACATATAAGCTTCGTCGCACTTTTTCACTGTCTTTTGAAGGTCAATGATGTAGATGCCGTTGCGCTCAGTGAAGATGTACTGTGCCATTTTGGGGTTCCACCTGCGGGTTTGGTGCCCAAAGTGTACGCCTGCTTCAAGAAGCTGCTTCATAGAAATTACTGCCATTGTTTCTCTCCTTTTTCCTCCCTGCGCCTTTGAATTTATCCGTTTGGGCAGCTTTTTTGTCTTTAGCCGCCAGGAGCCGGACTGACGCAGGTGTGTTTTTACACAACCATGTCATTATAGCATGGCCTGTTTTTCATTTCAACACCTAAATGCAATTTTGTCTTATATCACCGCTGTTTATGCGTCCTTTGTCATTTATTTTGATAGATCCAAATACCAAATGAGCATGTACTCGCCGGTTTTGTACGCATTGCGGTTCACAACTGCCAGCTCAGCCCCCTGTTTTTCATAAAATCGGCATGCAGCCGCGTTGGTGTTCTGGCACTCTATCTTCATCAGGCAATACCCGTTTTCCCGCGACCATTCCTTCGCCAATTCAAAAAGCCGTTTGCCTATTCCCCGGGATTTCCACTCTTCCCTCACGCGGATATCCCACAGCACCACCATGTCGTCCCTGCCGTCCAGCATGCATACCTGCGGCGTTTTCGCCACAAGCGTGCAACCGCCAATTGCCCTATCGCCATCATAGGCAATGAATGCGGTCCAATTTTCGGTATTAAAACGCCTCGCCCAGCGTAAGGGCCTATCGCCGTCATCAAAATCCACAAAGAAAGTGGGAACAGCCTTCAGCTCAAATGAATAGGCGATTCCCCCCAGGCCATGGCCGGACTTTTCCACCTGGTATATTTCATCTGCAGAATATGTCATAGGCACTTTTTCATATTCTTCCAAACAGGCGGCGTCAACCTTTTTTTGTTTGTAGATAATCATGATGCCACATCCTTACATAAAAATCTCCCTGAATGAAATTTCAAACAGGGAGTTTTTTGTTATCCAAATATTTACACGACCCTCAGCGCCCAGCGGAACGCGTCCAGATAAAAACCGCTGTCCAACGGCCTGATTATGACCGACTTCGCACTGGAGCTGGCATGTACAAACTGACCGCCTCCGATGTAGATTCCGCAGTGGTTGATGACCACCTTGCTGTTGCCTGTGTTGAAGAACACCACATCCCCCACCTGCAGATCGTAAATGCTGGTGATCTTCACGCCCTTGCTATACTGTGACTGGGCTGAAGATGAAGTTGGCAATGTGACGCCGAAAGACTTGTATGCATAGTAAACCAGGCCTGAGCAGTCAAATGAGTCCGGGCCTCGGGTATTATATTTATAGGGTTTGCCAGACTGCTCCATTGCAAGAGACGCTGCTTTGGAGGCGATGTCGCTGCCAAAGTACTGCGGAGCGCTGCCCACATTCACGCTTGATCCGGAGCCGGAAGAACCCGAGGAAGACCCGGAGGAGCTGCCCGAACTTACCGCCGGCACTGCAGCAGCCAGCGCATAGGGTGAAACCATCAGCGAAAGGGTTCCCGAGTCCACAATACCATTGGGCACAAGGCCATGGCTTGCCTGGAAATTCAAAACGGCGCTTTCAGTCAGTTCTCCATAATATGTGGTTGTTTTGCTTAGTGAAAGATAGCCCAGGTTCACAAGGCATTCCTGAATGACCCTCACAAAATCGGAGGTCATGCCCAAGAAAAATACGTTTTCTTCGCTGCTCTGAGTTGCGGTGCTGCCTCCAGATTGGGAAGCAGCGTTTTGAAGCCCAGTTTCAGGGATATTGGCCGCGGCGGTAGGCTCCGGCTGGGAGGCCTGTCCACTTTCGGCGCTGGAAGAATTGTTTGAACTTCTTGAACTATTATTCGATGTATTATTCGATGTATTATTTGATGAGCCATCCGAACTGCCGGAAGTCGAGACGGTTCGCCTGGAGGATACCGGCTGAGTCACAACGGCGGAATAGTCGAAAGCCTGAATCTCATTTCTTTCTGCTTCTATATCGAAAAGATCCTTGTAGGCCCCGCCCAAGAGCGCCGAAAGGGTTTCGTCACCCGCTATTCCGTCCGCGGAAAAGCTATTGTCTCGCTGGTACTTCTTCACAGCGTCCTCGGTTATGCTTCCATAAAGGCCGGTAATATACTTTTCATCCAGGTAGCCCATTTGGGAAAGAGTCAACTGGAGGGCCACAACTGCCTCGCGTTGGCTTCCTCTTTGAAGGATGTATTCAGTTTCAGCCCTCGCCGCCGTTGGGACAAGAATCGATATAATCAGCGCGAGAGCAAGCAGCTTTTTCATCAAAAACACCTCCAGCGGGAATTTCATTATAAATCCGCTGGAGAATTTTGTCAATATTATTCCCGGCATTTATTTCAAAATTTTCCTTGTAAACAGGGTTTTTCCGTTTTGGCCAACTTGCCCTTCTGCAAAACCGACCGGAAACAGACCGCAGGTCGCGCCCCTTTCCTGTCGATTTATCCCGCTCGCAGCACAGACCGACGGTCGCTAAAATGAAAAAGATGCGGTATTTTCCGCACCTTATTTTGCTGCTTTTCTTCAGCATCCGCCTATTTTTTCGCGCCGCCCTTCAGCCCGCCCACAGACATCTTTGTCAGTATCAGTGAGTCATAGGAAAAATTGTTCTTTTGCTTGTCGCGGTGGGCTTCAAGTGCGCTGTCCACCATTTTATCCAGAAGCTGCCTGTAGCTTATGCCCATGGGTTCAAACAGATAGAAGGCCAAGGATCCGGGGATTGTGTTCACTTCGTTCACATATGTGACGCCCGTTTGCTTGTCTATCATATAATCCACACGCATCACGCCTTTCATGTCCATGCAGCGGAAAATATCCTCGGTGAGCTTTTGTATGGAAGCGGTCATCTCCTTGCTGATGGGGGCCGGGATCTGCCTGCTTAAGGACTCCATTCCCTTGCCGCCTCCGCGCATATATTTGTCGTCGAAGGTCAAAAACTCCTGCCAAGAAACCGGCTGCTCGCAAAGGGATATTGTGATGTTTTCGCCATAGCCAACCGCCGCGCAGTTGATCTCGTCCAGCTCCACAAGGCCCTTTTCCACCAGTATCTTCCTGTCATAAGCCTTGGCGATTTCGATTGCGTTCATCAGGCTTTCTCTGTCCACCGCCTTGGATATGCCGATTGACGATCCCAGGTTCGCCGGCTTCACAAACATGGGGTATTCCAGCTCGCTTTCAAGGTTCATCAGCACCTCGTTGGGCTCCTGCTCCCATTTGTCACGGGTGAACCAGGCATAGGGCAGCACCGGGAAGCCGCAGCCCCGGAAGAATGCCTTCATGCCGATCTTGTCCATGCCCACAGAGCTTCCGAACATCCCCGCCGAGGTATATGGCACATTATACAGCTCTAAAAGACCCTGAATGGAGCCATCCTCGCCATTTACGCCGTGAAATGCCAAAAGCGCCACGTCTATCACGACGAAGGGCTTTAACTTACTGAAGAAAAGACCACCTCGCAGCGGGTATTTATATAAGGCCAGCTTGTTTTCACCGTAAGGCGCGGGCACGCAGCGCTGGACGTCATAGGCCTTTTGCATCGTCAGCGCGTAGGACTCGTGGTTTAGCAGGCCTTCATCGGTGTACCAGGCGCCGTCCCTGTCGATATAAACCGGAACAATATCATATTTTTGGGAATCGATATTCTGAATTGCCTGAAGACCCGTCACGATTGAAACATCATGCTCGCAGCTTCGGCTGCCATAAAAAACGCCCAGCTTCATATATTAGCACCTCTGTCTTTGTTATTTATTGCGTATATTAATAATTATCGGGAAGATCGTTTTCAAAGAGAAGCACATCCCCCGCCCCGGCATATTTGTGTATCTGGCCCATGGCCTCGTTCAAAGATTCCGCCACAACGATGGATTCCTCCGGGAAGCCCTCCTCCAAAAGCCCCTGTCTTATCGAGGCGCAGCGCTTTCTGCCCAGCAAAACAGCGGTATCCACGCTTTTCGCCATCTGCCTGCCGAACTGGCGGTTCAGCTCCGCCTCCTCGTCCCCCAATTCCACCATGCCCGGGGTGATTATGACCCTTCTTCCGCTGAAATCTTTTATGACATCCAGCGCGGCCTTAGCGCCCGCCGGGTTTGAGTTGAATGCATCGTCGATTATCGTCAGCCCGCCCGCGCCCTTTATCAATTGCAGCCTGTGCTCCACCGGTTCCAGCTTAGCCAGAGCATCCTTTATCTGAGCAAGGCTCACTCCCAGCTTTACCGCCACCGCGCAGCACAGCAAAATGTTTGATATATTGTGCCTGCCCAGAAGCTTGGTGTTCATCTGCGCGCATTCCTCGCCAAAGCAAAGTGTGAATGAAGAACCGCTTTCGCTGACGCTTATGTCCCGGGCGGTGATGTAGCAGTCATCGGCAAAACCGGTGAGAATCTTCTCTATATTCGTTCGCTCCCACATGCCCCGCACGATGCCGCCGTCATCCGCAAAGAAGGCCGTCCCAGCCCGGGGAAGGGCTGCAATCAGCTCATATTTTGTGTTGATTATGTT
>JBNRMR010000024.1:0-4247 GCA_050309705.1 Christensenellales bacterium | reverse complement strand
CCCCGCCCCGGCGTAGAGCTTCGATGAGGCCATCGGCTTCCACGCTTCTGTACACGCCGTCGGTTACAAGGAGTATCATGTCGCCCTTTTGCAGCGCAATCGGCGCCTCGCCTATGTTGGTCCTGGTGAGCTCCTCCCGGCCGATGAAGCTGGTCAGATGCTCACTTTCGGGGTGTTCCGCCGCTTCCTCCGGGGTGATGTCCGTCTTTAAAAGATCATAAAAGAAGATGTGATCCTGCCCCAGTTGGTTTAAAACGCCGGCTCTTAGCAGATATAGCCTTGAGTCACCCACGGAGCCATAGCTGAGGCCTCTTTCATCCAAAACGGCGACCACTGCGGTGGTGCCGCCGCGCCCCCTGCACATGCTGTAGACCTCCCTGCTGGCTTTCATCAGGGCCTCCTTTATTCTCTTTGAAATATCCCCGCCATTCCCCACTTGAGATAGCTCCTCCATTATCACCTTAACCGCCAGCTTTGACGATTCCTCGCCCTTGGCCATGCCTCCCATTCCATCGCATACGACGCAAAGCAGCCTGCCCTTCTCAAAGCTTATGCCGTAGGAGTCCTGCTGAGTCTCCCTGTTACCCGGATCCTGAGCCTGCCCCACAGCGATCTTCCTGCCGCCTATATACACCAGCTCGCCCTCATGGCCGGGTCTTTCCCGGAACTGGATGGGGACAAGGTCCACCACAGGGGCATTGTCGGCCCCCGCCCTTCGACGGCGCAGCAAAATGAGCCATACGGCTATGGCCCCCGCCACCACCGCAACGGCAATTATGGCCACGGCTATGGTGATAATGCTATGAGAGACAGCCATCGCTTTTTCCTTCCATACCCTCTTTTTTGCACTTTCTTTTTGCGTATTCCTCTGCCGTCATGCTATAGCAGTGCTTGTCGACTATGGTTCCGTCATGCAGATTAGTCGCCTTGCGCATAACGCCCTCAGGTGTGAAGCCGATTTTTTCTATCACCCTCCTGGATCTTTCGTTGAAGTCAAAATGATATACGCCGAGTATCTCAAGATCCATTTCCTCAAAGGCAAAGCGGATCGCCGCCTCACATGCCTCGGGTATAAAACCCCTTCCCCAGTATGAGGGATTTAGCACATAGCCCAGCATCCTGGCGGATTCATAGGGCCTTGCGTTGTCCTTATGCAGACCCACGCTGCCTATCACCTTGCCGCTTGCCTTTAGAGCCACCGCCCAGGTGTCATCGTCCTCAATGAAACGCTTGAGTATCTGGCGGGTCAGCTCCAGACAGCCATGGGGCGCCCAGCCGGCACTCGGCCCCACCAGCGGGCTCCTTGCATATTCATACATATCCTCGGCGTCATCCTCGCGCCATGGACGAAGTATCAGCCTGGCTGTGTAAAGCTCCTTCATCGGTCTTCCCCTCTTGCTTCCTTTTGCCGCGCCAGAGCTTAGTCAAAAAGAAAGCGTTCTAAATCACATTTTATTATATCAAATATATCCCTGCTTGGGCAAGTTGCGTCCAGCACAAGAACTCTTTGCGGCGCCTTGTCCTTCACATGTAAAAAGCCCTGCTCCACCCTTTCCTTGAAGTCGTAGCCCTCGCTCTCGATTCTGTCGGGGGATTTCTTCCTCCGGCTCTCCAGCCGCCTGGGATCGGCGTGGATAAGATATGTCCTTTGAGGCATAACGCCGTCCATGGCTTTTTTGTTCACTTCAAGCACAAATTCCTCCCCAAGGCCGCGCCCATAGCCCTGATATGCAACGGAGCTGTCCACATATCTGTCGCAGATTATCACCTTACCCTCTGCAAGAGCGGGCCTTATCACCTGGCGCACATGCTGCGCTCTTGCGGCGGCGTAGAGCAGCGCCTCGGTCACCGGCTCCATTTCGCTGTTTGAATTATCCAGAAGGATATCCCTTATCTTGTTTGATATGGCGCAGCCCCCTGGCTCGAAGGTCCTAAGGACGCTTTCACCTCTTTGGGCCAAATATTCCTCAAGCATGTTTATCTGGGTGGTCTTTCCCGCACCGTCGCCCCCCTCATATGTGATGAACAGCCCCGAAACCCCCAGGATTTCCGCCGCTTCCCGGACTGTCTGCGCGAAGTATTCGCTGCCGGCTGCTTCGGACTCGGCCCTGCTGCCAAAGCCCCAGCTCACATAAAGGCAGGGTATGCCCGCTTGGTGGGCGGCCTCAACATCGCCATTCCTGTCCCCCACCATGATGGCGTCCTTTGACCCGCAATGTTCAAATATCTTCAGTATGTTTTCCGCCTTAATGGAATTTCTATCGCCCATGCCCGCACCGTAAACGCCGTCAAAAAAAGCGAGCAAGCCGGATGATTCCAGCATTTTCAGCGCCGTTTCCCGGGGCTTATTGGTGGCCACATAGAGCCTTGAGCCAAAAGCCTTAAGCCGCTCAATCAGCTGCATTATCCCCGGATAAATCGCATATCCCAAAAGACCTGTTTTCAGGTATTGCTTCCTGTAAAGGGCAACGATCTCCATGGTTTTTTCATCGCTAAAGCCATAGAAGTCCTTAAGGCATTCATAAAGCGGCGGTCCAATGAAGCTATTCATCGTTTCCTCTTCGCAGGCGATGCCATTTTCTTCAAGGACGATGCGTAAAGTGTCGAAAATGCCCCGGCTGGTGTCCAGCAGCGTGCCGTCAAAGTCAAATATAACTGTTTTTCCCGAGACCTGAAGCTTGTGCATTAAAATCCTCCGCATTTAGGGGAATTGCTTGTTCAGCCATATGATTATAGCACAGATGCGCCCCCCATATAAAGAGAAAGAGGGAATATTGCTTATTTTGCCCATTGACCGGGAATCGGCAGGGGATTATTATTGTTTTATCACAGGCAACAGGAAAGCGGGGAAGAAAATGAGCGAAAAAACATCGTATATTCAAAGTGTCGTTCTGGACATGATAGCCGCAATGCCTGACCGCAATGCCCAAAGGAAGTTTTGCATCCATTCCTGCGGCGTTTCGCTGATCTGCGGTCTATTAGCGGCAAAAAGAGGGCTTGACCCGGAGCTGGCAGCCGTCATGGGCCTTTTGCATGACATATACGCAATCGCCAAAGGCACCTACGAAGCCCATGATGTTTTGGGGGCAAATATGGCGCAGGAAATCATGATGGAGCACGGCGGCTTTTCCGAATATGAAATAAGCGCCGTACACAGCGCAATACTGCGCCACGACGCCCTGGATAATTTCAGCCACGGCCCCTACGACGAGCTTTTGAAGGACGCGGACGTTCTCCAGCCCTTTTATCAGAGTATACAGAAGCTTGAAGCAATCTCCCCCCAGAGAAAAGCGCGGATGGAAAGGCTTTTTGAGGAACTGGGAATTTGATATTGCGCACTGCGGGCAGAAGTCCGGCTGCGCAAATTGTTTATAGGGATAGGGGGGGGTTATGGAAAAGGATATCATCATAAAAACGAACAAAACATATTGGAATGAAAATGCAGACGCTTGGTTTGGGGCCACGGCGCTTCCCGTGTATGGAGTAAAATTTGCGACGGAAGACGACTTGCATTTATTTGGCGATGTTGCCGGCAAAAAGATGTTGGAAATCTGTTGCGGCAGCGGTCATTCCTTAAAATACCACGCCGACAGAAATGCCGCTGAATTGTGGGGAGTAGACCTTTCGGACAAGCAGATAAAAAACGCTGAAGCATATTTGAAAGAGCATGGATATGCCGCAAAGTTTATATGTGCTCCCATGGAGGCGGAGCTTGATATTCCAACAGGTTATTTTGATTTCGTTTATTCAATATATGGCATCGGTTGGACGACAGACTTGCAGGGTACGTTCAATAAAATTGCATCCTATCTGAAAAAGGGCGGCATATTTATTTTCAGCTGGCACCATACATTAAATTACTGCGTGGCCTGGTCATGCGGCCTGCGTCAGGATATTATAGAAAACGACGCGTTGGTTTTCAGCAAAAGCTATTTTGACGAAACATATTTTAGTATGCCCGTTGATGGAAGTGAAGTAATTTTGTGCAACCGCAAAATATCGACCTACATAAACGCTTTGGCGCAAGCGGGATTTTGCGTTGAACAGATGATTGAGCAGACTGATAACGCAACCATGGAATCGGCGGGAAATATCAGCGATAAGACAAAAAAGCAAAGATGCTTCCGATATCGGTTTGTTTCAAAGCAAGGAAGCTGTAATCCGGAGCTTATCAACATGAGGCGGCGCAAGGGCGAGGAAATCTCCTCACCCTTGCATTTATTTCTTATGTGCCCAATCATTGGGAC
>JBNRMR010000023.1:0-6689 GCA_050309705.1 Christensenellales bacterium | reverse complement strand
AATCACAAGCGGAACAAACGACTCGTAAGAACAACAACGAGTGCGCGGAGGGGACGGAAAGGCGGGCGGGGAGGAAACAACCCACCCCCCAACATCCACCAACGGGAAAGAGCCGCTAAACAGAAATAGACAATGTCTATTTCTGTTTAGCGGCTGATATAAAAACAAATAAATTGCACGAGGTGAAACATGAAAGATCCAAGAATACTGAAGCTGGCCGACAATCTCATCAATTATTCATGCCGGCTGCAAAAGGGTGAGCACATCCTAATCGAAAACTTCGGCGTGGAGATGGAGCTGGTGAAGGAACTGGTCACCGCCGCATATAAAGCGGGCGGCCATCCCCATGTTATCCTGCAGGACAACGCCATCCGCCGCCGCTGGCTGATGGAAGCCACAGAGGAGACATTGCGCATAGACGCGGAGATAGACCTGGCCAGAATGAAACAGATGGACGCATACATAGGCCTTCGCTCGGGCGCGAACTCCGCTGAACTGAGCGATGTGCCGTCTGAAAAGATGCAGCTTTACATGCGCCATTATAGCCAGAAGGTGCATTCCAACCAGCGGGTTCCCCACACCAAATGGGTTGTGCTCAGGTACCCCTCGCCGTCGATGGCGCAACAGGCTAACATGTCCACAGACGCTTTCGAGGATTACTACTTCGACGTTTGCTGCCTTGATTACAGCAAGATGGACATGGCCATGAATGCTTTAGTTAAGCGCATGAAAATGACTGACAAGGTCCGCCTCGTTTCTCCGGGGACAGATATCGAATTTTCGATAAAGGGCATCCCCGCTATAAAGTGCGCAGGCCATATGAACATTCCCGACGGTGAGATCTTTACTGCTCCCGTTAAGGATAGCGTAAACGGCAGGATAACCTACAACACGCCGTCGCTGCACAATGGCTTCACATATGAAAATGTATCGTTCCTATTCAAGGACGGCAAGATAATCGAGGCCACCTCAAACGACGATGAGAAGATCAACCAGGTTCTTGACATGGACGAAGGCGCAAGATATATTGGCGAGTTCGCCATAGGGGTGAACCCTTATATCAACCACCCGATGAAGGACACGCTTTTTGATGAAAAGATTGCCGGCTCCATACACTTCACCCCCGGCAACTGCTATGATGAGGCCCCCAACGGCAATAAGAGCGCCCTTCACTGGGATCTGGTGCTGATACAAACCCCCCAGTACGGAGGAGGCGAAATGTACTTTGACGGAGAGCTGGTGCGCAAAGACGGCCTTTTCGTGGTGGATGATCTTAAAGGCCTGAACCCTGAGAACCTGAAGTAAAACAAACGGTAATCCCTCAAAGCGCGTGGCCTTGCGGCGGCGCGCTTTGTTTTTTTAGAGGTGGCCTCCGGCGGCACGCTTTTTAAAAAAAGCGGGGCAAAAACTTTTTATCAAGGCTTTTGAAAAAAGAGAAGTCAAGAAAAAAGGAATCAAGCATCCTGCGCAACTGTCGCTCCGTGGAAAAGGCAGCGGTCAAGGTCGATACTGCCGTCAGGGAGAAACAAAACGCCCTCGCTTTTAAGCAGTGAGCGCTGATAGTCTTCGCTGCCAAAGACATGGCCGGGCGCCATTTCGCCTCTGCGGTTGACCACTCTGTGGCAGGGCAGGCCCCTTTGCCTAGGCGCGGCATGCATTGCGCCTCCCACCTGCCGCGCTGCTCGTGGATGCCCTATCAGCATGGCGATCTGGCCGTATGTCATCACAAAGCCGGGGGGAATCTGTTCCACGATGCGGTATATTTTTTCGTAAAAAGAAAGCTCTTTGCTCATGGCTCAATTATATAATTCCCTGAGCGTGTCGTCAACGAAGAGGGCTTGCATCTTGTCGAATATCTTTGAAAAAGAGAGCTAAACAGCATGGTAATACTTGATAATTCCCGGCTGCGGGGTTATAATAAATCGTGAAATAATATTAGGAGGTCTTCACTAATGACAAAAATTGGCATAAATGGTTTCGGACGTATCGGCAGGCTGGTATTCAGAGCTGCTGTTGAAAATCCCAATGTTGAAGTTTGCGGAATCAACGACCCCTTCATTCCCGTTGATTACATGGAATACATGCTTCGCTATGACAGCATCCACGGCAAGTTCAATGGCACCATTGAGGTCGAAAAGGACGCCATCATAGTAAACGGCAAAAGAATCGCTGTTTTCGCATGCATGAACCCCTCTGATATCCCTTGGGCATCCTGTGGCGCAGAGTACATCGCTGAGGCAACCGGCGTTTTCACAGACGCTGAGAAGGCTGGCCAGCACTTCAAGGGCGGCGCGAAGAAGGTCATCATCACAGCTCCCGCGAAGGACAAGTCCCCCATGTTCGTAATGGGCGTTAACCATGACAAGTACACAAGCGACATGAACGTCGTTTCCAACGCTTCCTGCACCACCAACTGCCTTGCCCCCCTGGCGAATGTCATCCATGAAAAGTTCGGCATTCTCGAAGGCCTGATGACCACCGTGCACGCCACCACCGCCACCCAGAAGACGGTCGACGGCCCCTCCAACAAGGACTGGCGCGGCGGCCGCGCTGCTGCGGGCAACATCATCCCCAGCTCCACCGGCGCTGCAAAGGCTGTTGGCGTTGTTATCCCCGAGCTGAACGGCAAGCTGACAGGCATGTCATTCCGCGTTCCCACGCTCAATGTTTCCGTGGTTGACCTTACCTGCCGCCTGGCCACCCCCACCACCTATGACGAAATCAAGAAGGCGATGAAGGAAGCCTCCGAGTCCGAGCGCTATGCCGGCATCATCGGCTACACCGAGGAAGCTGTCGTTTCCTCAGACTTCATCCATGATTCGCGCACATCCGTGTTCGACGCCGGAGCAGGCATCATGCTTTCCGACACCTTCGTGAAGCTTGTGTCCTGGTATGACAACGAGTGGGCCTACTCCTGCAAGGTTGTGGACCTGATCTCCTACATGGCAAGCGTTGACGCGAAATAAGCATTTTGAAACATCAAATTGAGTCTAAATAAAAAGAATCCCTCTGCGTTTTTATTAATGCAGAGGGATTTTTTCAGCGCAGAGTTGCAAGAGGTCCATTTCTCTTGTTTAAAGCAAAATGAGCGCACTTTCATTTTTGGATACCGTGACTTGATCTCCTCAACTGTGTCGAATTCCATTTTATGCTCGTTTCTTGTCCTCTTAATTCGGCATCTTCAGTTTAGCTCTTTTTATTCCCCCTTTAATGGCTATCTTTCTGATGTGTCTAAATTGCATTTTTTGCTATGTATAAAGTATATCATCTGATTATATATTAGGATTAAAGCATAATAAGCAATAAGTCTGTGCCGTGGGCTGCAGCAATAAATTTGAAAATAAAAAAGGAGCGGCAAAAGCCGCTCTTTGTTTTTGGTTGCATATTAGATTATTGTAGCTAATCCAGACGCTGTACAAGCGAAAGGTCAATCCATCCCGCGCCGGATTTCAGCCGCCCCCAGCCGGCCCTCTCTTCGGCTATTGTGTAGGCGCTCACCTGAGTTATCCTAAGCCTCACCGGGTGCTGCGCGCCAGGGCCACCGTGAACACTCAGCGGCAAAGCGCCCTTTTGCACCCTTACTTTGTATAAAAAGGAGGGAGTGCCCGAGGCGGGGGAGGGGGCTGCGCTGTCTATCGATTTGTTAAGCCTTCCCGTAGAAAGCAGTGTCTTAACGTCATCTCTGAAAGCATTCATTGTAAAATCATCGCCAAACATGTCAAACCAGTGCTGGACATCAGCGTGGTTTGTCGCCTTGCCGATGGCGCACATCTCCTTGTGGCTCAACACTTTTTCAGAGGGAATGCCCGTATCCTGGCACATATGGGCCGCCATGTAGGCAGCGTTAATATACCTTTTAAGGAAGTCGGCCCTGATGCCCGCGTCTTTGGGATCATATCTTTGCATGTCCACGCGTGAATGAGAAGCGTTTGAATAGGCGATGTTTTTCGGCTCGCATATCTCAAACCCAATGGATAGCCCATTGCCATTGCTGCCCACATGCCAGCCCCGCACGTCGTAGGGGAGGGTCTGTACGAACTGAACATCATCCACCATCCCGTGGCAGGACTTTGCCGCCGACTCTCTATTCCAGCTCCTAAACAACCGTTCAATCTTGTCTGTGCCGGTGGCGGTGGAATGCACCACCACATATTCAGGCCTTATCTTCTGGTTTTGAATGAAGGTGCGGTTGCTCATCTGCATCTAACCTCCCAGTGGTGAACCGTATCCGCGCCTCCTGCAACGCGGGGTGAAAAGACGGGCGTCATCGATATGACAGTATACTCTCTTCCAGCCCGCTCGCCCTCGGCCCGGCCCAAAGCCACATAGTCCTTCAGCGGCGCAAATGTGAAAAAGCGTTTCTTTTCATCGTCCGGCAGAAGGCCAAACTCTATCTCCGGCAGATACTGTCTGAAATCGCCATCCGCACTGCGCGCAACAGAAACCCTGAAAACCATCAATGTAAGGGAGTCTCTTGACTGTTGTGCGCTCTTTCCTTCCCGCTCCTCCTCCTTAAGGCTCATGTCCACATGGCTGATATAGGTTTTCTGATATCCCTTCCCCTCGCCAAGAGAGTTCCACAGCGTAATGCTATGCCTCAGTGTGGATCTCCTGGGCTGCTTACTGCGCATATTGACCACCCCTGTGCAGCTTTCCGGTTCTTACCAGCAGGGGCAGCACCAGAGGATGCAGCGAAATGTTTTTGCTACGACCAGCGCTTTTCCCTCCGCCGGCGCTCCACTGGTAATTCCCTATGCGCTCCGAGGTGATATTGGGCTCACCGAGGGCCATGGCTCCACCCGTCTCATATATATGAGCTGTTTGAAGTGCCACGGCTTTCAAAACTTCCTCAGTCGGTTCGTCCATGTTCTTGCCGATGCTCATCAGGCTGTTGATAACAATGTCCGCCGCCCGGGATATCTGCCCGTATTCCTCCTGGGGGATACTCACCCCCGTGTCATATGTAATAAATTCCTCATAGCTTAGATATGTCCCCATAACACAACTCCCCGCATGTCCTAAAATAAAAGGCGCGTCCGGCCATTAAAGCCGAAACGCGCCAACGGCGGAGACATCCAAAATATCCCTCTCTATAAAGGTCCTATGGGCTGTTGAAGCCCGGATGAGTGTCCCGGCTTTTTGCTTTTCCCTTTAATCTCCGCCAGAAACATCTAAAAACAAACGGCGCAGTCACGCACATCAAAATAGCCTACGCGGCCTGCGTTTGCGCCTGCGCCGTTTATTTGCCCTTTTGAAAGGCCTGATTCTCTATTCGCCCAGCTCCGTGCTCAAGTATATTCCCTTCGACTTATTCGACTGTGCAAATGCATCATGATAAAGCCTAAACTGGAACTTCCAGGCATCCTTATCCTGGTTTTCATCGGGGCTGAAAATTTTCGGCAGAGCCAGCTTTGTGGCCTGTACCACGGCATCCTTGTGCACCAGCAGGAAGTTGATGGCCTTGCCTTCTTCAGCCTTGCTGTAGCCCCACTGGTCAAGTCCGCTGTTCATGTTGATTTCGGTGTAAAATCTGGACGCAGGCACCCATATGATGGGAACCCCGTTGTAGCTTACAAGCTCCCTGCTTATGCCGTCCTCATTCATCCATGAGCGGTCGATGGCCTTGCCTAAAAGCGCCTGCAGTGAGAAATCCATAAAGAAATATCTGTCGCCTTCCGGCACCTCGCTCGCGTTCACCGCGTAAAGCGCCGCGTCTATGGCATCCAGCACGTTCTGGGCCGTAAGCGCCTCGGATTTCACGGTTCCCGCCGCCTGAGCATATTTGGCGAATCTGTATGCATCCACCTCGGGGGAAACATGGTCGCGCATGAACTTGCTCGTCACCGTACCAAAGGTCATGCCCAGGGTCTCCTCGTCATCCATCCGGTCAATGCTTATCTCTTTGCCCCGGCTCTGTGAAAGGGTCATGCTCTCCCAGGTCGCCGTCACATCCCCCTTTGGATAGCCCGAATCCCTGTCATAATCGCCAAGGCCGGTAGTCTCCACCTTCAGCACTTTTATTGCGTTGGCATTGGTAAAATCTGGCTGCGTCTTTGCGTCCAGCACCTCTGTCTTAGACGACATCTTGTAAATGTCATCCAGCATCTGCAAGTATTTCTGTGATCTTTGAATGTTGTTGGCCATATTCTCCTCCTGTTTTAGTTGTTTTACCCTTGTTTACTCGTTCTCGGTCAGGCTGGCTGCATGTGAAAACGCGGAAAAAAATCTGTCGTCGGGTTCCGCTGCCTCTCCGTGAGGATTAGCAAAGCTGATTTTTACGGGCTGAAAACCCTCGCGGGGCTTTGTTTCAAACAGATACGGCTCCGCTTTTATGAGCTCCTCAATCTGCTCCTTAAGCCCCTGGATTTTTCCCTCCGCGCATGAAATCAGCGACATGTCCAAAGCGGCGCGCACTATCATCGGGTTTTTTGCTCCGTAGGACGAAAGAGCGCTTTCCAGCGCCCAGTCCAGTTTCATCCCGGCGATAATAGCTTCATGTTGTTCTCGCAGAGCCGATATTTCTGCCTTCAGCGCATCGACATCTTCTGCTGTGGATTCCCCGGATGAAGCCCCCTGCGCCTTTGCCAATTCCTCCTGCCTCTCCAATGCCACCTTGATATCGCGTCCGTTTTCCGCCATTATGCTGTCGATAACCTCGCCATCCAAACCCATCTGCCTAAGCCAATCCC
>JBNRMR010000022.1:0-53712 GCA_050309705.1 Christensenellales bacterium | reverse complement strand
CCTTTAGTGTGAAATATATATGGCCGGAGCTGTGGCGCTTAAGGTTTGATATCTCTCCGCGCACCAGCACATCGCTCAAAATAGGGTCGCCTGTAAGCAGGCTCTTGGCGTATTCGTTCACTCTGGCCACTGTGAAAACGGGCCTGCCACCGGCTGCGCCGTCAAAAATGGAAAGCTGACTATATGTTTCCATTGCGCTTTGCGGCTTCCACTGTGTTTTCCATCAGCATGGCGATTGTCATTGGGCCCACGCCGCCGGGCACCTTTGTGATATAGCCGGCCACTTCCTTTGCCGCGTCATAGTCCACATCGCCGACCACCTTGCCGTCCTCGCCCCTGTTTATGCCCACGTCTATGACGACTGCGCCTTCTTTTATCATGTCCGCGGTGATGAACTTTGCAAGTCCCACCGCCGCCACCAAAATATCCGCGCCTTTGCAGATTTCAGCAATATTCCTCGTGCGGCTGTGGCAGATGGTAACGGTGCAGCTTTCGTTCAGCAGCAACATCGCCATGGGTTTCCCCACGATGTTAGAGCGGCCCACCACCACGGCGTTTGCGCCCGCAAGGCGGATATCGGCTTCCTTCAGCATCCGAAGCACGCCCTTTGGGGTGCAGGCCACGGAAACAGGGCGGCCGCCCATCAAAAGGCCTGCGTTCATGGCGTGGATTCCGTCCACATCCTTGGCGGGGTCGATTGCGTCCATTATGGCGTCGGTATCGATATGGTTGGGCAGGGGAAGCTGAACGAGTATTCCATCCACGGAATTGTCATGGTTCAGCTCGTCGATTACTTCCAGCAGCTCCGCCTGCGAGATGTACTCCGACAAACGCACCACTTTGGAGTCTATGGCCAGTTCTCTGCAAGAGGCTTCCTTGTTTCTCACATATATTTCCGAAGCGGGATTATCGCCCACAAAGATGACGGCAAGACCGGGGGTGATACCCTTGTCGGCCAGCGCCTCGATTTCGGCTTTCAGCTCTTGCTTCACTTTGTCGGCGATCTTCCTGCCTGAAATAAGTTTTCCCATAGTAGTTACCTCCTAAACATGCTGTTGTATAGAATCTCGAAAGATTTTAACGCCATTTAAAGCCACTCCGACTGCGTTGTCAGAGCAGTATTCGCTCTTCCCAAAAAAAAGCCCGATGTTCAAGTTGCGCCCGGCCACGCGGACCACAAGGTTTTTCCTTAAAAGTGATGACGAGGCCACGCCACCCACCAGCAGAAACCTGTTCACCTTAAGCTCTTTTGCCGCAAAGACGATCAGCTTTGAGATGGTGCGCTCGGCGCAGGAAAAGACCTCCAGGGCCAGCTCCCCTGGTGAAAGCGCGCCGACAAGCTTTCGCATCTGGGTTTCTGCGCCTGAAAGTGAGCAGTGAAGGCCGCTTGCGCGGGATGATATCAGGCCCTTTGCCGTACCTTCACCCTGCTGATTTTCTTGCTGCAGCGCCAGCTTTTCCAGTTGGGGGCCGCAGGGAAAGGTCATGCCCAGCAAAACGCCGGCTCTGTCGATAAGCTGCCCCACGGTTATGTCCAGGGTGCCACCCACAAGGCTCTGCTTGCCGTCGCACAGGATTAGCTCTGTCGTTCCTCCGGAAAGGTGCAAAACAATGTACGGCTCGCCGGTGGAATCGTCCAGCCCGCTGCCCAATAGCCCCGCAGTGATGTGCCCCTCCTGATGGCTTGTTTCATAAAAAGGCACTTTAAAGGCCGAAGCAAGGCTTCTGCCCAGGCTTTCACCCGCCAAAAACACCGGCATATAGCTGCCCTCCACGGGCCTTGGGGCAGTGGACGCGCAGACAGCCGCCGGCTCAATTTCCTCCATTGCGAAAAGCTCGCCAATAAGCGCCGGTAAGTTTTTGACATGCCTGAAAAGGGCCTCGCTCTGCCTTAGGCCGGGCGTGCCCTGGGCACTCAAAAGCTGCCGGCACTGAAGGATGCGACCATCCTGCAATGACGCGGCAGCCACTGATGTTGTATAGCAGCTTGTATCCAGTCCAATTACGGCCTTCATTCGGCCTCCTGCTCTGCGCGAGAAATGGCACCGAGTATTCCGTTTATGAAGGAGGATGATTCCTCCGATGAAAAGACTCTCGCCATGTTCACAGCTTCGTTTATGGCGATGGCCTCCGGGGTGTCGCCGTATTTCATTTCATATATGGCAAGGCGCAATATGGATTTATCCACCTTTGCCATACGCTCAAGGCTCCAGCCGCGGGCATACTTTTCGATGAGCGCGTCTATTGCGCTCAGATGTGCAAAAATACCGTCCCTTAAGCTGTATATAAAGGCGCGGTCGTTCTTTGTTAGGTCCTGGGGCTGGATCAACTCCAATGTTGCGTCGGTGTCAAAATCGATGTTGAACTCTGCTTCAAACAGCATCTTCATAATGCTTTCACGGGCGGTTTGCCTTGACATGTGCGGTTTCTCCTAATTGCTGCGTCTTTTTTGCTTAATTGCGCTTTCACTGTCAGCCGAAGCCAAAGGGGTCGTCTTTCTTCCCACGGCGTAAGCGCCCGTCCAGGAAGATACCGGCGGCGCAGCCTGCCGCCGCAAGCAGAAGTATCAGCACTGTGCGCCAAAAGCCTATGCATATAAACAGTATGGCAAGTATAATGCCAACCAATGTAAATACAACGGCAAACCTATTGGCCTTAATGAATGCCCAGATAGCGGAAAAAAAAGAATTATTCACGTTATTCTCCTTGGTCACTGTACTTTTGAGGCAAGGTTCACCCCTGTGGATTCCACCAAAACCTTGATCTCGCGCACGCTTATACCGCTGATCCGCTCCACATATGACTTAAGCTCCGCCTGCATTCTTGCGGTAAGGTCGGGAATGTCCGTATCGGGCATTATATGAAGCTTTATGGCGATAATGATATCGTTAAACTGTGTGACTGTCACCTGAGATCTGCAATCCCTGACTTCGGAAAAGCTCCGGGCACACTTTTGCACCAGCGTGTCGATGGCCTCAAGGCTGATCTCCACCGAGCCGACTTCGCTCTGCCTCACAGTGATGCTCTTTGGAGCATGGACCTTTTTCCGGGCAAAGCTGACGCAGACAAGATATACTGAAAGAATCAGCAGAATTGCGCCGCCGCCTATCAGCAGCGTGCTGCCAAGGCTGTCGGTGGGAAGGTTCGCCAGTCGGGATGTGACGTCTATGTTTACGCTGCTGAAAAGCGGAAGCGAAACAAAGATCGCCGCCGCAGCCAGCAGGAAAACCGCCACAATGAAAAGAAGTATGCGGTCATACCAGCGAATTTTCATGGTCATTTCTCCTTAAAGCGTCATATCGGACGGAAAAGCATTTGGAGCAACACCGCATGAGCATCACGCGCCGATTTTGCGGATCTTTTTACTCGTGGAAACTGTTTCCAAAATGCTTCCAATAGCGCTGCTATTTCTTCGCCTTTGTTCATGTTCCGCACAAAAATCTCTCGCAATGGCTCAGGCACTCGCTTTGTGCGGTATTGCCTAGACTTTCCGTCCGATACAATATGTTTGTGGGGCAGTTATACGACTCTTGGGGGCTCCGGCTCTTTCAGCAGGGGAGCTTCCTTCTCTATTTTTACACCCACAACGTGGATGTTCACCTCGACCACCTGTAAGCCGCTCATGGTCTCGACAGCCTTCTTGACATTTTCCTGAACGCTCTTTGCTACCTCAGGAATTTTAACGCCATATTCCATTATCATGGTCAAATCAACAGCTGCCTGGTGGCTGCCGACATCAACCTTAACGCCCTTTGTGAGGTTCTTTCGGCCGAGTATATCGGCAAAACCATCAGCAATGCCGCCGCTCATTCCGGCTACGCCCGGAATTTCTGTGGCTGCAAGGCCGGCTATAATAGCGATAACTTCGCTGGCAAAAGTAACAGTGCCGACGTCCCCTTCCACAGGAACCGATACGGGTAAATTGTTTTCAGCCATAATGATGCCTCCCTTTCTTTTAGTCGTTTTTATTATACCAGAACCCTCCTGTTTTTACAAATAATATCGTTTGTTTATATCAAAATTTTATGTAAAGATTCTGTGTATTTTGCATAAAAATATCGCATTCAAGGGCCCCGGGGCATTAATCCGGCGGACAAAGGGTATTCGGTTGGGCAAAAACGGTATGTAAGCATGGTTAAATATATGTGAGCTAATTGGCGGTGGTGCATGGGTTGTGCTATAATTAAATTAGGTAATTTATGAGGGTAATGGCGGACTGCGGGCTATTAAAACTGTTATGGAAGACTTAAGGGGAGGGTTTCGCATGATCTTAAGAGAAAGGATCGAGGAGCTGGAGCTAAAGCGGCTCAGCCCACACGCCGCCTTCAGCAGACAATCAAAGGGGCGGCTTGTCCCCGTGGAAAAGTGCGACATAAGAACGGACTTTCAGCGGGATAGAGACAGGCTAATCCACTGCAAGGCCTTCAGAAGGCTGAAGCACAAGACTCAGTGCTTCCTGGCCCCTGAGGGCGACCATTATCGCACGCGCCTCACACACACGCTGGAGGTAAACCAGATCGCCAGGACCATCGCCCGGGCGCTATCACTGAACGAGGACCTGACCGAGGCAATCGCACTGGGCCATGACTTGGGCCACACCCCATTTGGACATATGGGTGAGAGAATACTTGAAAGCCTTTCGGGGCATTTTGCCCATAACGAGCAGAGTCTTCGGGTGGTGGATACCCTTGAAAAATTGAACCTGACCTTCGAGGTGCGCGACGGCATTTTAAACCACAAGATATCCGGCAGCCCCCAAACGCTTGAGGGCAAGGTCGTCTCATTTGCAGACAGAATAGCCTACATCAACCACGATATTGACGACGCAATACGGGCGGGAGTGCTGCAAAAAAGCGACATCCCCGGCCACCTGATGGACATGCTGGGCTACAGCCATGGCGAGAGAATTGACAGCATGATCCGCGACATCATATTTGCAAGCGACGGCAAGGATGATATATTGATGTCAAAGAGCATTGGCGGAGGGATGGACGAGCTTAGAAGATTCATGTTTGAAAGGGTGTACACCCGTCCCGCGGTGGTCGAGGCGGAGGATAAGGCCGGCCGTCTACTTAGGATGCTCTACAATTACTACATGGAAAACCCTGGCGAAATGCCACTTGAGTATCGGGAGGTTTGGGAAAAGGAAAACGCGAAAACTGCGATTTGCGACCATATCGCTTCGATGACTGACCGCTACGCCGTGGCGGAGTTTGGGCGCATATTCATCCCTGGATCCACAATATGAAATGGCAAAGCCTCCGCGCAAGATAAAGTTTTTCTAATAATTATTATATATCAATCGGAAAAACAGGGCTTCCATGCTGATGGGGTCTGTTTTTCTATGGGAAACACCCTGAAAAGGGGCGGAATTTTATAAATCGACGGGTTTTGCAGGAAAAATGAATCCGGCGGCGAAAAGTAATATATCAGCCGGAGCAGGACGCCCGGGCAAAAGGGCCGTCATGTGTTTCACCAGGCGGGAAAAAGTGGAGTAGACATGAATTTGAGTGATTAAGAAAGAGAAAAGCTGGTGAGTTTAGTGGCAGGTCGCATAAAGGAAGACTTCATTGAAGAACTGAGGAACCGCACGGACATTGTCGACGTTGTCTCCGGTTACATGCATCTTGCGCCCAAGGGAAGCAACTATTGGGGCAGATGCCCTTTTCACGGAGAAAAGACGCCCTCTTTCAGCGTGGACAGGCAGAGGCAGTTTTTTTACTGCTTTGGGTGCCATAAAGGCGGCAATGTCTATCACTTTGTGATGGAGCAGGAGCACCTGGAGTTTTACGAGGCGGTGGAATTTCTGGCGGAAAGGGCTGGGCTGGCTGTGGTCCGGGAAAAGGGTGTGGATGAGCCCCAGCTTAGCAAGACGCTTCGGATAAGGGCTTTTGAGGCGGCCACGGAGGCTGCAAGATTTTACCGCGAAGTTCTTGTGTCGCAGGAGGGCAAAGCGGCCAGGGAATACCTGCTGGCAAGGCAGATAAGCCGTCAGGCCATCAGGCGTTTTGGGCTGGGTTATGCACCCGAGGGTTGGGACAGGCTCTGCCTTCACCTGAGTGAGAAAGGCTTCTCCGAGGAGGAGATGCTAACGGCGGGGCTGATCATCAAAAAGGGCGAAAAACGCTTCGACATGTTTCGGGGCAGAGTGATGTTCCCCATATTCAGCCGCTCTGGCCAGGTCATCGCCTTTGGCGGAAGGATAATGGGTAAGGGTGAGCCCAAGTATCTTAACAGCGCTGAAACGCCCATATTCAACAAGCGCCGCAATCTCTACGCCCTTAACTTTCTGAAAGGGCAAAGAAATATGCAGGAGCTTCTGCTGGTGGAGGGCTATTTGGATGTGGTTTCACTGGCTTCCCACGGCATAGGGACAGCAGTGGCAACTTTGGGCACGGCCATCACCCAGGAACAGGCCAGGATGCTCAAAAACTATTCGCAGAACATTACCATTTGTTATGATGGCGATGTGGCCGGGCAAAGGGCCACCGACCGGGCAATAATGATACTTCGCGCCTGCGGGCTGGATCCAAAGGTTTTAAACCTTCCCGGGGGGCTGGACCCGGATGACTATGTGCGAAAACACGGCGCTGTAAGCTTCATGGAGCTGGAAAGGAAGGACGCCACACAGCATCTGCTGGACGTGGAAAAGGCAAATCATGACCTTTCCCAGGCCCAGGGAAGAACCCGGTACGCCATGGCCGCCTGCAAGATTTTAAAAGAAATCGACCAGCCGGTGGTTTTGGAGGGCTTTTTACGAAGGCTCATCATTGAGACCGGCTTTTCCCGGGAGGTTCTTCAGGATCAAATTGGCAGAAGTGAGGCTATTCAGGAAAAAACCGGCATAATTTCGGATGAGCCTGCAAATGCTAACAACGGCCATAAAAAGGCATCCATGCAGCCTGATTACATCCGTGCGCAAAGGGCGTTGATCGCCATAATGGCGTCAAACCCCGCGCTGCCCAAGGGCCTCATCAAGCTTTCAGACTTTCCGGATGAAACCTGCCGCAGCCTTGCGAACATATTATTGGAAGCGCCCCAGACAGGCACGCCCCAAACGGCCTATTTAATCGAGAGAATCGGTGGCGATGAGGAATTGCGAAGCGAAGCGGCGCGTATTCTTAGCGAGCAGGATTTTCCCGCAGGCGCCAATATGGCGGAGCTGATCGGGCAATACCTCAAAGTGATACAGATGCATTCTTTACAGGAGAAAATAAACGGACTGTCCCAGCAGATTGCTTCGTCGGCTCAGGTGGAAAGAGCGGCGCTTTTGCAGAGGATGGGCGTGTATATGAAGCAGCTGAAGGATTTGAAGGACAGGCGGAACTGACGTATGAAGTTTAATCAACATTGTTGTTTCCCATATAAGAGGAGGGGAATTTCCTTATGAGTGCGAAAGAAGAAAAACAGCAAAAGAGCATAGCTCAGCAAAAAAGTATTGCGGATGTTGTCAATGCGGTGAAACAAAAGGGGAATACATCGGTAAAAGAGCTCAGCGAGATGTTGGTGGAGGTTGAGGTCACCACAGATCAGCTAGAGAAGATATATGAGACGCTTGAAAACCTGGGCGTTGACATAATCGGCGAGATGACGGAGGCCGGCGACACCGAGGTTCAAGAGGAAGCTGCGGCGAAAGAAGTCGCCGCGCCGGAGGGCATCTCAACGGATGACCCTGTGCGGATGTATCTTAAGGAGATCGGCAAGGTTGCGCTTTTGACGGCCGAAGAAGAAGTGGAGATTGCAAAGCGCATGGAGGCAGGCGACCCGGAGGCAAAGCGCAAGCTGGCCGAGGCAAACCTGCGGCTTGTTGTATCCATCGCCAAGAGATATGTGGGCCGGGGAATGCAGTTCCTCGATCTTATCCAGGAGGGTAACCTGGGGCTTATAAAAGCGGTTGAAAAGTTTGATTACCGCAAAGGGTACAAGTTTTCCACATATGCCACATGGTGGATTCGCCAGGCGATCACCAGGGCCATCGCCGACCAGGCCCGCACGATCCGCATTCCGGTGCATATGGTGGAGACCATCAACAAGCTGATTCGCGTTTCGCGCCAGCTTTTGCAGGAATATGGCCGCGAGCCACTGCCGGAAGAGATAGCCAAAGAGATGCTTATCACCGAGGAAAAGGTGAGGGAGATAATCAAAATTGCCCAGGAGCCGGGTTCCTTGGAGCCCCCCATCGGCGAGGAGGAGGACAGCCATCTGGGCGACTTCATCCCCGACGAGGACGCGCCCGCTCCGGCGGACGCGGCGGCATTCATGCTGCTTAAAGAACAGCTGATGGATGTGCTGGACACTTTGACTCCCCGCGAAGAAAAGGTTTTGCGCCTGCGCTTCGGCCTGGACGACGGCAGGGCAAGAACCCTTGAGGAAGTGGGCAGGGATTTTAACGTTACAAGGGAGCGGATAAGGCAGATTGAGGCCAAGGCCCTTCGCAAGCTGCGCCATCCCAGCCGCTCAAGAAAGCTGAAAGATTTTCTGGATTGATTTCCTCCGCCGTTCAGAGCGCGGAATAACGGCAGTATTTATACCCCGCCCCAAGCGTTGCTTCCGCCAAGTTGGCAAAGGCATCTAAACCGGTTTTGCGGGAATAAATTGAAGGATGCACTTGGGCAGGGGATGAGCGATTTTTGAAAACTTGATTAGGGGATGTACTTTCTGAAAATACAAATTAGCGATAATATCATAAAACACTATCTGCGTAATGTGTATTTCATCAATGGTCATAGTTATGCGGGGAAGTCAACTATGGTAAAATTGCTCGCTGAGCGATATGACATGATATTTTGCGGTGAAAATTACCATGATGTGTTTCCCCGTGAAAAACTGTCACGGTGGAAACAGCCCGGCCTATGCTATTTTGACACGATGAGCGGCTGGGAAGAATGGCTAAACATGACGCCGCAGGAGCATTGGAACTGGACGTACAACACATCTCAGGAGTGTGTAGAAATAGAAATTCTTGAGTTGGTAAGATTATCTGCAAGCGGAAAGAACATTATTGTTGATACGAATATACCGCCCGATGTGTTGCGAGAAATATCTGGCTATAACAATGTGGCAATTATGCTTTGCGACCCGCCCGACATCTGTGCGACGCGCTTTTTTGACCGTGATGATCCAGACAAGAAGTTTATGATGGACCAAATCAGTATTTGTAAAGACCCTGATGCAACGCTCAAAAACTTCAACTCATGGGCATTGTATCATCCCCCGGTTGAAATCGATTGGTATAATACTGGGTTTTTCACCTATACCCGTTCAGATTTTGAGAATGATACGCGAGAAGAAACCCTTAATGCTTTGGCAATACATTTTGGCTTTTATGGCACATGACATGTGTCGGACATTACACCTCCCATCGTTCCAGGGAGAGTCAAAGGGTATAAAGAAAAAAGAGATGTGCGATGATTTGGGTGCGGGGAGAAGCTTTCCGCACCTTATAATTGTATTTTTATGCAGTGGAAAAGGGGTTTACGCTTGGCAAAAGAGAGCAGGGCAGAGATAGGCAATAAAGGGAAAAAAGGCAAAAGGCTGGGAGACAGGCTGGAGGCCATAATCGAGCTTATCGGCCAATGCGGGGCCATATATGATGTCGGCTGCGACCACGGCTATATGGCCTTGGAGCTGGTTAAAAGAGGCCTTGCAAAGCGGATTTTTTTCAGCGACATCAGCGCCCCCGCCCTTGAAAAGGCTTTTATTAACGCGCGGGAAAGAGGGCTTTTGGGCGTTTCCTCATTCAAGGTGGCAAATGGACTTGAAGGCGCAAACCCCGGAGAGAACGATGCTGTTTGCATCAGCGGCATGGGGGGCGTTGCCGTGGCGGAAATACTTGAAAGCGCGCCGCCTTTGCGCAGCAAGATTGTGGTGCAGGCCAACACGGAGATCGTTTTTTTGCGAAAAGCCTTGCAAAACATGGGCTACGCAATAACCGATGAGCGGATCGTCCGAGATAACGGCCGCTTCTACCAGATAATGAAGCTTGCAGCCGGGAAAATGCAGCTTTCAGAAGCTGAGGAGATGCTGGGCCCCATATTGTTGAGACAAAAACCCGAAGCTTTGGAGAAATACGTTCAAAGGCAGATAATGCTGCTGGAAAGGGCACTTGAAGGCGCGAAGGACGATGTGGTGGATAGGGTCCCCATTTTAAGGGAGCTGGAAATAATGAAGGAGGTGGAAGCATGGCTTGCAAAGTGAATGATATATCAAAAGTGATTGAGGATTTGGCGCCTCTTGACACCTGTATTCCCGGCGACAACTGCGGCCTTCTGATCGGCTCCATGGAGCGGGAGGTCAAAAGGGCGGTGCTGGCGCTGGATGTTAACGCCAGGGTTGTCGATTTTGCCATCTCACAAAGCGCGCAGCTTATAATCGCTCACCACCCGCTGTTTTTTGAGCCGGTAATGAGCCTTGACGCAGACGAGCCTTTGGGCGGCATTGTAGAAAAGATAATTAAAAATGGAATCAGCGTTTACTGCGCCCACACCAATTTTGACGCCTGCGAAATCGGGACAAGCAGGGCGCTGGCCATGGCCGCCGGGGCTGAAACTCCGGTTCAGCAGGGCTTTCTTGCGTTCGGAGATGTTAAAGAGACGACTGTGGAGGCGCTTGCGAAAAGCATTGCGGGAAAAATAGACTCACCATATGTGAACGCCTTCGCAGGTGGAAATGTGAAAAAAATCGCCGTGTGTGCAGGCAGCGGAAACGACGAAATGGCGGCAGTTTTGGCCGGCGGCGCAGATGTCTACATCTGCGGTGAGCTAAAATACCATCAGCTGACGGAGTATATCGAACGAGGAATTGGCGTCATCACCTGCGGGCACAGGGAATCGGAGCTTCCTGCCCTGCCTGGGCTAAAGAAACATTTACAAACCCACGAAAATTTGATACAATATAAAATCGAGTATTTTATCGCAGATGGCATGTACGCGAAAGAGCTTGGGTTTAAGTGAAGAGAACGAAGGGAACAGTATAGATCGCCAGCAATGCCCGCAGGCATAATGGCAGCAGGGAGGAATGGCATGAGTAATTTGGACGCTTTATGGAGGTATCAGGAAGCTGACCAGAAGGTGGACGGATATGATTCGCAGATAAGGCAGTTTCCGATGCGCCGCAAACTGCTGGCCTTAAAGAAATATTATAACGACCAGCAAAACGCGATGAGAACAGTGGAAACCAATACCGACAAGACAAACAAGGGAATTATCGGCGTACGGGCCCAATATGAGCTTATAAAGGAAAAGATCGAGGCCGCCTCGGCGGATTTAAATGAAGATAGCTTCGAAACAGCCACACAGGTGCGAGAGGCGATAAACGGTCTGGGCGAGCTAATCGGCAGGCTGGGCGCGCTGGAGCGCAGGCTGGAAACGCTGATGAGGGATGCGGGCCAACTGACGGTTGACCTGCGGGGCGCCAGAGCAAACGCCTCGAAGGCCAAGGCGGAGTATTCCAGCCTGATGAAGGAGTATGACGCCGTTTACAAGGTGCAAAAGGAGGAGCTGGATAGGCTGGAGGCCGAAAGGGACAAGATCGCGCCGGAGATTTCACCGGATATGATCAGCCGCTATAAAACAATAAAAAAACGCTGCAAGCCGCCCATGGCCATGCTGATGGGCGACCAGTGCGGGGGCTGCAACATGGCGCTACCGGCGCTTATCGTCAGCAACGCCAGAAAGGGAGCCTCCATTGTGGAATGCGAAACCTGCGGCAGGATTCTCTATGTCAAGGAATAAAAGCCAGAAACATTTCAGCGTTTGAAACGTTATATTTAAAGACATTCGTACCAATGAGAAACCATGAGCGGGCCAAACGGCCGCGCGCCGCAGGGCGCGAGGAAAGTCCGAGCACCACAGAGCAGGGCGCCGGGTAACTCCCGGCGAAGGCGACTTCAGGGAAAGTGCAACAGAAATAGACAACCACTTCGCTTGCGGAACTTCCGCTGGCGGGGCGGTTCAGGTGGAAAGGCGGAGTAAAAGCCCACCGGCGGCAAGGCGACTTGCCGGCCATGTAAACCCCGTCCGGTGCAAGATTGATATGGGAGCATATGCGGCTGCTCGTCGCGCTTCATGTAATCGCTTGAGCGTATCGGTAACGATGCGCCTAGATAGATGGCCGTTCACGACAGAACTCGGCTTACGGCCCGTCTCATGGCTTTTTGTCACATTTGCAACAGCAATATATCGTATTTTCAAAGAAGAAATTCACCCGGGAGAGAAAACGAGCATGTCTGATAAAAGCAAGAAAATCGTTGGATCGATCCTACTGGCGCTTTTTCTCGGTGGGATGATCTATCTGACCGTGGCCATGTGGCCGTGGATAATGTCGCTGATGCAGGAAGAAGGCAGAGATGCCCTGAAGGCAAGGGTTTCTCAGATGGGCTTCGGCGGCTGGCTGCTGCTTTTGGGCATACAGATTTTGCAGATAATAGTGGCAATCCTGCCGGGTGAGCCCGTGGAGGTAATCGCCGGCTATCTTTTTGGCACATGGGGCGGCCTTTTCACATGCCTTTTGGGCATATTGATAGGCACAGTGCTGGTTTTCCTGCTGGTAAAAGTCTTCAAGGAAAAGTTCATCACTCTTTTTGTGTCCCGCGAGAAGCTTGAAAGCTTCAGATTTCTGAAGAATGAAGCGCGGCTTGAGTCGGTCACGTTCATTTTGTTTTTGATACCAGGCACGCCGAAGGATGTGCTGACATATGCTGTGGGCTTGACGAGGATAAACCCCGTTCGCTTTTTCATAATCGCAACACTGGCCAGAATCCCCTCGGTGGTTACCTCCACCTGGGCGGGGGCCTCCATAATGAATGAAAACTGGGCGCTGACCATCGCGATATTTGCTGCCACGGGCGCCATCGGGCTTCTGGGGATTTGGCTGAACAAAAGGTTCACGCACCGGGTTCAGGAAGGCCAGGCGGAGGGATAGACCGCTTTGGGCAGCCAGCTTTTTGCCGGTATACGCCTATAAACAAAGATTATATAAAATGTTGCGATTTTGTAAAGGCATTGTAAGAAAAATGCGGAAAGCCCTTGACAGGGTCGGAAAAGTATAGTATATTAGTCAACGCGGCAAAGCGCAGGGGAGCATAGCTCAGCTGGGAGAGCACCTGCCTTACAAGCAGGGGGTCACAGGTTCGAGCCCTGTTGCTCCCACCAGGACTTTGCTGCAAATGTGGCCCGGTAGTTCAGTTTGGTTAGAATGCCAGCCTGTCACGCTGGAGGTCGAGGGTTCGAGCCCCTTCCGGGTCGCCAGCCTTGGTAGCTCAGTCGGTAGAGCAGTAGACTGAAAATCTACGTGTCGGTGGTTCGATTCCGCCCCAAGGCACCATGCGGTAGTAGCTCAGTGGTAGAGTGCCACCTTGCCAAGGTGGATGTCGCGAGTTCAAGTCTCGTCTACCGCTCCACTGGAAATAAAGCCGCGAAGGATTTCCTTTGCGGTTTTATTTTAAACAACTTCATATGGCGCCATAGCCAAGCGGTAAGGCAAAGGTCTGCAAAACCTTGATTCACCGGTTCAAATCCGGTTGGCGCCTCCAAGAAACCCCTGTAGATAGCCATTTACGGGGGCTTTTGTTTTCCCAAAACCCACTTTTAACCCGCGCTGGGCTTCGTAATTGGCCATATCATTGTCTGTCACGCTGCTTTCTTGGTGGCTTTCGCCTCTTATCTGCGGAAATTTTGGCCATATAAAAGCCCTAAAAGAGGCATGTTCAGAAATTCCGACTATTTACATATAGTGCACATACAGTTATAACTATAATTAAGACACACAATATTTCCATATTCGCAAGCCACCTTGATCAGCTTTGCTAACACGAATGCGGGCATCTCTTTAAAAGATTGCCGCGCGCTACGCGCGCTAATAGTTCATTTGCGTCAGGGTTTTTTAGTCAACAAAATATAAATCAGAAGAGCGGGTGATTGTTTAAATGCAGAATATGACGAGTTTATCCTTGCGAAAAAAGTCCCTTGTGGCAGTGCGACGCCTTAAAAGCGATTGGCAGCTTTACCTGCTGCTGCTGCCGGTCATGACCTATTTTATTATATTCGATTATTTCCCCATGTACGGAGTGCAGATTGCCTTTCGCGATTACAAGGCCGTCCTTGGAATCACTGGGAGCGCTTGGGTGGGGCTGGAGCATTACCGAACTTTTTTCAGCTCCTTTTACTGGCAGCGGCTCCTGGTGAACACATTCCTGCTGAACTTTTACGGACTGCTGTGGGGCTTTCCCATGCCGATCATTTTGGCGCTATTGCTCAACCGCGTTGAATATCCCAGGTTTAAGAAGTTCACCCAAACGGCCATATACATTCCCCACTTCATATCCACTGTGGTCATAGCGGGCATGGTCTACATGTTTCTTTCGCCCACCAATGGGATCATCAACAAGCTGGTAGTCGCCCTGGGCGGCAAATCCATATACTTCATGGTGGCGCCGGAATGGTTTAGAACGGTGTTTATTGCCAGCGGAATATGGCAGGGGGCTGGTTGGGGCACAATCGTTTATCTGGCAGCGCTGACGAGCATTGACCCGGAAATGTACGAGGCGGCAACCATCGACGGCGCGACAATATTGCAGAAGATCCGCTACATAGACATTCCAAATATCATCCCCGTGGCGATGATGCTGCTGATTTTAAACAGCGGCAGCATGCTCAGCAGCAACACTCAAAAGGCTCTTTTGTTGCAGACCAACGGCAATATACCCACCTCTGATATAATTGGCCTTTACATATACACAGTGGGGCTGGGCCAGGCAAAGTTCTCATATACCGCCGCCATAGGGCTGCTGCTGAATGTAATCAACTTTGTCATAATAATGATTGTTAATACAATATCCAAGAAGGCAAGCGAGATAAGCATTTTATAATAATCAGTTTAGAAAGGGGGAAGACCATGGCACAGGCATATGCAAAATCAAAGGCAAGTGGAAAAACAAGAAGGGGCTCGCCCATACGAATGACGACCTCGGATCGCGTCTTCAATTTCTTCAACATGGCATTCTGGGTTGTGGCGCTGTTCGTGACGCTATATCCTTTGTATTTCATAATAATATCATCGTTCTCAGAGCCCTATGCTGTGCTGCGTGGGGAGGTTTTGCTCTGGCCCAAGGATCCGTCGCTGATAGGCTACCAGGGCATGTTTAAATACACACTGTTTTGGCGTTCATATTTGAATTCAGTGATATACACAGTTTCCGGCACTGCCATCAGCGTGGCAGTCACATTGATGGCGGGCTATGCGCTGAGCAACAAGTTCATAGGCAAAGGCCTGGTGAATTTTCTGATAATCGTGCCGATGTTTTTTTCCGGCGGCTTGATTCCCACATTTCTGCTGATGCGTGATCTTGGCCTTTATAACAACCCGTTAATAATTGTGCTGTCTGGCTGCGCCTCGGTCTGGAATCTGATGATCACAAGGACATATATGACCAGCAGTATACCCCGCGAGCTGTACGAGGCGGCCAGCATCGACGGCGCTTCGCATATCAAATACTTCCTGCAGGTGGCGTTGCCTCTGAGTGGAACCATCACAGCAGTGCTGTGCGTTTACTACGGCGTTGGCAACTGGAATAACTTTTTCACTGCCCTCATCTATATCCGCGACAGGAGATGGTATCCTGTGACCTTGGTGCTGAGGGAAATTTTGGCAAAACTGAACATGGACGCGGCGACAGCAAACGAGATGTATCAGGATGCGGATAATCTTACAGAGGCTATACGAGTGGCGGAAGTGGTCAAGTATTGCGCCATAGTGATGTCCACGGGCCCGGCGGTTGTGCTCTACCTGAACATGCAGAAGTTCTTTGTCAAGGGCGTGATGATTGGCTCCCTTAAGGGATGACCTCCTTCCTACAAAATGTATAAAGTATTTCCTTTGCGCGCATTGCGCCGAAAATAGGATATAATGAAAGGAGTTGCACGATGAAACACAAACAGCCTATACTAAAGCGGCTTTCTCTGCAGGTGATTTTAGTTGCTCTGATAATAGCAATATCCGCCTGCACAGCACCCGCGCCAACACCCGGGACAACCTCCGCCGCCACTACCGCTCCGGCGGCCGCCACTGCCGCCCCCACCGCCGCCCCGGCGGAGCCCAAGGCCAACTTTAACCCGGAGGGCTACCCCATAGTGGACGAAAAGATCACGCTGAAAGCCATGTTTTCCGTGGACGACAGGCACGATATCGACCTTGAAACTCAATGGTGCTTGGTAAGACTTGAAGAACAGACCAATATCCATGTGGATTATGACAATATTAAGAGCGGAGATTTTCAGACTGTCTCCAACCTGATGTTTGCATCCGGGCAGTACCCGGACATGATAATGGGCGGGCGCAGCAGCGCTGTGAACATCGAGGAATACGGCGTAGCCCAGGGGATACTCATTCCCATTGAAGACCTGATGGAAGAATACATGCCCAACTATAACGGTATGCTTCAGGAAAGGCACAGGAAGCTGCTCAGGCAGACCGACGGGCAGATATACGCTGTCGGCGCCATAATGGAGGACCCTTTGACGGTTGACCCGAAGCTGTATATAAACCAGAAATGGCTTAGTCAGCTTGGCCTTAACAAGCCCGCCACCGTGAGCGAGCTGACAGACACCCTCAGGGCCTTCAAGGAGGCCTATCCGGACGGCTATCCGGCCACGTCCACATTCACCACCGGCACGGCTTCGATAACCGCCAGCTGTTTCAGCTTTTGGAGCGTTCCCGGCCACTCCGGCTTCATGCTTGGCAGCGACGGCAAGGTGCAGCATGTGGCTTTGGCGCCGGGCTACCGCGAGGCGATAGAATGGATACATATGATATACGACGAGGAACTGATTGATCCGGAGTTCCTCACCCAGTCCACAAACGTTCTGGCCGCCAAGTGCGATGAGAACAAAGTCGGCCTGACGGCGAGATTCTCCCAGTATTCCTCCATCACCAATCCGGAGTTCTCCCAGGACATGGTGCCCCTAGTGCCCGTAAACGCCGACGGATACCAGCAGCAAATCAGAAGGCGTACCATCAACGTCATCCGCCATTCGGTCATAACGGTGGCGAATGAATGTGTGCCGGCGACCATGCGCTGGTTTGACACCTGGTTCCAAAACGAGGCATTCATGTATGAAAGCACATATGGTCCCGAAGGCGTGACGTGGGAGTGGGTTGATGGAAAGATGGCGATGCTGCCAGATGTTCTGCCCAACAGCACCGATTATGGCATCCAGCCGCAGAACGCCATCTATTATTTCCCGTCGGATGTCTATGAGAGGGTTTTCACCATGGACGTCAACGTTAGTGCTGCTGTTGAAGCCGGCATGATGTATGAGGCGGCTAATTCCGTTGAACCAACTGCGGTAAACAGCATTGTGAGCAGCTTTGTTATAAAGACTCCTGAGGAAACTGAAAGATGGGCCCTTATCAACACAGACATAAACAAGCTGATCGATGAAACCCTTGCCGCCTTTGCTGTGAACGGGGTGACTGACCAGAGCTGGCAGGCCTTCCAGGATGGATTAAAGAACGCCGGGCTGGATGAACTTACCGCCATCGCACAGGGGCTTTACGACAGGCATTGATTATTATTTAGCCTCTGCCCAAAGGATTATCCTGTCCGCTTCCTGTCTTGCCTGACGGGGAGCGGACAATGTTGGCTTTAAGAAAGGCTAAGGGCACAGGAAGGGGGAGCTGTCATGATAATAAACCTCCAGCGTGAAAAGAAAAGCGTTGAAATTGGCCAGCCAGCGCCACAAAAGCGTTGCAGGGTAGTTTTGTCCAAAACCTTCCTGCGCTTTGCTCTGCCTTATCTTGCCATACTGATAGTTGTGATTGCTTGCCTGGGCGCCTATATGTTCACTTATTTTGCCGACACAATTGAAAAAAGCTTCTATGAAAACGAGGCGAGCCTGCTTGACCGCATCCGATATTCCCACGAAATCGGGCTGAACGGAATCGTCAACATGGTGGACCAGATAACCTTCCACCCGGAAATCGAGCCTTTCCGGCTCTCAGCAGGTTCCGGCCCCCTCAGGGCGAGGGAGCTAATCAGCTTCATGTCCCTTTTCAGGTCCATAAACGGCTTCGTCAGCGATTTATTCCTGGTGTTCGACATCGACGAATATATATATTCCCCCTCCACATCCATGCACATGGACAGGTTTTTGGAGCAGGGCATCATCTATGAGGGCATCAGCCCGCAGGACTTGCGTTCCATGCTCCATGCGCCTAAGGAGCTGAGTATCATTCCCGCGCAGAAAGTTTCCGGAATATTAAGCGGCAACAAAAAAGTCATCACCTTCATATTGCCCACGGGAACCACTAAAAGCGGCACTATGATGTTTATCGTGGATGAAAAGCAATACATGGGCATGCTCGCCCAAGAGCTTAGCGGAGACCGCGGCACATATATACTGCACGGCGGGAAGATCCTTGCCCAGCATGCGGCCTTCGAGATACCCGACGCAGCAGTGGAGGACTTTCTTTTGGGGAAACCGCAGACTGCGACCGGCTCTCTTTTCTACGAGGGGGAGGAATACCTTGTCACTGCCATTTCCGATTCAAACGGCATGAGATACTGCACTGTGCAGCAAAGAAGCGCGCTGATGGAGAGCCTGAGCTTGCAGCAAAGGCGTTTTTGGATTCTGTTGGCAGTAACGGGCCTGGTTTCAGTGATGATGATAGGGTTCTTCTCCATGTATAACTATAAGCCTGTCCGAACTTTGCGCAGCCTTATGGGCGATGCCCGTGCAAGGGATGACTTTAAGGCCATCGAGATGGGTATACGGGAGATCAAGGCTCAGAATCAGGCTTTGGCCAGCAAAAGCGTATCTTTGGAAAAATCCGAGCTGATTCGGCGCCTTGTCAACGGTTCCTATGGCAGCAAAGAGGACTTCTTGCGCGAGGCTGAAAGACTTGGGATTGGCGCCCAAAAACGCTGGTTTGCCATCGCGCTTTTAAGCGCCCACACGGACATATCAGGCCTTTTAAGCGCCTCTGGCGACTGCATGGTAGGAGAGAACATCAGCGGGCATTGTGTGGAGCTAACGCTGCAAAACCAGGTGCTTTTCGCCCTATTTTCAGATGATGAGGGGGAATTATTCAGATATGCCCAGGAGATTCACCACATCGTGCGCTCGCAACAGAGGAATACCACAATGGCCATCAGCAAAGCCCATAGTGACATAGCCCATGCCTCAATCGCCTATCTTGAGGCGGCAGCGGCATTTGACAACCGCTTTGTTCTGGGCAACGGGAGCGTCCTGCACTTTGACGACGTAACCACCACCGGCAGCACGGTGTCCTACCCCGCTAAGCTTATGAGCGCCCTTAAAAACGTGCTGCGCCGGGGTAATCTGCGCAGGGTGGACGACATGCTGGACGAGCTTATCCGCTACATGCAGACCATGAACCTGTCGCTGTTCGCGTTTCGCTCCTTCTATAACGACATCATCAGTGTGGTGATGAACGAATGCGCACCGGCGGGAACTGCGAGCGGCGCAGAAATTTACGATGTGTTCTCCCTTTCAAGATGCCTGTCAATTGACGATTTAAACGAAACCCTTAGAAGCGTTTGTCACAGCCTTCTCGGTGACGTTTCGCAAGCTGAGGGGGACGGCCTTTCGACAATACGCATGGCGGAAAGCTATATGCAGGAAAACTATGACGATCCCAACCTGAGCATGGCATTTCTTGCCGAGCATCTTTCAATGAGCGCCCGGGCCTTTTCAGAGCAGTTCAAAGAGCAGATGGGCGTCTCTCCATCGGAATATCTGGTGCAGATCCGCTTGTACAAGGCGAAAAAGCTGCTTGCTGAAACGCAGTTGAGCGTTAAGGAAATCGGCGTTCGGGTGGGATATCACGATGTGTCCGGTTTCATACGTCGGTTCAGGCATTACACCGGGATGACGCCCATAAACTACCGCCAGCAGGTAACCTCTAGATGACCGGATTGCAACTTATTACCAGACTAAAAGCGCTATGTGCAATAAGTATAAATAGGAGAGGAGAAAGCAACCATGTCAAACAATCTCATCGACCGAGAAAAGTTGTTGAAAGCCCTTGACGCAGCCTGTGATTGGCTGACGGATATCGCCCAGCATCAGGAGGAAACGCCGCCTCCCTGCCCGAGGGCGCCAAAGATGCTTCATAAGACCTGGAAGGGCTCCTTCAAGGGCGAATACTCCGCTGCAACCAAGATTTGGGACTATTTCTGCCCCATCTGGCATGGCGGACAGGCGGTGAAGGCCCTTTGCGCGGCATATCGGGTGACGGGGAATGAAAAGTATCTCACCCATGCCAAACTGGGAGCGGATTTCATAATGCGGGAACGCTTTTCCGATCCTGAGCATCCCCATTATGGCTTGATATGGGCCATAGAGGATTATAATGACTGCATCAACACCTCCGCTGTGCTGGAATGCCTGGACGGCATTTATGCGCTGTATGAGCTGACGGGGGAGGAAGAGCTGAAGGAGGCATTTTTGGCCGCTTGCAACTGGGTGGCCAGCAACGCCTATCTGGGAGAGGGGCATTTCCTTGACAACTTCAGCTTGGTAACCCTTTCCTTCGAGCATCCCGGCTGGCAGGATCGCTTCATCCCCCAGCAGGGCCATGTCAAGCGCGACGGGCGGCCCCTGTTGGATGACGCCATCTTTTTAAAGGCATACAAGCTCAGCGGTGATCAGCGCTATAGGGACATTTTCTACGCCACGGCGGATTATCTTCGCGCCAACGAGATGCCCGAGGGTACCTGGGTCAATTACCCACCCTGCGGCGGAATAAGGGGCAGCGTCCACCCGCGCCAAAGCTTCTGGTGGGGCCTTCCCATGGCGGATGCCTATCTGGATACTGGGGACGAAGCGTACCTGGATAGCCTAAGGCGTTGCGGAACCTGGTATTTGAACGCCCAGCGGTCTGATGGAGGCCTGCTGCGCAATACATATGTCAATTTCAAAACCAGCTCCTTTGGTCATGCCACCAGCGGCACGGTCTGCGCGGCAATACTCTGGCAGAGCCTTTATGACCTGGATCCGGACGAAAGCTGGATGGAGGCCACGCGGCGCAGCCTGGAATTCGCCATGGATGTGCAGTTTATCCACACGAAAGATCCAAACCTTCAGGGCGCCATATTGGAAAAAGTACTGCCGCCCCAAAACAGCGATGCATCGCCCTATTATCTGAGAGATTTAGGCAGCATCTTCTTCATTCAGGCTGCTTGCATGTATTTGGAGAGGGAAATGAAGCGGGAGGAGGAAAAAGCTTGAACCATCTAATGGCAAAGGCGCAGCAGGATAACCTGCGCCGGGAAATATGGAATATGCTGGGCGTTCCCAAAAAGAGAGTAGATTTGGCCGCCGAGCATAGGGGCAACTTGTCCCACGATGACCTGATAATCGAAAAATGGTTGTTCACGGCAGAGGAGGGCTCTAAGGTGCCCTGTCTTCTGTATCGGCCTGACGGGGCGCAAAAGCCGATGCCGGCAGTGGTCATCACAAATGGTCACGGCGGATCGAAAAACTCACTATATGCATCCTACACGGCCCAGCTCTACGCAAAAATGGGCCTGGCCTGTCTGCTATATGACACCATCGGCGAGGAGGAGCGGCACATTTCCGGCGAAAAAGGCACTCGGGCTCACGATGACCGCTGCGCTGATCAGGCAGCGGCGGAAAGCGGACGTTTGATGATGGGGAAAATGGCCTTCGACACAGTGCGTGCTTTGGACTTTTTGCAAGCTCGAACGGATATCGACAAAACGCGCTTGGGTGTGGTGGGCAATTCACTTGGCGGCGCCGTTGCCGGCTGGATGACCATGCTGGAAGACAGGCTGCATGTAGCCATTGTCTCCGGCTTTATATTGGGGGAATACAGCCGCGTCCGTGGCAAGGCCTGCACCAATGTTCCCAGCATTAAGCTGGCGCCAATATGTTCCGACATCGACATCATCCGCCTGCACATGCCCCATTGCGCAGTGCTTTACATGAATGGGGAGAAGGACAGGGTTATGGACCCCGATGATGACGGACTTTACTGCCGCACAATTCGCGAATTTGTCGGCGAGAGCATTCGCCTTGAAAAGGCGGCGGGCCTGCCGGCCAGAACAGGCGTATACTTCGAACCGGAAGGTGGCCATAGGGCCTACCACAACCACAAGGAAGCCTTGCTGTGGCTCCATGGGGAGGGGATGCTTCCAGCCGCAAGCCGCCGGCAGATCGAAGACATGCCGGAAATCACCTTGGAACAATGGTGTGAGAAATACGGTCTTCAGTGGGAAGAACACACCTCGAAGCTCTACTGGACTCAGGCCAATCACCGAGGCGGGGTTTACGCCGACGCCGGGATACGACCCATACCGGCTGAACAGCTTAAATGCCTGCGCCCGGACGAGATGGGAGACCCCCTTTACACGCTGGAAGGCTGGCTGAAGGTCATCAGTTAGGGCGATTCATTTTATCAAGAAGTCGATGCGATAAAGGTATCGACTTCTTTTCATTTGTTTGGTAAAATAAGGCTATTAATAAAGAACAAGGAGGAACGCAATGAACACATTGATAATATATTCCCATCCTTACCCGGGAAGCTTTAACCACGCCATTCTCGAAAAAGCTAAAGAGGCCCTGGCTGCAAAGGGCAAGCCCTACGAGGTGATCGACCTTTGCGCCGACGGCTTTGACCCGCGCTACAGCGTCGAGGAACTGGCGCTTTTCAACAAGGGTGGAACCTTGGATCCGCTTGTCACAGAATATCAGGAAAAGATTATGAACGCTGACGCGCTGGTGTTTATCGCCCCCGTCTGGTGGTGCGACGTGCCCGCTGTGTTGAAGGGTTTCCTGGACAAGGTGATGAAGCCCGGCTTTGCCTACGACTCGACGCCGGTGGGAATTAAGGGTAAGCTAACCCACATCAAGTCCGCGATTGCAATAACGACGGCATCTTCCCCCACTTGGTATTTGCGCCTGTTTGCGGGCAATGCCATCAACAATGTTTTTCTGAACACTTCCATGAAGCAACTGGGCGTTGGCAAGCGCAAATGGATGAACTGCGGCCAGATAACCAACATTTCCCAGGAAGCAAGGGAAAAGTTCCTGGAAAAGGTCAAGGAAGTGGTGTAATGCACCGGCAAGGCTTGAAAAGGAAGGGTGATGCGAATGTCAGGCGAAAAATCAAACTCGGTTAAGATAGTTAAGAGCACTGCCAAGGCGGGCATCTCCTTCGGCACCTGCCTGGCGATGATAATCTCCTACACGGCGTGGGGGTCCATCCCCGTGGCCATTTTCCACGGCCTTTTAAGCTGGATATATGTGATTTACTACATAATCAAATACTAGCCGACCCGCAAAGGAGAAATGCGATTTGTTTTGCGCCCTGAGTTGCATTGAAACCGGCTTTGAACATAAGGGCGAAGTTTGACTTCCTTCCCCGCTGATCTAAACTTGTGGGCAGAAAGCAGGTATATGAAAAGAAAAACTAAGGATATATTGGCTTTGGCTCTGGCTCTGGCGCTGCAATCTGCGGTGATGCTGGGCATGATCGCCTTTCAGAAAAGCGTTTTGATGTCATTGCCTCTGTGGGCAAGGGCCGCGCTGATGATAGCTTTGCAGTGGAGCCTTTTGGTTGTGCCCATAGTCTTCATGCTGGCAAAAAAGGAGAGCCTTCGTGATTTCGGGTTTTCCAGAAAAGGCGTTTTAAGTCAGATCATATTGGGGATAATCATCGCCTTGGGCATGTCGCTAATTTTGACCGTCCTCCCGATACTTTTGGGGCTTAAGGACATGGTGGGTTCCACCAGCTACACAAGGCCGTGGCAGTTTGCTTATCAGTTTCTGTACATGACGGCGGGGGTGGCTTTGGCGGAGGAGTTTTTCTTTCGGGGCTTCGTTTTCAAAAGGCTTTTGGACATCAAAAACTCCAGATGGTTGGCCATCATATTATCGTCGCTGATATTCGGTCTTTCCCATGCCCTTAACGGCGATATATTCCAGGTGATCGGCACGGCTTTTATTGGCCTGATACTCTGCTTTTGCCGGGAGAGGATAAAGGGCTGCACCACTCTTTCGCTGGTTTTCGCCCACGGATTTCACAATGCGCTGATAACGCTGTTCGTCGCTGTGTTATAGCAATAGCGTACAACGAAAAGGCCACAGATGCTGAAAAACTCCCCGGAGATTTATCTTCGGGGAGCTTGTTTTGCCCTGCATAGTTATTCGCGGTCGAACTCGTCCTTGTCCTCGTCGTCGGGCTTTTTGCCAATCAGGCCGCCGGTCAGCTCCGAGGCGCTTCTGCCCACATTATGGCCAAACCGCTTGCCGCCCTTGGAGTAAAGCAGGAATATCAGGCCGCCGCCTACGACTATTCCCAAGATCCACCAGATGCCGCTCCAGCCCCTGCTGCTGCCCTTCACCGGCTCTCTGCCGGTTTCGTCCACACGGTTGGCGCCCTCGCCGCCGGAGCCATCGGCGCCATTGCCCTGGCCAGCGCCCGTGCCCGTGCCGTCGCCGCCGCTTCCGGGCTGCTCCACATAGCCGTAAAGCGTCTGGGAGATGACCTCCGCCATATATTTTGTGGAAGCCTGGGCCTGCTCCTTTGTGGTTTCGTGGGTGCCGAACTCAAGGAGTATTGAATTGGGCGCCAGCTCCTGGTTATAATTGCCCTTGCCAATATAAATATCCTTTATAAGACCGGGGTGCATCTCGTCACCGTTGGCCTTGAGCTCCTTGGCGAAGTTCTTGTTGGCGCTGAAGTTCTGGTTGCTCTTGCCCACCAAGAGCCGCACCATTGTGATGTCGTCATCGCTGAAATCCGTCTCATACTGATGGGCGGGAACGCCGTCGCGGTGGATGTCGATAAGCGCGTCGGGCATCGTCTTCAGGAGCTCGACGGCGGTGGCGCGGGAACGCCTGTAAGCGCCGGAATCATGGGGCAGGTGTGAGGTGTAGTCCTGGATCACCTCGATGCCGATATCGTTGAGGGATGCGGCGAATTCGTCCGCCACGTCGTATATACCGCCGTAGTTTTCATCGCTGGATTTGCCATCAGAGGGCACATATGATTCGTCGGAATGGGTGCAGTATATGGCCACTTTTCTGTCGGAGCTTTGGCGGTTGCCTCCGGCAGCGTCGTCAGTGCCGCCGTCATCGGCGGAGGGAGAGGGGCTTGCGCCGCCATCAGCAGGCGAGGGGCTTGCGCTGACGGCCAGATAATCGCTTGCATAGGGGAGGAAAGCCTCCTGGGTTATTTCCTGGGCCCAGGCCTGAAGCGAATCTTGGTTCACGCTGAATATGCGGTAATGCCTGTTGTCATGGCTAATATATTCGTCATCCGCATAGACCCGGCCGGCGATCATTGTCAACACATTGCCCTCGCGGGTGAAGATGGTGTAATAGCCATCGTCGGGGCTCTCGGTCAGCCCTGCGTGGGCAGTTGGCCATGCCATCAGCAAAGCTACTGCCAAAAGAGCCGTGATCAGTCTTTTCTTAATGATGCTCATCATTCCGCCTCCTTTTCCCTTCTTGAGCGAACAATCTTTTCCATCAGTTCGCCGAAGATTTCTGCCAACAAAACCGCCAGTATGCCTGAGAGGACGATAACATCGAAGAAACCGGCGCCGCCCAGATTAAGCGAAAATGAAGTGCCCAGCGATGCTTGGACAATGGCGTTGGTTATGTCTGCCAGTAAAACGCCCATCACACCGCAGATGAAGGCCCCGCGCCTTGACCTGCCTAATATGTAAGCAACGATACCGCCGACAATGCCGTAGACATAGTTGGGGTCAAAGGCCATCATCTCAGGCTCATCGGGGAGGATTCTCCCCAGGCCATAGATGACCGCGCCGGTTACTATCATACCTATTATTGTGCGCCATTTTTCCCAGGCTGTTTCCGCCCTCACGAACAGATAGACGCAAAGGGCAAAGGGAATGATGGCCCCGCCTATGTTTACCGCCACGTTTTCGCTGAAGCGAATGCTGGGAATCAACCCGCCGACGAACATGGCCGCCACCACCGCCAGCGCGGCCTTGTCGTTCAGGCGCATTCCGTCCAGAACTCTTTGTGCAATGCCGAAAAGTATCAGCACCGCGACGACTACCAGCAATATCATGCCTATTGACATGTAAAAATCCCACCTTATAAACTAAAATGCAATAATAATATGCCCTGCTTTGAGCCATATAAAGCAGGGCATATTTGGAAACGCTTTTTAATGTTTTCATTTTGATAAAATTTTAGCATAAAAAGGATAGTTAAAGCAAAAGGGGGAGCTAAATTATCGGCAAAGCCTGCAGTGGGATAAAGGCGCTATTTAGGCGGGGGATGATTGGAGCGCCGTAAAAAATGCGTGCGCTGTCGTTATTTCGCCATATTCCCACAAAACGGGTGTTTTTTTAAAAAATGCCATCTCCCAGCTCTTGGCAAGGCCACCTATAAATCTTTGCGCGGGCTAGGGTTTAGCTCTTTTCAGTCACCTGCCCAGATGGGAAAAGCGGCTCAGGCGGAAGGGTATAGCTTTTCCGCCAGCCCCTCCAGCACCACAGCCAGCTCCCTTATGGCAGCTTCGCTGTCCTGGCTGCATCTGAAAAGAAGGCTGGGGGGCTTTGTGTTGGCCAGATTAAGCGGCTTTTTGGCAGCGCTCAGGGCCGAGACCAACTGCGCCGGGTTCACATTTGCGGCTTTCCCATAGCGCATGACGATATGTTCCCTGCGCCTGAAAACCTGCTCCAGGCCCATTTTCTCACAAAGGTTTTTCGCGAGCGCCACATATATCAGGTTCTCGCAGGGCCGGGGGACATCGCCGAAGCGGTCGATCAACTCGTCCATGACCTCCAGGCGTTCCGCGCTTGATGATACCTGAGCAATCTGCTTGTATATGTCCATTCGCACCGTGTGGCCGTGGACATAATCGTCGGGCAGGTAGGCATCCACCGGCAGATTGACTGAGGTCTCGATCTTGGGGGCAATATCCTCGCCCTTTATGCTGGAAACAGCTTCGCCGATCAGCTTCACATACATATCATAGCCCACCGCCGCCATGTGACCGGACTGCCTTGCGCCCATAATGTCACCTGCGCCGCGGATCTCAAGATCTCTCATGGCGACCTTGAAGCCTGCGCCGAACTGGGTGAACTCCTTTATGGCTGCCAGCCTTTTCTGTGCCGTTTCGGTGATTATCTTATTTTCCCGCACAGTCAGATGGCAATAGGCCAGCCTGCTGGAGCGGCCCACCCTTCCTCGAAGCTGGTAAAGCTGTGAAAGGCCGAAGCGGTCGGAGTCGAAGATTATCATTGTGTTGACGGAGGGAATGTCCAGGCCGGACTCGATTATCGCCGAACAGAGCAGCACGTCAAACTTTTTTTCCATGAAGTCCGCCATCACATCCTCCAAAAGCCGTTCGTTCATCTGCCCGTGGGCGATGGCGATCCGCGCCTCGGGGACAATCTGGCGCAGATGCTGGGCGAAGCGGTCTATTGATGCGACCCTGTTATAGACGAAATACACCTGCCCGCCCCGTCCGATTTCCCGCATTATGGCGTCGGAAACCGTCATGGGATTGTATTCGCTCACATATGTCATCACTGGCAGCCGCTCCTCCGGCGGGGTTTCGATTGTGGACATATCCCTTATGCCCACCATGGACATGTGCAATGTCCTCGGTATGGGCGTTGCGGAGAGGGTCAGAACGTCCACGCTTTTTTTGAAGTTTTTAATCTGCTCTTTGTGTGCAACGCCAAAACGTTGCTCCTCATCGACTATCAGCAGCCCAAGGTCTTTATACTCAAGGTCCTTGTTTAAAAGCCTGTGGGTGCCCACGATTATATCCACGCCGCCCTCGTTCACTTCCTTCACGATTGCCCTTTGCTCCGCCGGTGTCCTGAAGCGGGAGAGCACTTTGGCTGTGACGGGGAAGCCCTTGAACCTTTCCAATATCGTCTGGTGATGCTGGTGGGCCAATAATGTGGTGGGGGCCAAAAACGCCACTTGCTTGCCGTCCATCACCGCTTTGAAGGCGGCGCGAAGAGCCACCTCCGTCTTGCCGTAGCCCACATCACCGCAGAGAAGGCGGTCCATACAAATAGGGCTTTCCATGTCGGCTTTTATCTCCGCGATGCTTCGAAGCTGGTCAGGCGTTTCCTCATAAGGGAAGCTGTCCTCAAACTCCCTTTGCCAAGGCGTGTCCTTCGAAAAGGCGAAGCCGGGGTTTTGCTGGCGTTGGGCGTAAAGGGCCACAAGGTCGAAGGCCATCTGGCGCACGCTCTTGCGCACCCTGTTCTTCTGCCGCTCCCAGTCGCCGCTGCCCAGCTTGCTTAAGGCTGGCGCTTTTTCCTGGCTGCCAATGTACTTTTGCACCCTGTCCATTTGGTCGGTGGGTATGTAGAGCATGTCGGTGCCGTTGTATCTGATGTGCAGATAATCCCGCAGCTTTCCTTCCACCTCCAGCTTGGCCATGCCCTCGTATACGCCCACACCATGGGAATCGTGGACAACGAAGTCGCCCACATGCAGGTCTGTGAAGGCCTTAATCCTCTGGCCTGGGTGGCTCTTCCCAGTGGATGAGCGTCTTTTGGAACTTCCAAAGATGTCGTTTTCGCTCAGAGCCAGCAGCTTTGGACCGGAAAGGGAAAAACCAGCGGATAGGTTCAGGGGCAAAAGCGCCACCTGGCCGGGGGAAAGCTCAGTCTGGGTCTGAAGGGGGAAGGCTTCCACGCCGCTTTTCTCCAGACTATCCAAAAGCCTTTGCGAGCGGGTGGAGCCGCCCGTCAGCAGAGCAATTTTATAGCCGCTCTTTTTATAATGCAAAAGATCCTCGCCCAGCAGATCAAACCGGCCGTGATAGACCGGAGGGGATGCGCCGTCCAGCTTGATTACCGCCCTGGGGCTGATGCCGGGGCTTTGCACCATAAGCTCGTTCAATGTGATAACCTGCCTTGTTTCGCTTTGCCCGGCAATGAACTGCCAGCTTCGCATCAGCGCGCCAAAAGAAGGCAGCGCCTCGCCGGACTTTTGGGCGGCTTCGTGTTCAGCCGCAAACTCATCATAGGCCTTTTCGCAGCGCTCCTTTGCCCGGGCGGGCTCATCCAGCATGTAAACGGCGTCCATATATTCAAACAAAGTGGCGGCTTTTCCATATACAAAGGGCAGATAAAGCTCTATTTCACTGAAGCGCTGGCCGCTTTCAAGGCTCTCATAGTGGCGCTCCAAAGTGTGAAGACGCTTCTTTGGCTCTGCCAGGGGCTTCATCTCCCAAAGAGAGGGAAGCTCTTCACCGAGATCGTCCATGTCTTCGTCAAGGCCATCCAGGTCAAGGGAGGGCGGAAGGGGCGACGGTTCCTTGGGAAACTGCCGGGAAGCTTTGTCAATTTCGTTTCTGATGGCAAAAAGAGCGCCGGAGGAATGGACGCCTTCAATTATCGTCTCTGTGGCGGGGATGACCGTCACTTCATCCACATTGCCGCTGGATCTCTGGGAGGCGGCGTCAAGCCTCCTGATGGTGTCGATCTCATCATCAAAGAACTCTATGCGAACCGCATCTATCTGCCCAACGGGGTATATGTCCACGATGCCGCCGCGCCTGGCGAACTGCCCCCGGCTTTCCACTATGTCGCAGGGCTCATAGCCGGATTTTGCCAGATGGTCGCAAAGGCCGTCGATGTCCACGATATCGCCGACATTTAGATTTCTTGAATGGGCAAGCAATACTTCCGGGGGAATCATGGGGGTCAAAAGAGCCTGGGCCGAACAGATGACTACGTCCGCCTTGCCGCAGGCAATTTTGTGCAGTGCACTCAAGCGGGAAAACATAACATCCTTGCTCTGGGCCTTGGCGCCGAATACGATCTTCTCCTTGGCGGGAAGCAGCACAGACCTTTCGCATAGCTTTGAAACGTCGTCATAGACCTCCAGAGCGCCGGCGTTGTCCTGGGCGGCGAAGACGATCTTCACCCCGCCCGAAGGGAAAGACAGCTCGCTCTGCAAAGCGGCGATAATTGCCGCGCGCGCGCCTGGGGGAAGCCCAAAAAGAGCGATCGGCCATATGCCGCGCTCTGCTTTTTTTGCCAGTTCCCGGAAGGAATCGGCGTTTTTCACCGCATCCAGAATTATCTGCTGCGGTTTCAGTTCAAATTGCATGCTGTTACCTCAAATATTTATTAAACAGGCTCCTTTTCCGCTTTTTCTGTCTTTCCAAAGCCGTTGTAAAGGGACATCGCTTTTTCGATGCCGTTTGTGATTACCTCCTCAGCCGCCATTGCCGCTGCCGTATAGGCCTTAAACATAAGCTCCCAATCTTCTTTGGGTACTTTGGAGGTTACGAAATCGCTGATGTCCATGCGCTCAGGAGGGCCGCCAATGCCCACTCGAACCCTGGGAAAATCCTGTGTTTCCAGCCTTTCCACAAGTGAGCGCATTCCGTTGTGGCTGCCGGCGCTGCCATGGGGACGTATGCGAAGCACGCCCTTGGGCAGGTCAACGTCGTCATATATCACGATTATTTTCTGTGAAGGAACGCCGAAATATCCGGCAAGCTCAACTGCACAGTCGCCGGAAAGGTTCATATATGTCTGCGGGAACGCCAAAAGCACCCTCTGCCCGCCGATCCTGCCCTCGCCGTAAAGAGCCTTGAAACGGCGTTTAATTAGCTTGATGCCGTTTCGCTGGGCCAATATATTCAGGCTGTCACAGCCGGCGTTATGCCATGTATGCTCATATTTTGCACCATAGTTTCCAAGACCTAAAACGATATGCATCTTTTGTTTCCTTTGCTATCCTTTATCTTTCTTCGGCCAAAATGTCGTTCAAAACGTTCACATTGCCGCAGCCCACAGTCAAAACGATATCGCCCTCCTGCCAGTTGGCGCGAAGATACTCATCGCACTCCTTAAAGCCCGGGCAGTAGACAATTTTGTAGCCGTTTCCCTGCATCTTTTCTATCAGCATCCGGGAGTGGATATCGCCGGGATCCTTCTCTCTTGCGGCATATATATCGGTGATAAGCACCTCGTCAGCACCGACAAATGAGGGGCCAAAGTCGTCGATGAGAGCCTTTGAGCGGGAATAGGTGTGGGGCTGGAAAACGATATACAGCCTATTGTGGGGCAGATGCGCGGCGATTGGCACCACAGTCTTATATTCGCTGGGGTTGTGGCTGTAGTCATGGTAAAGACGAACGCCGTTTACAATGCCGGTCAGCTCAAAACGCCTATGGGCTCCCTTAAAGGCGGACATTATCCTCACAGCTTCGGCGAGATGGACGCCCAATCTGTCGGCGCAGGCAAAGACTGCCAGGGCATCGATGACGCTGTGCATCCCCGGCACGGCAAGGTTCACCCGGCTTATCTTTTCGCCGGAGCGCATAAGGTCGAAGCTATAGCAAGCGTTTTCGTCGATCACTTCGTTGGCGAATGAGTAGTCAAAGGAGGGGTCTTTGCCAAAGGTCAGGTAATTTCTTCCCGAATCCTTAGCAACCTGAACGCAGCGGGCGTCATCTCCGCAGATGATCAAAACCCCGTCTTTCGGCAGCCTTTTGGCGAACTGAAGGAAGGTCCGCTGGATGTCGTCTATGTCCTTGTAGCAGTCAAGATGATCTGCGTCTATGTTCAAAATGATTGAAATGGTGGGATTTAGCTCCAGAAAGCTGCGAGCAAACTCGTCCGCTTCCGTCACGAATATATCGCCATTGCCGGTGCGTACGCTGCCGCCGATTGCGTCCAGCACGCCGCCGATGTGGATGTTTGGGTCCATGCCCACCTCCACCAGCACCTGGGCCAGCATGGAGGTGGTGGTTGTCTTGCCGTGGGTGCCGCTGATGGCAACCGACCGGGAGTAGGCATTGCTGATCTGCCCCAATAGCTCCTTGCGCTCAAGACTGGGTATCTGAAGCCTTGCCGCCTCAAGCCTCTCCACATTGTCTGGTGCGGCGGCGGCGGTGTATATGATCAGATCCGCGCCGTGCACATTCTGGGCATCATGGCCTATTCTGACCGTCACGCCCTCGTTTTGAAGGGCGCGGGTTGAATAGGAATCTGATTGGTCTGAGCCGCGAACCAGATAGCCCCTGCTTATCATTAGCCTGGCAAGGCCGCTCATGCTGGAGCCGCCAATGCCGATAAAGTGCAGCACTTTCCCTTTAAAACTGTTTATATCCACCAAATGCAAGACCTGCTTTCAAAGTAATATCAATAAATTATACTACTAAACCACAGAAACTTTCAAGTTTTCTTTGTTTTTGGGTAAATATTGAAAAAGACGGCTCGCCAAGTTTGATGATTATCCATAGCTGATGGCGAAGGCTGCGGTTTTGCCAGACGGCTGTTGATATAGTTTCATTTTCCGCTTAGAGTTAAGTTAGCGCGATAGCTATTCCATCCACGGCGACTATGGCCGCGGAAAAACAAAACCCTTCAGGCGAAAATGAAAGCTATTTTCTAGCGCTTCGGCGCTTGCCCCTTTGCTGTTTTCGCCCCATGCGGGATTTCGTTCCCTTTTCTCCGTCCGGGTCCCTGCCTTCCTTGAGGGCAAGCATCTTATCGCGAAGCTTCGCCGCCTTTTCAAAGTCCAGATTGGCGGCGGCGCTCAGCATCTCATCCTCCAGATGCATGAGTGCCATTTGCAGTTCTTCCGGGCTCATGCCAGAAACAGACTCATCGTCGGCTTTGCGGGTGATCTCCAGGAGGTCACGCACAGCCTTGCGTATGGACTCAGGGGTGATGCCATGCACATGGTTATACTCCATCTGAACGGCGCGCCTGCGGTTTGTTTCGTCTATGGCTCTGCGCATGGAGTCGGTTAAATTGTCTGCGTACATGACGACTCGACCCTCCACATTTCTGGCCGCACGACCGACGGTCTGTATAAGCGATGTCTCCGAGCGCAAAAAGCCCTCCTTATCCGCGTCCAAAATGGCCACGAGGGCCACTTCGGGGATGTCAAGCCCCTCACGCAGGAGATTTATGCCCACAAGCACGTCAAACTCGCCTAAGCGCAAATCGCGGATAATCTCCATACGCTCAAGGGTATCCACATCGCTGTGAAGATAGCGAACCCTTATTCCAATCTCCTCGAAATATTCGCTTAAGTTTTCGGCCATCCGCTTAGTTAAAGTGGTGACCAGCACCTTGTGGCCTTTTGCCACCACGTCGTTTATCTCGCCCAGAAGATCGTCAACCTGACCGGTGGCCGGTTTCACGATGATCTCCGGATCAAGAAGGCCCGTGGGGCGGATTATCTGCTCCACCACATTGTCTCCTGCCAGCTCCCGCTCGTACTTGGCCGGCGTTGCGCTGACATACACCGTCTGGCCCAGCTTGGAGCAAAATTCGTCGAAACGAAGAGGCCTGTTGTCGAAGGCGGAGGGGAGACGGAAGCCGTAGTCGATCAGGTTCTTCTTTCGGGCATAGTCGCCGTTGAACATGGCCCGAACCTGCGGGATGGTCTGGTGGGATTCGTCAATGAACATCAGAAAATCGTCGGGGAAATAGTCCAGCAGGGTGTAGGGGGCCTCGCCGGGCTTTCGGCCGTCAAAATAGCGGGAATAGTTTTCAATTCCGGGGCACATGCCCAGTTCCATCAGCATTTCGATGTCGTAATTGGTGCGCTGCTTAAGGCGGTAGGCCTCAAGGGCTCTGCCATCCTCTTCCAGCTCTTTGACGCGAATGTCCAGATCCCGCTGTATCTGGGCGATGGCGTTCTCCAGCATATCCCTGTTGGTGGCGTAGTGAGTGGCGGGGAAGATTATCTCGTGGGCGAGATATTGCTTCACATTGCCGGTGAGGGCGTCCACATGGGCAATGCGCTCTATCTCATCGCCGAAGAATTCCACCCGGAAGATGGTCTTTTCGCTTGAGGAGGGGAAGACGTCCACGGCGTCGCCCCGCACGCGGAATGTGCCGCGCTTAAGGTCGAAATCGTTGCGCTCGTACTGCTGCTCCACCAGGCGGATAAGGAAATCCTCTCTGTCAAGGCGCATGCCCTCGCGGATGGAGATGGCGCTCCTGGTGTATTCTGCAGGGTCGCCCATTGAATATATGCAGGAGACGGAAGCCACGATGATGACGTCTCTGCGCTCTGTCAAGGCGGCAGTGGCGCTGTGGCGCAGGCGGTCTATCTCGTCGTTGATGGCGGCATCCTTTTCGATGTATGTGTCCGTTGAGGAAATATATGCCTCCGGCTGGTAATAATCGTAATAGCTGACAAAATAGCCCACCATGCTGTCCGGAAAGAATTCCCGGAACTCGCCGCAAAGCTGGGCAGCCAAGGTTTTGTTGTGGGCCAGCACCAGAGTGGGGCGCTGCACCCTTTCAATTATATTCGCCATTGTGAAGGTCTTGCCGGAGCCGGTGACGCCCAGGAGTATCTGTGCGGCCTCGCCATTAAGCACTCCTTCCGTCAAAGCATCTATGGCCAAGGGCTGATCCCCGCAGGGCTTGTAATCGGATTTGAGGATAAATTTTGACATAGCACACCTCCGGATAGAACTCAATTTTACCACACAGGTTTATCCGCTGTCAAACTGATGTTCGACAAAACTGCGGCGGTTTTAACAATTTATTAACAGAATAAGCGTTATCAGTGTGCGGGCAAGATTGCAAGTGCTTTTTTCTTGGAGTATAATATGTTTAGCATTTTGCGAAAATTGCGGATTGGCGGGCCCTGTGGAAAGGCCGCTGACAAACATGGCGTGATCTTTTTAGCCATAAATGTGGAGGAATTGCGGGAAAATGAATAAAATTACTAAATTATTATGCATATTGCTGTGTGCGCTTATTCTTGCGGGCTGTTCGGGGATAAACAAAAAATCCCCCAGCGCTGTGGTTGCCACCATCAACGGCACTGAGCTCACTTTGGGTGAATTCGAGGCCCAATATAATAATGTCAAGGAATTTTACCTTTACAATGAGGATGTGGACCTGGACGCTGAGGAAAATATGAGCCTTAACGCAGAGCTGAGAGCCCAGTTCCTCCACTCCATAATCGAAAAGACAGTGCTTCGCCAGGAGATCGAGGAGATGGGTCTGGACCAGTTCACACAGGAGGAGGAAGAGGGGATACTCCTTGCGGCGGAGCAGGAGTATGAAAACCAGAAGGCGACATACAGGGAATATATGGGCGACATGACGGATCAGCAGGCCGAAGCGGCGCTTGTCCAGTTTATGGCGCAAAACGGCGTGACTGTGGAGGGCATTGCCAACAGGCTGAAGCTTAATGTGATGGAAGATCGGCACAAAAGCCATGTGACGGCCGGCATTGAGGTAAGCGAACAGGATATCAGACTGGAATACGAGGACTATGACTACGAGCTGAGGGCCGATATGGAAGCGATGCCGGCTTTTTTTCCAAGCGCTTGGAATAACGAGATACTTCTCACCACAGTCCCGGAGGGATTTTCCCTGTATGAATGGATCTTAGTTCCCCTGGACTCCGAAAAGGAGCTGGAGTTGAACCAGCTTCAGCGAGATCAGGACGGAAAATATGAGGCGAAGCTCAAAGAATACCTTTCGCAGATTGAGCAGAATGCGGAATCTGTTCTTGCCAGAGTGCTTGCCGGGGAGGATTTTAAGTCTGTTCAAAGGGAGATTGGCAACGGCGGCTATTATGATATCGAAAACCTGCCCCAAGGCAAGGGCTATTGCATAAGCGAACACAACGAAGAAATTTACCCGCAGCTCAAGGACGCCGCCCTTAGTCTCACCGAGGATGGCCAGGTTGCCTCCGAGCTGGTGGGCGCAAACGACGGCTATTACATCGTGAAGCGAGTAAGGAGCATTCAGCCCGAGGACGCCGCGTCTGAGGATGAGGCGTTTAAGGTTCTTGAAAGATCTGCGCTGGAAAAAAACAGGCAAACCATATATGATTTTTACTTGCTGGCAATAACTTCTAACGCGGAAGTTACAATATTCGAGGATATTCTGAACTAATACAGCCATTTTCCGCAAAAAGAAAAATCTCAATAAATGTATAAAAGCCTCCGCGCAAGCTGATACTAGCAGTGAAAACAACAAGCGTTTAGGAGGCTTTTTTATGAAAGCAACAGGAATAGTAAGGCGTATTGATGAGCTTGGCCGCGTGGTAATTCCCAAGGAGATCAGGCGGACGCTTAGAATCCGGGAAGGAGACCCCCTGGAAATATTCACCGATAGGGACGGCGAGGTCATATTAAAAAAATATTCGCCCGTTGGGGAGCTTTCCAATTTCGCGAAGGAATATACCGAGTCGCTTTACAGAGCGCTTGGGCATGTGGCCTGCATCAGCGATAAGGACCTGATAATCTCCGCTTCAGGCGCCCCCAAAAAGGAGCTGTTCGACAAGGCAGTTTCTCCTGAGATGGAAAACATAATGAAAAACAGGCGCACACATATTGCCAGCAGAAAGGATGGCGGTTTTGTCCCGGTTACCGCCGATGCCGATGAAAGCATGGTCTATACCGCTCAGGTCATAACCCCAATAATTGTCGATGGCGATCCCGTGGGCGCGGTGATTCTCCTGTCCAAGGAGGAGAACGCCAGCATGGGCGATACGGAGCTTAAGGTTTGCGAAACCGCAGCGGGCTTTGTCAGTCGGCAGATGGAATCATAACGGGAGCTTACACAGTATCTTAAGAAGCGGCGCTTGCGCCGCTTCTAGTTTTTGCGTTTTATAATCGGATCACTAGGGGCAGCTAACTGCGCGTTTTTGTACAGTGACGGCGCAACGCCATACTTTTTCTTGAATATCTTTGAGAAGTTGAAGGCGTCATCGTAGCCCACATTCTTTGCCGCGCCAGCCACTGAGGCGCCGCTTTGCAGGAGTGCGGCGGCTTTTTCAAGTCTGAGGGCGGTCAGGAAGTCCTTGGGTGAACGGCCTTTTTGCGCAGAAAAGATGCGGCAGAGATAGCGCCTGTCGATTCCGATCATGGCAGCGATGTCGCCGATGCTGACGGGCATTGAGTAGTTAGCGCGCATGAAATCCTCTGCCCTTTGCACATATCCGCCCGCTCCCGAGGAGCCGCTGTCCTCCATCAAAGCAAATATTTCATAGAGCTTGCCAAGAACATGCAGCTCCGCGCCAGGTGACATATTGCCATTGTTTTTAAGCTCTGAAAAGATATTGCCCAGGTAGGGGACGTCGGCGACGGCGCAGTCATTTTTGAAGGGCGAAAGATCAAGGAGCTCGCGGCAACGCTGCCCGTCAAAGCCTATCCATGCATAGCTCCAGGGATTTTCAGAATCTGCCTTGTAGAAAGTGATCTCCCCCGGGCGTATAAGAAACATCTGCCCCCGGCGCAGCGGTATTTCCTGGCCGTTTCGAAAAAACGAGCCTTCGCCCGAAATTATATAATGGAAAAGGTGATACTCCCTTACCGCAGGCCCATAGCTGTGGGAGGGTGCGCATTGCTCCCAGCCGCAAAGAAGCGGATTTAAGTCGCAGAAGTTTCTGTTTAGTATTGAAAGACTGTTCATGCTTTCCTCTCCAGTGCTCAGCTGAAATTATATATGGTTACATAATAACATGGAATAATGACATAATGCAATTCTAAGGCAGACCATTTGCTGGTATCCTGTATGTGATCTTAAATAAAAAAATCACAGGAGGTATCCTTATGACGAAAATTACATTCCTTGGGGCCGGCAGCAGCGTGTTTGCGAAGAATGTCCTGGGCGACTGCATGAGCACTCAGGTATTCTCCGATGCGGAGATATGCCTATATGATATCGACGCTGAAAGGCTTGAGGAATCCCGCTTGATGCTGGAGGCCATAAACGGCAATATAAACGGCGGCCGGGCGCGGATAAAGACATATCTGGGCGTGGAAAACCGCAAGGAGGCCCTGCGCGGGGCAGACTTTGCCGTCAATGCCATACAGGTGGGAGGCTATGAGCCGTCAACCGTCATCGACTTTGAGATACCCAAAAAATACGGCCTCAGGCAGACCATTGCGGACACTTTGGGCATAGGCGGAATAATGCGCGGTCTTCGGACCATCCCTGTGATGGAGGACTTTGCGCGGGACATGGAAGAGGTCTGTCCGGAGGTTTTGTTCCTTAACTACACCAATCCCATGAGTATTTTGACTGGCTACATGCAGCGCTACACAGGCGTTAAGACAGTGGGGCTTTGCCACAGCGTGCAGGTCTGCTCCGAGCATCTTTTAAGGGATCTTGGCATGAATGATGTGGCCGAGGGCCGCACAGAGCTGGTAGCCGGCATAAACCACATGGGCTGGTTGCTTAAGATCCAGGATAGTGACGGCAACGATCTTTACCCTAGAATCAAAGAGCTGGCGGCAAAGAAGAACGCGACTGAAATCCACAATGACATGGTGCGCTATGAATATATAAAGCATCTGGGCTATTACTGCACCGAGTCCAGCGAGCATAACGCTGAGTATAACCCCTTCTTCATAAAGAGCAGATATCCGGAGTTGATCGAAAGGTTCAACATACCCCTGGACGAATACCCCAGGCGCTGCGTGAAGCAGATTAAAAAGTGGGAAACCCAGAGGCTTGAGCTTATTGCAAACCCGAAGCTGGATCACAGCCGCAGCAACGAATATGCATCCTGGATAATGGAGGCTGTCACAACAAACAAGGCCATAAAGATTGGCGGGAATGTGATCAACAACGGGATGATACCTAACCTCCCGGCGGAGGCCTGCGTTGAAGTTCCATGCATGGTTGACGCAAACGGCGTTACCCCCTGCTATGTGGGAAGGCTGCCGGTGCAGTTGGCTGCCATGAACATGACCCACATAAACGTGCATCTGTTGGCCATCGAGGCGGCGGTGACGAAGAAGCGGGAGCATGTCTATCATGCGGCCATGCTGGACCCCCACACCGCGGCAGAGCTTTCAATTGACGACATCGTCTCCATGGTGGACGAGATGATCGCAGCCCACGGCGACTATTTGCCCAAGTTTATCTAAATCCCCGGTCCGGGTTGTCTGACATGTGAAAAGCTGTTAAAATAAAATAGCCCGCTTAAAGCTTTGCAGGCTTTAGGCGGGCTTGTGCTGTTATCGCTTGCCGTCAGGGCAGTTAAAGCTGCGCTGTAAAGGCTGGAGGGGGCTTATTAGCACTTATGCCAATCCCAATCCCGGCAGCAGGGAACCTCGAAGGAGCCGTCGTCGGTTTCGGGGGCCACAACGCCTCGGGGCCTGATGCAATCACGGCCAAACTTGATCCCGTTTATAATCACATAGTCACCGCCTAAGCGTCCGCAGCCGCAACCACGCCCGCATCCGCAGCGGCATCCGCGCCTGTCGTCGCATCCGCATCCGCAGCCGCAGGGGGCAGGATTGATGTAGAAGCGCAGGGAGTCAAACACGAAATAGCAGTCGGGCAGCTCGGGCCTGGGCTTGGGGCAGGAGAAGCCGTAAAGTATGCTCATAAGATCGCTGTTGGAAGCGAGGCTGTCCCCGTAGCGGCAAATGTCAAGATAGACTACGAGATCAACAATGTATGTTTCATCTGTTTCGGGAACGGAGATATAGAATGTGTCTCCAGGATTGACCGATGAAAGGGGAGTGCCCGAAGCATTTGTGAAGAGAATATCCTCGCGCTTGGGGAAGGCCTTAATGGTCAAAAAGTCCAGATAAGCGTGGTAGGTGATGGGGCCGGTGATGATTCTGCCGTTGACAGAGCGCTGTAAAAGCGCGCAGTCAGTCTCAAAATGGGCAAGCCTGTGGAAAAGGCATTCGAGTAAATCATCAAATTTATCGCACTTATGGTAACTCATTGTTATCCCCCTTAAGGTGGTTTTGAGCCTGCGACCTGCTCAATGGCTACAGTCTCAATAACAATATATGCGAAGGCATATATTTTGACATATCGAACAAGATATATTTTCTGATATCATGATGGGAGGCGACAAAATGGATAAGCTGTTAGTTTCGGCCTGTCTTTGCGGTATAAGATGCCGCTATGATGGCTCCGACAGCGCGGTGGAGGGAATCGTAAAGCTCTATCGCGATGGAAAGGCCATTCCATTTTGCCCGGAGGAGGCGGGGGGGCTGCCCACACCCAGGCCCGCATGTGAGATCGTTTGCGGTAGAGTCTTGGATGAAAACGGGGTGGATAAAACTGAGGCCTTCCAAAAAGGCGGGCGGATGATGCTGGACCTCGCTAAAAAGCATGGAATAAAAAAGGCGGTGCTGAAGGAGAGCAGCCCCTCCTGCGGCGTTAACTTCATATATGACGGCAGTTTTTCAGGCAAAAAGATAAAGAGCCGGGGGATTGCCGCGGCCCTGCTGGAGGAAAACGGAGTGGAAACCGTGAGTGAGAAGGATTTTGATCGTGAGGAAGCTAATCGATCAAACCCTGCTGGCGGTAGTAGCCGAGAAGAAGATTGACCATGCGGCCGTATGAGCGCACGCCATCCTCCTGATTGTTGGACTGAAGATAGGCATCGTTCACCCTCTCCTGAATCTCTGCAACTTTTCCTTCATATTGCGCCCAAAGCTGATTGTGATCCCGAAGGTCGGTTAACACTTCGGGGGAGTAGCTGCCAAAGACCTCGCTATAAAGCTGGGGATTGGCGGAGTGCAGGGCGTTCCCGGCGTGGATAAGCGCCAGCATTGTGCCTGAATAGCGGTCGGCGGCGCTGTCTGAATGCATGCAAACATACCAGGCGATGAAGTTGGCCTCGTCCTCCCGCATGAAGCCCCGTTGATGGGCGGCTTCGTGGGCCATCGTGGACGCGAACATGAAATGGGAATTGACCCTGTTGTAATTTGCCTCCAGCGTGAAGGGGAAGAACATGCCCGTAGTCTGTGTGTGGGCCCAATATTCGCTTAAGAGCACCGGCTTTGGCCTGCCGTAACTGCCGGAAAGCCAGGGCGCTGTCTGGGCGGCCATGTCAAAGTTTTGCTGTGTGCGCGCTGATATCTGCCTGTGGTTTTCCAGGGATTCGTCCTTAAGCTGTGCACGAAGGGCATTTGCTTCTTCGGCCAGGCGGAAGCAGACGGTTTGCAAAGTCTGCGGGGTGGCGGGGGAAACGTCATAGCCGGCGATCTGGGCGTAGGGAAGACGGGCATAGTTAAATCCGCACAGAACGAGATAGAGAAAGTATCCGCAGCAGGCTACGCCGGCCGTTCTGGCAAAGGTCATCAAAAATCTGTCCGCAGGTTGAACGCCCTTTTTCTTCGCGCCCTGATAAAAGCGCCAGAGCATGAGTGGAACCCAGATGATGGCGCTGACCAGCAAAATTTCTGCAAGTGAAAATGGAATCCAGCCAGTTAGGGCCGCCAGGATTCCTGAAAGAAAGGCGTATATTTTGCCGGTGTAGACCGTTTCCACCCATTCAGGCCAACTGAAAAAGAGCCTTTGCAGCAAAAAGCCTGCGGGTGCAAGAGCGGTCAGGCATAGCGGCCATATATAGCTTCTCAGCTTTACACTTGCTTTCATGTTCATATTTCTCCTCCTGGGAGGTTTATATTATCATTATATAGTCTTAATCCCTTTCGGGCAATGGCAGGAGTGCTTGAAAGATATGGAATATTGCTGATAATATATGGCAAACTTAGCCATTTTTCTGTATAATTACATATGACGTTTCAATAATAGACGGAGTTTTAACGTGGAAAGGTGTAAATAATATGCAAAATGATATGCGAAAAAGATCCAACGATCCCTTCTGGCAGGAGGGGATGAGGCTGAAGATAGACTTTAGCTGCATGGCGTGGGATTATGCGGCTGCTGCAAGGCAGAAGATCGCTGCACAGGTGGAGGCAAAGATGGCGGACTTCCCCGAGGAACAGCAGAAGATGATGGAGGAGAGCGTGGGAAAGCTGCGCTCACCGGACAGTGAGGCTTTAAAAGAGAATTTCATTTTAAATGAAGAGATGACAAACTGCGAGGCTCTCGCACGAAAGGCGCATGGATCTGTTTCTGGCATGAAGGGAAACCCGGAGAAGATGATGGCCTGGTCGCTGCTGCCATTTAACCAGAGCAAGGAAGTTTCAGAAATATTAAAAATGGCGCAGAGAATCCGGCGGGATTTCGATAACTTCGTCGTTCTGGGCATTGGCGGCTCGGCCTTGGGCCCAATGGCCGTTCAGCAGGCGATAAACCACCTGCGCTATAACGAGCTGCCCAAGGAAGTCCGCGGAGGTCCACGTCTTTATGTGGAGGACAATGTGGACCCGGAGCGCATGACCTCGCTGCTGGACATTATCGACATCACCAAAACCTGCTTCAACGTGATATCAAAATCGGGCAACACGTCGGAGACCATGAGTCAATACCTGATCATTTCCGATCTGCTGCAAAAGAAGATGGGCAAGGATTACGTTAAAAACATCGTGATAACCACTGATGCAAACAAGGGCAATCTGCTTTCAATAGCAAAATCAGAGGGCATCGACAGGCTGGTGGTGCCCGACGGCGTTGGCGGCAGGTTCTCGCAGCTCAGCCCGGTGGGGCTTCTGGCAGCGGCGGTCTGCGGGGTGGATATCGAGGAGATGCTGGCGGGAGCGGCCTATATGGACGGCCTTTGCATGTCTGATAATATGAATGAAAACCCGGCCCTCTTTGCCGCGCTGATGATGTTCCTTTCTATGAAAAAGGGCATGAACATATCGGTGATGATGCCCTATGCCGACAGCCTTAAATATATGGCGGACTGGTATGCCCAACTTTGGGCGGAGTCCCTGGGGAAAAACCTGCTCAGAAGCGGCAAGAGCTGCGCAGTGGGTCAGACGCCCGTCAAGGCGCTGGGAGTGACCGACCAGCACAGCCAAGTGCAGCTTTACACCGAAGGCCCCAACGACAAGCTGGTGACCTTCCTGGCAGTGGAAAACTACAGGGCCAAGGCGGAGATCCCCGGCGGTTGCGAAAGATTCCCGGATGTGAGCTTCCTTTCCGGACATACGCTTAACGAGCTGATCGATGCGGAGCTGAGGGCGACCAGATATGCACTGCTGAAGGCGGGCAAGCCCAGCTATACGATTTATCTTAAGGAAGTGAACGAGTTTACGATGGGGCAGCTTATGTATCTGCTGGAAATGATGACTGCCTACTGCGGAGAGTTTCTGGACATTGACGCCTTTAACCAACCGGGTGTTGAAGAGGGAAAGAACGCCGCCTATGCCATGTTGGGCAGGGATGGCTATGCCTACAAGGAAGTGGAAATAGGCGCCTTCCCCGATCCCATGGACGAGTTCATATTTTAATTGATCTGGGGAGATTGTGCGGGGCTCTGCCCCGCACCCCGCAAGCGACTCTCCCTCGCCCCTTATCGCTTTGCTGTGGGATTCTAAAGGGGTTACCCTTTAGCGGGAGCCGGAGGGCAGCGCCCTCGGAGCTCTGGGGGAGCACACAGCGAAACACTATGCTCGGTTGGAAACGGATTTCAGCCGGCTTACAAGGCCGATGGCGGTTATTAGCACGGCGCCAACAACGGCAATCAACGTGTCTGTGCCCAGGGATGGGAAGTTATAGAGGAACGAATAGAGCCAGACAGGCTGTCCCGGGGCGGCGTATTCGCCGTAAAAAACGATTCCGCTAAGGAAGCTGGACAGCGTCCTTACAAGGCCGGCGATTGCGCAGCCCAAAGGAAATTTTATGATTTCCTTCATTTTGCTCTTGGAAAACGCGCCAGCAAGGCCGAGGGCCGTGAAGCCGATTGTGTAGTCCAGCAAAAATTGCAGCGGAGTGACGAAATAGGGCTCCTGTATGAACTGCAAAAAGCTGTAGACAAGCCCGGCAAGAAGCCCGGGGCCCAGGCCGTATAGATAGGCGTAAAGGAAAATGGGCAGCATGCTCATCAGCGTGACGGAGCCGCCCTGGGGCATTTTCCACAGCCGCACATAGGACAGCACGAAGGCCATGGCAATGCACAGCGCGCCGACGACGAGGGTTTGGGTGGTGATGGTTCTTTTCTTTGGTTGCATGGTATCGCTCCTTTCTCTTCCGCGGGAAGGAGAGAAGACCGACGCTATGCTCTTCGCGATGTTGCGCAGGACGCTTTGAAGGTAGCCCATATCAGCAAAACGAAAAGCAAAAACCCGCGCCTTTGAAAGGACGCGGGAAACAGTATGCAAGCGCATAATCCGTTTCCCTTCGGTAGGATTACCTACACAGGTTCTAAGGGTATGGCGTCTGCCAGTCTCAGCACAGGTCTTTTCGCAAGCTGCAATATAACCCATGCTCCCCTAACGGTCAAGGCCATTATAGCATTTACATTCTTTTTGTCAACACTTCCTAAGCAAAGGAGACAACTATGCGACATTTTTTTGCATACCTTTCCAGGCTCAAGCATATTTCCCGCTGGAACCTGATGCGCAATGTGCGAAACGAAAATGTGATGGAACACACTTGTGAGTGCGCGATGATTGCTCACAGCCTGGTGACGCTGCAAAATATACGTCACGGGGGCTCTCTCAGCGCCGAAAGGGCCGTCGCCCTTGCCATATTCCATGAGGCAGGGGAGGTCATTACCGGTGATCTGGCCACGCCCATCAAGTATTTCAACCCCGAAATAAAGGAGGCCTTCTCAAATATTGAGAGGATCGCCGAAAGAAAAATTTGCGACATGCTGCCCAACGACATCAAGCCGGAGTATGAGTCGCTGATTTTGTCAGGCAAGAATGAGCCTGAATGGAAGTTCGTGAAGGCGGCTGACAGAATATGTGCATATATCAAATGCATAGAAGAGCTGAAAAGTGGCAATGAAGAGTTCAAAAAGGCTGCTGAAAGCACCCTTAAAAGTATCCAGGCCATCGATATACCGGCCGTGGGTGACTTCATGCGCGAGTTCGCACCCAGCTATAGTTTGCCTTTGGACGAGCTGAACTGACCACTTTTCTCCGGGGGAGCGCTGCGGGGCCACCCTTTAGCGGGCGCAGCGCACTGCGTTGTGACCTCAAGATTGTCAGGATAAGGAATGCTCCCAAAGATGGCGGCGGGATGTCCACGCGCAGCATGGACATCCCGTTGTGAGCCATAGATACCTAATAATCGGGCATATTGGAGCAAAGTCTCATAGAGAAGGCTTTAGTTTACAATATATCCGCCCAGACCTATCCCACCATTTCCTGCAGCAGATCAAAAAAGGCCTTTTTGCGCGGGGTATCAATTTCCCAGCTGTTGGGCACTTTCTGATAGCCAGGCCAGTCGAAGTAGCCCCAGCCAATCTTATGGCGAACGCACTCCTTCATATTATTGACATCCTTTTCAAAATCGAAGTGATCATCTTCGTTCACCACCAGAGGGGTACCTCTGTAGTGGGGATTTTCACGGATGGCCTTAGCGATGGATCTGATTTCCATGGGATCATTGACGCCGTTTCCGTGGAAGAGCACATAATCACAGGTGTCCAGCATTGCGTTGGTCTGGGTCGGATGCACCACCATGCTGGCGGACGCCAGCAGTTTACCCTGTGAAACTTCCTGCACCAGCCGAACCAACTCATGGACTCGACGATAATAGAGAATTTCATGGGAGGTAGTGGCTATATCACATTCATTGCTGACTTCTACCAGCACGTTTGTGTAGTTTTGCTCTACCAGCCATTCCGTAAGATTCCTGGTGGCTGCCAGCACACTTTCCTTGCTTTTCAGGTGCTGATCCTGTCCCCAGTAGAAATAACCCAGCATTACTATCATGCCCATATCGTCGGCTTTGTCCAATATCCTTTTCAGCCGCTTCATATAGCCAGGATGCAGGGTTCCGTCTTCATTGTAGCCTCGGTTGATAAAGTGCTGATACCAGTTTTCAAAGCCCCCGGGCTGGCCACCTTGCATGTTTAACGTAAAGGAGCGCAGTCCCTTTTCATACCATTTGGGCATGGCTGCAATAAATTCCTCAGTGTTGCGGTCGGGATCCCAGGTTTTGGTGTCCGGATAGCGGAAAAGACTCTGCGTGGTTAGATTTAGGTCGTCAAGCTGGTCTCCCAAAGAGCAGACGTAGCTCTTGCAGACCATGCCTGTGTTGGCCACGCGGCTGCACGCCACGATCAGGATTTTATCCGTTTCCTCCAGCGGCGCCCCATCTGTGCTGGCCAGATGGATGGAGGCAAATTCCATATCGGTTTCAATTGTAAAGCGCGCAGTGGAAACCTTGGGCGCGAAACCGGTAACGATAATAGGGGCGGGCGCGGATACCCTGAAGGTGGAGTTGATTGGCAAGGGTATGATCCTGTCCCCAATAGAACAGGCCTAAAATTACCGCCATACCCAGAGCATCCGCTTGGTCCAGCACAAGGGCCAGCCGCCTCATGTAGTCGGGATGCAGGCTGCCGTCGGGTTGATATCCCCGTTTGTGGAACTTCTGATACCAGTTGTCAAAGCCGCCGGGCTGACCACCCTGCATGTTGATGGCGATGGCTGTCAGTCCCTTTTTCCGCCACTGCGGCATGGCCTCCAGGACGAGTTTAGTGTTCCGGTCAGGATCCCAAAAACCGGTGTCGGGATAGCGAAATAGACTTACGGTTTCGGGGTTCAGGTCGTCGAATATAGCGTTTGCCATTCGGGCGTTCATCAGCAGGCCTTCCATGCAGTGCCCTTCCCAATACTTGCCCTTGTTTAACACCGTTCCATTGAAATAAAAGCGACCGTCTTGAATGGAAACATTGGTTTTGCCCATTGTTTGATCCCTCCATTTTATTGCCTGTGCGTTTATTCCCGGCCCAGCCGTCCGCCCCCGCATGCAATTATTTTCATGCGCTTTGTTGTGTGCATATTTCCTGAATATATTTAACATATTGTGTTGATGCGCGGCTGTCAAGTGATAATGCAATATGCGTAGAATATTGATAAGTGAGGCAAAAACCGTATATTTCCTTATGTAAAATTCCGAATAATAAGCAAAAGTTGTATAAATCTAATGCGCCTCACCGCTCGGATTTCTAACATCTCCCTGACTAAAACTCTGTCCGATAAGGTGGATATTTATTTTCGCAATCTAAATAAGATGTACTATCATGGAGTTACGGACATGGACAAGTTTGCCCGGGATTATGGAATCGCAGATATGAATGATCTGCTCGCCCGGCATTACCAGCATGAATTTATGCCCGTCGGGGATAATGCTCAGGAATCTGAGCTCCTTTGGTTCAACACTGTAACGGTGCACGGCGTTAATACGAAGGTCCCACTGGTTCAGAGCATAGTGAGAATTGATAAGGACGCTCTTAAGAATGTGATAAAGGATGCCAGCGCCTATCCTGATAGTCATATACTGCTGCTGGACCGGCAGGGAAAGCTGCTCTGCTATCACGGTATGTTTTAGCAGGAGGGTCTTTCGGAGTTGCTGGAAAATGCAAGCGGCTCTTCGGGCACCTTGTCCATAGAAGACGATTCCTTTCTATATGTTCAGCAAAGCGGCAAATCGGGCCTGCGCTTGATATCGGCGGCTCCGCTTGTCCATGTCACCGCAAGCATCCGGGAACTTAATAATAGCCTTGTCATTATGTTGATGCTTTTGTTTGCTTTGGGCTCCCTGGCTTCGGTGTTGGTCAGCCGCTACATGTACCGCCCTATTGCAAAGCTGGTGCGGGATATTCCTTCCCGGCAAGCGGTCAGTATATTGGAGGGGGAGTTTGACTACATACGGGATGTTTTGCATTCCCTGTCGGATGAAAACCTGGTGCTTAAAAGGCAAATGGAAGGGAACCGCGCCATCATTCATGAGTATATGATTTACAGCCTGCTCATGGGAATAAACGATGAGGAGCTGGACGAGCAATTTCGTCAATATTGGCTGAGCAGCGACCAATGCGCTGTGCTTTGTGTTCAGATTGATTTATTGCAGGAAAAGGAAAATCGGTATTTTATTAAAACCAACATCATCGACTGCATTTGGCGTGCTGCCTTCGACCGGCAAATCCTGTTTATCCAGATTAATTCAAACATGGTGTGCATGATTGTGAGAAACAAAGAGGAACTGAAGGAGTTGCTGTGCCTGCTGGAGGGAATGGCGGGCGAGGATGAGTGCATCCGCATGGGAGTAGGCGTCGGCGGTTGGGTCACAGCCATTCACAACATTAGCCAATCCTACTTGCAAGCCCATGAAATGCTAGACTACAGAAAGACCGGCGCGGGCATAAGCGTGGTATATTTCGGGGATCTGAAGGCGTCTGGTTCCACCATCCACTATCCCGTGGAGCGTGAAAATCAGATAATTAATCTGTTGCTCACAGGCAATAGCCGCGATGCCATTGCGCTGATGGAAACAGTCTACCGGGAGAATTCCGGCGATTTGACCCTTATTGTCCTCATGCAGACACTTTGCGGAGAGTTTGCCCTCACAGTGCAGCGCGCGGTTCATCGGCTGAACGATCCCCCCGATGCAATTCGGCATAGAATCGTACGTTTCATGATTAAAAGGAAAGAGAGTATTGATTGCAGAATGTATCTGGATGCTCTTTATAAGCTTTGTGAGGATATTGCCAATTGCATAAATACCAGATTTCGAGACCAGGAGAATCTTTATCGTATCAAAAAATACATTGTTCATAATCTGGACAGGGACGTTTCTCTGGATATGATTGCTTCGGAATTTGACTATACCCCCAGCTACTTCAGCCGCTATTTTAAGAAAAACATGGGACTGAATTTCGTTGAATATCTCACACGCGAGCGCATCCGGTACGCAAAGAACGAGCTGCTGTTTACCGATGAGGAGGTGCAAAACATCGCCACGGCAGCGGGTTTCTCCAATGTCAACAGCTTCTCGCGCACCTTCCGCCAATACGAGGGGATTTCTCCCAGCCAGTATCGCAGAAATGTGAGAAAGCTGCAGGCGGAATAAGGCCGCGAGTTTGGGCGACCCTCTGACCGGTAGCCTGCTTGCTATTTTTAAATTTGACATGCCGTCAATTAAAAAGGCTGAATACCCGGTGACATGAAGAAATGGCATAGCTTTTCAAGCTATGCCACTTTTGTTAAATGCTGTTTCGCTAAAAATGGGCCAAGAGGCTTTTATGCAAAAACTACTTTTCTATCAGCGAAACGCCGGTCATCTCCGCAGGCTTTTTGATGCCCATCAGGTCCAGCATTGTGGGGCAAAGGTCCGCCAGCCTGCCGCCGGATTTCAACTGCGCGTTAATGTTCTCATCGTCCGCCAGGATGAGCGGCACGGGGAAGGTGCTGTGGGCTGTGAAGGGCTCCTTGCTGACGGGGTCAATCATCTGATCGGCGTTGCCGTGATCGGCCGTGATTAGCGCGCGTCCGTCATTTGCCAAAATTGCTTCGACCACTTTGCCCACGCATTCGTCCACGGCGTTGACGGCCGCAACAGCCGCGTCCAGCACGCCGGAGTGGCCCACCATGTCGCAGTTGGCGAAGTTCAATATTATCACATCGTACTCGCCGCTGTTTATGCGCCTTATGACCTCGTCGGTGACCTCATATGCGCTCATCTCGGGCTTGAGATCATATGTGGCCACGTCGGGAGAGTCTATCAGAACTCTGTCCTCGCCGGGGTAGACTGTCTCCACGCCGCCGTTGAAGAAGAATGTCACATGGGCGTACTTGGTATATTCGGCGATCCGAAGCTGCTTCATCCCCATTTCGGAGATTATCTGGCCAAAGACATTGTCCAAAGATTGGGGCTTGTAGGCCACCTGAACATTGGGCATCTGGGCGTCATACTGTGTCATGCAGACATAATAAAGATTTTCCGGGCGAGTTTTGCGGGCAAAGCCGTCGAACTCGTCGTCCACGAAGGCCCTGGTGATCTGCCTGGCTCTGTCGGGGCGGAAGTTGAAGAAAATCACACTGTCGCCGGTCTTGATGGCGCCGCTTTCGCTTACTACCGAGGGAAGTACGAACTCGTCCGTCGCGCCGTTTAAGTATGAGTTTGACATGACGGAAACCGGGTCCGGGTTCTTGACGCCCTCGCCGTATGCAAGCGCGGCATATGCTTTCTCCACCCGATCCCAGCGGCGCTCGCGATCCATTCCGTAGTAGCGGCCCATGATTGTGGCTATCTCGCCCACGCCGATCTCGTCAATCTTTTCGCAAAGCTCCTGGATGAAGCCCTTGCCGGAGTCCGGGGGAACGTCCCTGCCGTCCATCAGGCAGTGGATGTAGACCTTTTTAAGGCCCTGCCTTTTCGCAAGCTCCAAAAAGGCGTAAAGATGGGTGTTGTGGCTGTGAACGCCGCCGTCTGAAACCAGGCCGATCAGGTGGAGGGCGGAATCGTTCTTTTTGCAGTGGGCAGCCGCAGCCAGAAACTTATCGTTTTCATAAAAATCGCCATCCATTATGGATTTGGTTATCCTGGTCAATTCCTGATAGACCACCCGACCTGCACCGATATTTGTGTGTCCCACCTCGGAGTTGCCCATCTGACCGTCGGGAAGGCCCACGTCCATCCCCGAAGCGCCAAGCTGCGTGGTGGGGTATTTTTCCATAAGCCTTTTTATATTAGGCGTGCCGCTGATGCGAACGGCGTTGCCTTCGCCTGCTGGGTTCAGGCCAAAGCCGTCCATTATTATCAATGCCGTAAGCTTTTTCATATCTTTCATTTAAGCTCCTTATTTAACGGTGGCGGAAGCCGCGGCGACGATGACGGAGAAATCCTTCGCCTTAAGGGCAGCTCCGCCGATGAGGCCGCCGTCAATCTGGGGCTGAGCCATGAGCCCTGCAGCATTGGCCGCGTTCATGCTACCGCCGTATTGGATGCGTATTGCGTCTGCAGTTTCGCCAAAGAGATTGCGCAGAACTTGGCGGATGATGCCGATGGCTTCGTTGGCCTGCTCGTCGGAAGCGGTCTTGCCTGTGCCGATGGCCCAAATGGGCTCGTAGGCAACCACCACTTTTTCAGCGTCGGCTGCTGAAAGACCGTCAAAGGCAGACTTGGCCTGGGTGGAAACCACTTGTTCCATCTGGCCGGATTCCCGCTGCTCAAGGCTCTCGCCGATGCAGACTATGGGCGTGAAGCCCGCGGCAAGAGCAGCCTTGACTTTCTTGTTCACGGTTTCGTCGGTCTCGGCGAAGTAGGCGCGCCTTTCGCTGTGGCCTATTATGACATATTCAACGCCCAACTCCTTGAGCATCTCAGCGCTGACTTCCCCTGTGTAGGCGCCCTTGGCTTCAAAGTGGAGGTTCTGAGCGCCAAGGCCGATATTGCTGCCCGCAAGGGCCTTTGCTGCGGCGGTGATGTCCACATATGGCACGCAGACGACCACGTCGCATTTTGCGTCCTTCACAAGGGGCTTGAGCTCCTCTATCAAAGCTGCGCCCTGGGAGGGCGTCATGTTCATTTTCCAGTTTCCGGCAATAATTGGTCTACGCATCTTTTGTCTCCTTGTTCTTTTGTTTTCTCTTTAACTTTCCGTTTTAATCGAAGCAAAAATAAAATTTTGTGAAGCCCCCTCGCGCTTAAACGAAGGGGCTACAATCTTTTGCTAAATCATTTATCGTCCAGGCAGTCGATTCCCGGCAGCACAAGGCCCTCCAGGAATTCAAGCGAAGCGCCGCCGCCCGTGGAGATATGCGTCATTTTGGAAGCATAGCCCAGTTGCTCCACTGCAGCCGCGCTGTCGCCGCCGCCGATGATTGTGACCGCGCCGCTTTCCGCTAAGGCCTTGGCAACGGCTTCAGTTCCCACGGCGAAATTTGACATCTCGGAAACGCCCATTGGTCCGTTCCAAATGACTGTCTTGGCGCCCTTTATGACATCGCTGAAAAGCTCGATTGACTTGGGGCCGATGTCCAAGCCCATCCAGCCTTCGGGGAAGTCATAGCCCACTGTCTTGAAGTTTGCGTCATTGGAGAAAGAGTCCGCCACCACATTGTCGATGGGGATCATCAGGTTAACGCCCTTTTTGTCGGCCTTGGCCAGCAGTTCCTTGGCCAGCTCAATCTTGTCCGCTTCCACCAAAGATTTGCCCGTGTCAATTCCGTTTGCCGCCATGAATGTGTAGGCCATTGCCCCGCCAATTATCAGCGCGTCCACCTTTTCAAGCAGATTGTTTATAACGCCGATCTTGTCCGAAACCTTTGCGCCGCCAAGAATGGCCACGAAGGGGCGGGCAGGATCACTGAGAGCCTTGCCCATTATGTCCAGTTCCTTGCCAATCAGAAATCCGGCCACGGCGGGCAGGTAATCCGCCACGCCTGCGGTGGATGCATGGGCCCTGTGGGCGGTTCCGAAAGCGTCGTTCACATAGACTTCGGCAAAGCTTGCAAGGGCCTTCGCGAACTCGGCGTCGTTCTTTTCCTCTTCCTTGTGGAAGCGGACGTTTTCAAGCAGAATGACATCGCCGTTTTCCATGGCGGCGGCAAGGGCCTTCGCGTCATCGCCGATGACGTCCTTTGCCAGCTTCACTTCCTTGCCCAGCAGCTCGCCCAGCCTATTTGCCACGGGCGCCAATGTGTACTTCATGTTAAACTCGCCCTTGGGCCTTCCCATGTGGGAGCAGAGGATGACCTTCGCGCCTTTTTCCACCAGATATTCGATGGTGGGCATTGCGCCAGTAATGCGGTTTTCATCGGTGATTTTGCCGTCCGCAAGGGGCACGTTAAAGTCGCAACGGACAAGAACCTTCTTGCCGGAAACGTCGACATCCTTCACGGTTTTTTTGTTCATAAGGCACCTCATATATAAATTTTATTTGCGCGTCATCCTCCTAAAAAGCTTTTTCGCGCAGAATTTCCATACCCATAGTATACCACTTTTGGCGGCTTTGACGCAACAGCGCATTGATATTTCTTTAACGCACCCAGGGCAAAGCAAAAGCCCCCTCTTTCAAGGGAGCTTTTGTTGTTTTAGATCAGTTGGAGAGATTGCGAAGGTCGAAGCCGCTGCCGGTGAGCCCCTCCTTTGTGAGCATGCTCTCCAGCACCGATATGTCCGACGAGACGTCCAAAGCCTCGTCCATGAAAAGGCTGTCTAGCTGGTTTTCAAAGCCCTTCACAAGGGTGTCGAGAATTTCTTCGATGTCGCGCATTGTGTTTTGGATGTTTTCTCCGGACACGTTCTGCTTTTCAAAGCGCACATAAGCGTTTAAAATCTTCATAGTCATGGGAAGGTAATAGCCGGTAAAGTTCTTTATTCTGCCAATCTGGTCGGGCCTTGCGTCGATATATTCGAATATGCGGCGGGTAATTTCCTCCATTCTGTCCAGCTTGGCGGAAATATCCTTGTCGGTTATCTGGCTGTTTATGCGCTTTATCTCATCCGCAGGGGAAAGCTCACCCTCGGGCTTGATCACCGTCTTTGGCTTGCGCTTCAGCTCAAAGGGATTGCCGAAGACCAACTCCCGCTCATCCCAATCGATAAACGCGCCCTTGATGTAGCCCTTGTCCATCATTATCTGCAGATCATTGCAGGCGGTTTTGTAGTTGGTGGAAAGCAGGTATGCCAACTGGTCGATTGAAACCACCTTGTTTGCGCCAATGATGGAAAGATATCTTCTGTAGCGAAGGGAAGAAGCCCTGAGCTTTCCGCCCCAGATCATTAGTATGATGCCGGGAATGCAAAGCACCGCAAGGAAGACCACGAAGTAGGGAAGCAAATGGCGCAAAGATGTGTACCATGCTCCGGTTATATATGCCAGCCCGGCAATGGTGATGAGTAGAAAGCCTGCTGCTGCCATCAAAGCCCCGATAACAAGCATAGCAATATAGCCCGATGAGGAGATCATCTTCTCAGGGCCGTCGAGCTTTGATGCGTCCTCCCTTTTGGCGCTGTGGGCGCTGGGGATAGCTGGCTTGGGCTGCACCGGGCCATGGGTCACAGGGCGCGGAGGAACCTGGCTTTGCGCCTGAATGGGCGTAGGGCCACCGCTCACATGCGGAGGGGGCGGAGGAGAGGCGGGT
>JBNRMR010000021.1:0-9337 GCA_050309705.1 Christensenellales bacterium | reverse complement strand
CGCTAAAAACTATTCCTTTGCAACTATGTTCAGCTTTAGCACCGCAGAAATTTCCGGGAAGAGCTTGGCTTCGCACTCAGCGGGGCCTGTCTGCTTGATGCTGGAAACAATGATCAGCTTTCTTCTGTCGATCTCAATGCCGTGCTGGGCCTTGAGCGCGTCGGCGATTTCCTGGTTTGTCACCGCGCCGAAGAGCCGGCCTGAATCACCCGCCTTCACGGGAACAGTCACCACCATGTCCTTCATCTGGGCCCTGAGGGCAAGCGCCTGCTTTCTTTCCTCCTCCTTCTTGTGGGCAACGGCCTCCTTTTGCTTTCTGATGGCGTTCATGTTCTGAGCCGTGGCTTCGACCGCCAGCTTTTTGGGAAAAAGGAAGTTTCGGGCATAGCCATCGCTGACGTTGATTATATCGTCCTTCTTGCCGGAGCCTCTTACATCCTCCAAGAGTATAACTTTCATATGCTCCCTCCTCAGCTTTCTTTATTTAAATTATTTCACTTTTCCTCATCGTCGTCGTCCTTGTCCCTTTTGAAAAAATCTTCAATTCTGCCTTTTTTGATCATCTCCGCCAGGTTTGACCGAAGGCGAACGGGGACGATTCTGTCCATCAGCCCGGCGATAAACAGTGCGGGTCTAAAGACGAAGAACAGCAAGCCTATGAGGACATAGCGCCATCCAGGCCTTGCCCCCTGCATCTTCATGCTGAAGGCCATGTGGACCATCCCCTGGAGTATGAACAGGGAGTATGCCAGCATCCACACGGCGAAAGCGGCGGAAATCAGGTTTGCGGCCTGCACATAGGGCGAGAAAAAGTATAGCATAACCGCCGAGAGGATCAGCGTACGGCCAGTGTACTTGGGCAAAGACCACCTATAGACATCAAACGGCGCGCCGAACCTTTCCGCTTCGCCCTTCCTGGCGGCGGCTTTTCTGGCGGCCATCACTCCAAGGGCCGAACCTAGCACAGCGTAGCTGAGAATCTGTCCGATGAACTGCTGCCTAATTATGAGCTCCATTTCATAGATCAGGTCGTATATGGTTATTTCGATGCCCATCGAAGCGAAATAGTTATCCCAAAAGCCAGGGGATATGACGTTCACCTGCTCTAGGAGGCCACTAATGGCTTCCATTATAAGCGAGACAAAATCGCCGCTTTGAGCCTGCACGATTATTATCGCGCCGAAGGCTACCGCCGAAAGGGCGCAGAAGACGGATATGACTGCGAGTTCAGCCTTGACGCCTGGGCGCATGTTTACGACCGCCGCCAAAAGCGGGATCAATGCTGCGCAAAGGGCAAATACCCCGAAGCCGGGGCCTAGTAAAAACCAGAAGACGCCACCCAGCAACGCTGCACCCAAAAATGCCGGCGCTGCGCCAAACCTTGTCCTGATGCAAAGAAGCGCCACAAGCCAGACGAAACCGAAGGGAGTGACGTAAAGGGGAAATACCAGCAGGCTTACAGCAGCCAACCCGGCCGCCGCCAATATCCCAAGCAGATTTCTTTTAACACTTTGGGGCATATTCCCTCCGCTCTTTTTCCTTAAGAAAAACTTTCTTGCAAAACTTTCTTAAAGAATAAGAAATATATTAATATATTATCGCCGACATGCTCCTGTGTCAACGACCAGAATAAGGTATAAGCAGATTTATTATATATCCTCTTTTAGCCAGTCCTCATATTCTTTGCCTTCCAGATGTATGGAGCCTATTTGGACTTTCTTATAGCCGTCCTCGCTGCCTGTTTCAAGGCACTTCATGCAGTTGTCGCAAATTTTTGCGCTGTCAAGATCGCAGGTCATGCATTCGCCGCACTCGCTGCAGGCTTCATCTTCCCTAAGCGCACAAAGTCTAGCGTTCATGGGCCAGCCTCCTGCAAAGTTCTATGGTATAGTATATCATTTATTGGCCCGCATTACAATTTTTTGTTGGATTGTTGAGTTGTCTTGTAAAAACTGTGTATAACTGTTATAATTCACTCGTTGACAGGTGTACAAGCCTGTTTTTTAAGGAAGGTTTTAGATGCAGGGCGAATTTGCGATCGAGAGCTTTCAATCCCTTTTGCGAATTTTGGCAATAGTGTGTCCGCTGGTGTTTTTTGCGGGCTTCATAGACGCCGTTGCCGGGGGCGGAGGGGTGATCTCGCTGCCCGCTTATCTGATCGCGGGGCTGCCAGCGCATTTTGCAGCAGGCACAAACAAGATGGCAAACGGAATCGGAACTGCCATGTCGGTTTGGAAGTACATGAGGGGCGGGAAAATCCTGTGGAAAGTGGCGCTCTCTTCCACTGCGGGGTCTTTGCTGGGCTCCTACTTGGGCACAAGGATTGCACTTTCCATCCCTGAAAACACTCTGAGGATAGTGATGATTGCAGCAATTCCCCTGGTCGCAGTCTTCATGCTGACAAAGAAAGACTTCGGTAAAGAAGGCAGATCCAAGAGGGAGCTTTCTGCGAAGGCGACAATTGCGCTGTCATTCGCCATTGGGGTGGTAATCGGCTGCTATGACGGGCTTGTTGGCCCGGGAACGGGAACGTTTTTGATACTGGCATATTCCGGCATACTGGGCATGGACATGCTTTTGTCATCAGGCTGCGCGAAAGTGACCAATCTTGCATCCAACGTGGCTTCCATGGTGGTATATTTTATCGGTGGCAAAATTATCTATCTTGTAGCCCTTCCGGCGGCTGCTTTCAGCATCGCAGGCAACTATCTGGGAGCGCGCTTCGCACTTAAAAACGGCAGCGGCTTCATTCGCAAGGTAATGTTCTTCGTTCTAGCGCTGCTTATTATTAAGCTGATATGGGATGTTACAGCATGAGGAGCGTATGTAAAAAATATATGGATATCTATTTACAGCTTAATGAAAAAGCATTAAAATAGAAATATAAAAATTCAGCCAATCCAAGGGCGGCGTAATCAGGGCGTTAAAAAAATGTGCTGACGTCCAAGCTGCAGGCGCGTTTGCGCCAAACCGCAAAGCCGTAGCACAGCGGCGGATAGGAAGAAAGGGTATGGAGATGATCAAGGTCGCAATAGTCGGCTGCGGAGGCATTCACAAAAGACACTCTGCGGCAATCAGGGAGATTGAGGGCACTCAACTGATACTCGTATGCGACACCGACGAGGAGAAGGCTAAAGCCTCGGCCCAAGAAAACAACTGTGCCTGGACCACTGACTACAAGCGGGTGCTTGCAAACGAAGAAGTGCAGGTGGTGCATCTTTGCCTGCCGCATTATCTGCATGCGAGCATGTCTATCGAAGCGATGGAAGCGGGAAAGGCAGTGCTGCTGGAAAAGCCTTTGGGCATGACTAGCGAGGAAGGACGCAGTGTCATCGAGACACAGATAAGAACCGGTGCGTTCTTTGGCGTTTGCTTCCAAAACCGTTACCGCCCTGTTATCAACAAGCTGAGAAGCATCATGAACAGCGATGAGGCGGGCGAAGTGCTTTGTGGCAGAGCCTTTGTGACCTGGGCAAGGACGGACGCATATTACAAGTCTGCAAGCTGGAGAGGAACCTGGGCTCAGGAGGGTGGCGGTGTTCTGATCAACCAGACCATACACACACTGGACATCCTTCAGTGGATATTCGGCGGTTTAGATGCAAAGAAGATCAAGGGCAGCATCAGCAACCACTCCCTTAGCGATGTCATTGAGGTGGAGGACACGGCGGAGATTCGCATGGTGACAAGCGACGGCAAGGTGGTGCTTTTCTACGGCACTAACGCTTACGCGGAAAATTCACACGTGTTGATTGAGGTCATATGCGAAAATGTCACCCTTCGCGCAGAGGATGAGCTTACTGTCCGCTGGAGCGACGGCCGGGTGGAAACATACACAGAGGAGCAGGCCACCGGCGCACATGCCTATTGGGGCCTTGACCACGAGACACTTATTAGAGATTTCTACGCCAAGTATGCAGCAGGCGAGAAGTTTGAGATAGACGCCCAGGAGGCGTTCAAGTCTCTGGATATAATCGACAAGGTGTACAAAAGCTCACCGCTGAGAAACGCTTAGCTTTTTCAAAGCGGCCGACAGGAAACTGCCGGCCGCTTTTCTTTTTTTGCAGATTGGAGGGTTCCCAACAAGGATAATCATTATAAAGATTGCTTCCGATCCTTATATTCGCAGGTTTCTCCCTTAACCCCATCTTTAAGATTATCAGCAATTTCTTCAATGTGGCCTTCGCCAAATATTTGATATTCCTTGCCGTTATCAGGGCACTAAAAAGTGGACATGTTCTCCACCAGACCGATAATGGGGATATTCATCATCTCGGCCATTTAACAGTTTTTGACACAATCATGGATACAAGCCCCTGCGGGGAGATCACAACAATAATTCCATCAACAGCAATGGACTGAAATACCGTAAGAGGAACATCGCCGGTGCCCGCCGGCATATCGATGAACATAAAATCCACATTGCCCAATGCTTTAATTCATAAAGATGACAGTGATTACTCCACCGGTGCAGCGAATGTTTTCCAATACAGAGAAAACCCGCCCAGCATTTGATGCCGGACGGGCTTCCCAATAAGAGGGCAACTTGTAATGAAATTATTAATTGCTTATTCGTAGTCAGAAACCTTTTCAACGGCAGTCTTCCACTGATCGGTGAAATAGTCCACAACCTTGCTCATTCCCAGGCCATCGGCCTCAGTCTTCATCTTTTCCCACAGGCTGTCAAACTCGGCCTGATCCTTTGCATAGACCATCTGCCAGGAGTACTTCTTCACAATTTCGCCAATCTGCGACATTGTCATTTCCAGCTCGTCGGAGGCGGGAGTAATCATGTTTACGGCCTGCGTTGAGTTTGCAATATTGTCCCCGCGGCTTACATAATCCTGCAACACGGTGGCGTCAAAGCGTTCGCGCCATTCCAACCGCATAAGGGTTGGGTTGCGGGCGATGTGCTGCGGCCAGTAGCGGTAGCCCAGCGTATAGCCATCTTCCATAGCAACTGAAGCCTGCAGGCCCGGGGTGTTAAAGGCAAACATTCCGTCACGGAATGCTCCGCCGCCGAGTTCTTCAGGCATAAGGGGGTCGGCGTTGTTGTCGACAATGCTGTATCCTTCCTCAAGAACATAGGGCTCTCCGGACTCGTTGCGGGTCCAGATCATCCCCTCGGGACCATTGCTCAGGTAAGCTATAGTTTCTGGATTATAGAACCAGTTTAAGAACTCAAGGGCGCGGTCGATGTCCTTTGTGTCCTTGTTGACGGCAAAGTACCAGTTACGGCCGATGGTCTGCTCGGGAGCGACATACAGTTTCATATCGTCGGAAACAACGGGTTCGTATCCGTCCGGCCCGTCTGGATTGTCCACATGGCCGGTGGAGCGGGAGTTATAATTGCCGGTCATCCACGAGAAGTGGGAGAACATTATGCGGCCCGCAGAGTATTTTGCGTCCACGTTGGAGAATGTCTGGGTCATGGAGTCCGGATCCAGCAGGCCGCGCTGGTTTGCCTCATAATAGAAAGCAAGCGCGCGCCTGTAGAAGCTGTCGTCGTCCAAAATAGACTTTGTGGTCTTGGTTAGGACATTTGTCTCCATCAGATGAGACACATACTCGGAATCTATGCCATAAAAGAAGGACAGTGTGGATACCTGCAGCGCGGTGTGCTTATCCCAGTCCGAGAACAGGGAGAAACCATAAACCTTCTCGCCGTTTTCGGTGGTGGGCTTCACAGCTACCATCGCTTCAATCAGGTCCAAGTAACCTTCAAGAGTGGCGGGAGCATCCAGTCCGGTCTTCTTAAACGCGTCCCACTGGAGCATTGGCTGCCAGTTGAAGGAGTTATAACCCGTGGGTCCTATTGCTGTGGGCATGATCAAAAGATTGCCCGTATCTTCGGACGTGAAATCCTTTGAATAGTTTACAGCATTGAGATAAACCTCGTTTTCAAAAATACTGGGCAGTTTATCCGCATACTGGTCAAGGGGCAGAAGCTTGCCTGCACCCATGGCAAGCTGCGCCTGATCCAGACCCTTGAAGCCGATGATGTCCGGGAGGTCGCCCGCGGCTAGATACTGCTGCAGCTTTTGCTCAACCTCATTTCCGGTGGGATAAAAATCAATCTTTATCTTAGTGTCGTCATACAAGCGTTTTGCACCCCAACCCTGCCAGATGCCCGATTCGCTTGTGGCGGACTGTTGTACGAAAGCGGTAAGGGTAATCTCCTCTTTTTCAATAACCTCCGCTGTGGGGGCGGCGGTTGGTACAGTGGCGGCAGACGTTGGCGCCACAGTCGGGGCCGCAGCCGTAGGACTGGCAGTCGTCGCAGGGGCTGCACAGGCTGCCAATAGCGAAGCTATCAGAATCACAGCCAGCAGAAGTGAGCTTTGTCGTTTTGCCTTTTTCAACTTTTTTCCTCCTTGATCATATTTATTATTTGCACTGAGGGCAGCTAAGGTTTCACCCCTTTACCGCCCCAATCATGATGCCTTTTACAAAGTACTTCTGGAAAAAGGGATAGACCAAAAGTATGGGGAAGAGCGTAACCATGCATATGGTGTATTGAATCGTAAGCGGCGTAAGCATTGTTGAAATATCCTGGTTTGCCATGGCGTTGGGGTCCGTCCTCATTATCTCGATTATGGCGTTGGCCCGGGTTAGGTAGTCGTAGAGCACATACTGCAAAGTAAACAGGCTGGAACTCCTCACGAACAAAACGGTATCCATGAAGCTGTTCCACTGCCCTACCGCGGCAAACACGGCGATCGTTGCCAAAATGGGCTTTGAAAGAGGCATGATGATGCTCAAATATCTGGTTATATAGCCCGCCCCGTCGATTTCCGCCGATTCCTCCAGCGAAGAAGGCAGCGATTCAATGTAGGTTTTACACAGTATCAGGTTAAAGGGCGTAACAAGGCTGGGAAGGACATACACCCAAAACGTGTTATAAATGCCTATGGCGCGGTATGTTAAAAACTGAGGTATAAGTCCTGCTGAAAAATACATGGTGATGATAACATACCTGTAAAACAGTTTGCGGTGCCAAAACTCCTCCCGCGTAAACGCATATGCGGGGAAAGACGCAGCCACAAGCGTAATCAACGTGCCCACAACTGTCCGGGCAAGGGATACAGTCGCAGCAGAGCCAATATTTTTAAGTTTCAAAACGCTTACATAATTGCTCAGGTGCAAGCCGGTAGGCAAAAGATGAACGCGACCAGTGGCGACCAAATTATTGTTGCTGACGGTATTGATGAAAATATAGTAAAATGGGAACAGACACGCCAGGGTAAACAAACCGAACAATATGCAAAGAGCAATATCGAATGCCCATGAGCCTATGCCTTTGCCCGTAAATGAAATACGCGTCTGCTTTTTCAGCGCCGGTTGTGCCATATGCGCCCTCCTTCTTTGAAATATGCTTAGAAAATGGACGATCCGCGCACTTTTTTGGATAACCAGTTTGCGGAAAACACCATAATAAGGCTTATAAGGGATTTCCACATGCCGATGGCAGTAGCATAGGAAATATTGCCCAGCTTAAGGCCGTTATTGTACACATAAAGGTCAAGCACCTCAATGTCGTCTTTCGTCATTGCATTGGAGAACACCATATACTGGTCGATGCCATTATTGATAATATTACCTATCTGCAAAATAAGAAGAACGAAGAATGTGGGAATCAGATGCGGGATTGTAATGTGCCGTATCTTGGCGAAGCGCCCCGCGCCATCGATGTCCGCCGCCTCGTATATTTCCTGATCAATGGAGGTAATGGCCGAGATATACACTATTGCGCTCCATCCCAGGCCCTTCCACAAATGATATCCCAGCATTTTCAGCCACATGTTGTTTGTTTCCGCCAGATAGTTGACGGGCGTCTTAATAATGCCGAGCGACAAAAGCAGGTTGTTCAGCAGCCCTTCCGTTGACATAAGCGCAAAAAACGCGGAATACACCAAAACCCAGCTGATGAAATTCGGAATGGTTGTCAGCGTCTGAACGGCCTTTCGGTATCGCTGAAATGGCAGTTCCATGAGGAACACTGCGTACAGCATGGGCAACACCATGGACAAGAGGTAAAGAGAATTGATGCCTAGAGTGTTCTTCATTACGCGCACAAACTGCATTCTCAATACCGCGTTTTCAAAAGGCATTAAAAACCACTTAAAACCCGTGGGCAGAAGCTGGGACAAAGGTATGCCCGGCTTATAGTCAAAAAATGCATAAATCCATCCGTAAAGCGGCAAATAACAAAAAATAAATATTGCGATAAGAAACGGAAGCGTGAGAAAAAACAGCCTGATGCCATCCTTCCTGCGCGGACTCCTTTTGTTTTTGGGCACAATCCCGCCTGTTTTCGCCGTCATAATGTCCAACTCCTTACTGTGTACATCCATTTTATTATCTAAATGCCAAAACGTATATAGTAAAAATTCAAAAAGATTGCACAAATTCAAACTCCGGCGCATTTTTCAGATTATTTAACTGATTTAATTACCTGATTGATTTATTGATTAATTTAATGTAGAATAAAGTCAGTTTTTCTTCCCAGAAGAGGTGTTCATTTGATTAAATTGTTCAAAGGGTTCTATTCGCGCATTGTGCTGATTTGCATTGGCATAACCTGCACGGTATCCGTGGTTCTTGCAAGCATGATAGGCTCATTTGCCGCAGGGCAGGAGCGCCTTCTTACTCTGAAAAAATATGATATCGCCATCAACGACCTGTATTCAAGCTTTTATGCCCGCCACAGGAGTTTTAGAAACAGCTTTAAGCCCCTGTTTGAAAGCCCTGCCCAGTACGCATATCTGACAGAACTCCTACGCGGAGATGCGACTCTTAGGCAGGAAGACGCGGCGCGTGCAAATGTGGCGGCGCTACTGAATGCCGTAAGTGAGAAAGATGATTCCAGCCTGGGAATTTTGCTGCGCTCTGAAAGCACCGGAGAAATGTACCTGTATGAACCTCGCCTGCGCTCCGTAAAACAGGTTCTCCCTGATTCCGCTTTCCCCGGCAGCAAACCGTTTACGCGCATCTCCATTGGAAGCGCTTCTTTGGAAAGCCTGGGCCTGAGCCTTACTAATCTGAGCAGTAGCCTCTATGGCCTGGTGGGCACGCTGCCTGACGATACCATTGCGGGCGCCGTGATAGGCCAGATGGTTATCTTATACTCCGTTTCAGAATTTACCGATACCCTTGAACGGCATCATCTCGACCCGCAAAGCATGATTAGCATTACGGATGAGACCGGCTCCGTCATTTTCAGGTCTAATGGCTCTTATGACTTTTCGGAAGATATTATTTTGGCGCAAAACCCGAACGGTGAGCACCAGACAGTGCCAACTAACAACGGCACATGGGAAGCCGCGCGCCTTAAAAA
>JBNRMR010000020.1:0-7019 GCA_050309705.1 Christensenellales bacterium | reverse complement strand
AGATAAAGATCTTCACGCTTATCGGAATGCGTATCCGCAGCCTTGCGGGGATAATTCTGCGGATACGCATTCCGATAAGCGTGAAGATCTTTATCTTAACGCCGGAAGCCAGTGCGCTTATCCATAGCCCCACAGGCACGAATGAAAAAAATACGGACAGAACGATTATGAGTAGAATGACGATTCCAATGATGAGTAAGAAATCCATTAAATTCACCTTGCCTTTTCTTTTTTTATTTTGTTCTTGCGCGGCAGCGGGCCTCTTCCGCCCTGCCTCTTTAGGTCTGCGGAGTTAATGGCTAAGCCATCCGTCCACGCGCAAAGGCGGACCATCAATCCTTTCTAACGACGATCCTTCTGCCCTCCACGCTGATGACCTTAATTGCACTGCCTTTTTCAAGGAAGTTGCCCTCGGTTACCACATCCAGCTTCACGCCGTCAAAGTCCGCGATGCCCGCAGGGCGAAGATCGGTTGCGGCAACTCCGCTGTGTCCGATGAAATAGGCCATGTCGCCGGCGCTGGAAAAGCCCGATTCTTTATCTAGTTCCTCTTTCAGTATAAGGGGTGATTCTGCTATTCTGCCCTTCTTGGCGCTGCGTATGGCTATGGCGATCAGTATGCCCAGTATCGCCAGTATGACCAAAATCAGCATCAGCGCAGTGATGGGCGAGTCGGTCAGTATGATTATGCCTATAGTAGTCATCACTATTCCCGATATGCCGGGAACCCCGAAGCCGGGAAGGAATATTTCAATGCCGATCAGCACAATTCCTACAACCAAGCACAAAATTCCCAGCCAGTTGGTTAGAAACAGTTGGCCCAATGCCTGTAATGTCTCCATATATACCCTTCCTTTCATGTTTATTTTCATTTATATTATATTATAGAATAGATTACATGAAATAGAAGCTTGCTATAAAATGCAATAGAGATGCTCATCTGTCGTTTTCAGCGCTTAAAGTTTTATGGCCTCTTTAATTATAGCATATTTCTTTTTCCTTGCATATCGCTACTTTTTGATTTAAAATGATCATGTTGCATTGTCTAAAAACATATGGAGGGTATTGGAATGGAGAACATCAGGGTAACAGTTTGGAACGAATACACTCACGAAAAGGACGACTCTCAAGTCGCAGCCATTTATCCCGAGGGCATCCATGGCGCCATCGCGGATTCACTCAGGCAAAGAACCAGTGCGCAAATTAAGACCGTCACCATGTATGACGAAGGCCAGGGCCTGACGGACGAGGTTTTGGATAATACGGACGTGCTTGTCTATTGGGCACACAAAGCGCACAGTGAAATAACCGATGAAAACGCCCAAAGAATAAAAAGGCGTGTGCTGGAGGGGATGGGGCTCATCGCCCTTCATTCGGCCCACGCATCAAAGATGTTCAGCCTGTTGATGGGCACCGAAACCCGCAATCTCCGTTGGCGGGAAGAGGGCGAGATGGAAAGGCTGTGGGTGGTTTCGCCCGGGCATCCCATCGCCCAGGGGATTGGCGAATACTTTGAAATTGAGAAAGAGGAAACCTACGGCGAGTATTTTAACATTCCGGAGCCGGACGAGTTGGTTTTCATATCCTGGTTCAGTGGCGGCGAGGTCTTTAGGAGCGGTTGTTGCTTCAAAAGGGGAGCAGGCAGAATATTCTACTTCCGGCCCGGCCATGAAACCTATCCTATATATCATGATGAGAACGTGCAAAAGGTCATCGCTAATGCGGTTGGCTGGGCAGTCCCTGCGGGGGGAAGCCATGTTTGCTTCACAAGCGGGAAATGCCCTGTTTCGCCGGAAGAGTTGAGAAAAAATGGATGATAGCAGGCTGATTGAGAAGGAAACTGACAGGAAGCGGATATACACTGGAAAGATTCTTGACCTGGACAGGGTCACAGTCAGGCTTCCCAACGGCCGCGAAGCCTACCGTGAGATCGTCCTGCACAAGGGTGCGGCGGCTGTCCTGCCGGTGAACGAAAGGGGCGAGGTGGCCATGGTGCGCCAGTATCGGGCGGCCCTGGGCATTGTTACCCTGGAAATACCCGCGGGCAAGCTGGATGTCGCCGGTGAGGATCCCCTGGCATGCGCCATTCGTGAGCTTAAAGAGGAAACGGGTCTTTCCGCAGCGCGAATGAGGTTCTTGGTGAAGATGTACTCTGCGGCGGGCTTTTGCAACGAGGCCATATCGATTTATCTGGCCACGAATCTCAGCCAGTCCACCGCTTCGCCGGACGAGGACGAATTTGTAAATATAGTTTGGGTTCCCTTTGACGATATATACGAAAAGGCCATAAGTGGTGAAATTAGAGACAGCAAGACGCTGATAGCGATTTTGATGGCAAAGCAGGTCATGGGCTGATGGCAAGAAGAATTTCCCTTACAAATGAGATGTGGAGCATGTCCGGCCACAGAAGCCTCGGCGATTTCCTGCGAGGACGGGCAGAGTTTTCGGAGGTGGGCGTTGATCTGCCCTCCTCCGTTGAAGGCGCGTTGGAAAGGGCCGGGCTGATCCCCGACTACAGGCTGGACGAGCGGGGCTGCGAGTGGGCTGCCAACAGGCTGTGGGTTGTCACGGCTGTTTTTGACATGCCCCCTGAGCCGGAGGGAGCATCAAGCGAGAAGCATTTTCTTTGCATTGAGGAAATCTTTGGCGAAGGAGCAATTTTTCTAAATGGAAGTGAGATACTAAGCTTTGGCCCCATGACGGAGAGCATCACGGCGGATGTGACAGGCGAAATGATCGAGGAAGGGGAAAACAGGCTGCAGATAGCATTTTCCAGATGCGGTTCAAAGACAATCGAAGGCGTCCAGGCTGCATACGAGGGTTTGGATGCGCCCTTCACCGCCCCCAGGGGAATCCGTGGTGATGTTTACATCAAAAGCACCAGCTATTGCCGCATTGAAGAACTTAGGGCGGGCAGATTCGGGGGGAAGGTCTTTGCTGATGTGAAGATTGATGCGGCCAATCGGGGGAAGTACATGTTTAAGTACAGAATTGCCCGGGAAGGGCAGCTTGTGGGCACGGTCAACATAATTGAAAGCCTACTGGCTGTAAGGCAGGAACTGCGCCACGAGATCGACATCGACTCCGTGGGTGATTGTGCCGTGAGGCTGACCATTGAACGTGGCGGCGTGCGCTGCGACTTTGAGACAGCCCCCGTTAAGGGAGATGAGCTCCCCGTGCAAAAACTGCCCGAAAAAATCAGGGCGGTTGCCTGGTCGCCGATTTCGCCCCGAACATGCGATGTGAGCATGGATGAATATGAAAGAGCTTTTGCGCTGCTGAAAAACATGGGAGCCAACGCGGTTTATCTCGGGCGCGGCTTGAGGGAAAGCGCGCTTTTTGAAAAGATTTGCAGGAAGGCTGGCATGGCTTTGATAAGGGAAAGCCAGGAGGACATGCCATTTAAGGACGCTGCCACAATCCGCATATCCACAGAAAAAGACCTGCAAAATGCGCTGCAAAATGCCCGCAGAAGCGGAAAGCCTCTGCTGATAATGGGCATGATATCACCCCTTGAAAGGGAGAACCCCTCTGCGCTTTTCACATGGGATTTAAAGCCCACGGATGCATATGGCCATGTTTCCCAAAGCCTCAGGCCATGGATGGTTTGCATTGAAAAAGGCCAGGGGGAAGGGGGCGCCGGCACGAAGATGCGGATAGTGAGCTGCTGCGATGACTTCTCAGGACAGGTTGTTCTGGCAGAGGTGGCCTTTTGGGACTATGTCGGCGCGCTGATTACCACCAGAGCCGCCAGCTTTGTGCAGGATTGCGCCAGCGTACATTGCGGGGAAATATTCCCGCCGCGGAAGGAAGGAAAGCAGGGGCTGATGGCAATTGACGTTAAGCTTTACACAAAGGATGGCTTGGTCGCCTCTTGCAGAGAGATATATGACCAAAGAACTCAGAGGGAGGACAGCCCCATGCCAAGAGTGCAAAAGCTGGAAGGCGTCATCAGTATTGTCAACGATTCGCCCCATTATTCTCGAGAAATGATGGTTATCGACGGTCGGTTAAAGGCCCACATGTTGGCGCTGCGTCCCTGGGAAAAGATTGAAGTGACGGCTTGATTCAGCCGGATAAATTGCCGCATAATAAACTCAAAAGAAAAAGAGGGAGAAGATGTTTTCACCCATAGGTCAGGAATATATGCCGGAGCTTGTCACCGAAAGGCTGGTGCTCAGGAAGCTTTCAATGGGCGACGCACAGGATATATACGACTATTCAAAAGACCCGGAGGTCGCCAGGTATGTGCTGTGGTACCCTCACAGGAGCATTGCAGATTCGCGCTTTTACATAAAATGTCTTTTGCGCCAATACCGAAACAGAGAGCCCGCTTCCTATGGTATCGCCCTGAAGGAAAACGGCAAGGTCATAGGCACCATAGGCTTCTCATACATAAACGCTGAGCACGGTTGTGCGGAAATAGGCTACTCTCTTGCCAGAAGCCAATGGAACAGGGGTCTTATGACAGAGGCGCTCAGGGCCATGCTGGAATATGGCTTTTGGAACCTTTGTCTGCACAGGATTGAGGCCACCCATGATGTGCGCAACCCAGCCTCCGGAAAGGTGATGGAGAAGTGCGGCATGAGACTTGAAGGGGTGCTCAGGGGCAAGCTTTACAGCAAGGGCGAGCATATCGACCTTGCCATGTACGCTGTGACCCAGAGCGAGCATCGAAAATGGCATAGGCTGGAAAAAGGCTGACTACAGCCAAAAATTGGATGTGACAAAACTGTTTCGGCGCGCGTTATAAAAATAAAAACCTTTCTTAAGGGAATGGTAACAGGGAGGATGCGCGCTTATGAATTACATAAAGAAAAGAGGCGCCAAGGCCGGGATTGCGGTTTTGCTGATTGCTCTTTTGGTTTCAACGGTATTTGTGCCTTTGACTGCGGCGGCTAGCAGCAACAAGCTAAGCCTTTGCGAGTTTGGCGACAGGGGGCTTGAGGTCTTCGTGGAGGCAGCAGGAAACAGTGTTCCTTTGGACATGCTGGTGGGAGTCTGGCTTTACGAGGGCAGGGACATCACAAACCCAGACAGGGCGCTGCTTGAAAAGATAGCCGGGATATTGGCAGTGGGCGCGGGCAAGAGCCAGTGGGATCAGCTTGGGATATATGTGGAAAAATCGTCTGTAAGGACTGAAATTCAAAAGCAGAGCGCCCGCATGTCCGACATAATGTATGTTATATCAAACAAGGTTTTCCCGCTTTATGCAGGCGAACAGTATTGGTATCAGGACTCATGGATGGCCTACCGCGATTTCGGCGGCGAGCGCAGCCATGAGGGCGTTGACATCATCTGCGACACAGGAACGCCGATACTCTCAATGGGCGAAGGGCGTGTGGAGCGGATGGGCTGGAACACCCTTGGCGGTTGGCGCGTGGGCATTCGGGGCGCCGATGGGATATATTACTACTATGCCCACCTGAGCGCATATGATTCCGGGCTCTATGTGGGCAAGACCGTTAAGGCGGGCGAGATCATCGGCCTTGCGGGCTCGACGGGCTACGGCCCCGAGGGGACAGACGATGTGATGATTCCGCATCTGCATGTGGGCATGTATGTGGCGCCCAATCACAAGGCGGTGAATCCGTTCCCGCTGCTAAGGTACCTGGAAAATATGAAGTAAATTGTGCTGGAAAAAAAGGAGGGAGCATTGCTCTCTCCTTTTTGCTCTCACGCATCCTTTTGGATGGGCCTTTTTAAAAACCAAATCCATCTATTGCCGCACTTAGGAAGCTAGGCTTAGCGACGCACCAGTGCGCCCAACAGCTTTTTCATAAACAATATCACAATGCGGCGCAGCGTCAAAAAGCGGGTGAAGCCCGCGGCTGGACAAGGCCACAGTTCCAAGATGCGGGCATTCATTTCACTTCCCAAAGGGTTAAAAATGCTAAAGAAACAATGTCATCAGGTATTCGTCGCTGTAAGTGCCGTCGTGATATTTCATGTGCCTGGGAACGCTGCCGGTGATCTCAAAGCCAAGGCTCTTATAAAGGCCGATTGCCCTTTCATTGCCCGCCACCACGCCCAGCTCCAGCTGCTCAAACCCTTTCTGCCTGGCCCAAAGAATGACTTCGCTCATCAGCATTCGGCCGATGCCAAGGCCCCAATATTCCCGCAGCAGCGAAATGCCCAAGATGGCCCGGTGGCGCAGCCGTTGTTTGTCGGAAACCATTCTTGCCTCGCAGGTTCCGGCGATCTTGCCGCCCACAACAGCGGTTATCCAAAAAATGTTTTCGCTGCGAAAAGACCTCTCGATAATCTGCCTTTCTTCCTCACGGCTAAAGCTAAATTCTTCAGGCTCGCGGGTGAGAAAGCGGGTTTCGCCGTATATTTTTTGCATAACGCGGAGCATTTCCTCCGCATCAGAGGGCATAAGTGGGCGCAGAACTGCCTGCCTGCCGTCCTTCAGCAAAATGGTTTTATAATAATTATCCTTCATGGGAAGCACTCCTTTTCAAAGAGTATAGCACTCCCTTTTGCCGGGGGCAATGGCTTTGCGGCAAAAAATCACGCGGGGATTGGCAAATGTATATAATGTAGCGTAGGAGGGATACCCATGCATTTCAACCCGTCCAATTGCTGCTCGCCGCAGACCCTGCGAGTATACGACAGGGCTCCGGTGAACTTTAGAAATCAGACCGTGCACGCTTATGTGGAGCCAATGCGCGATATATCATATGACCTATGCGTGATCTGCGCGGAAATTGACATATGCAAGCCGTGTCTGGAAGACGTTACATTGTGCCCGGTGCCGGGCAGGCCCCTTATGAAGAGGGTTACAGGCTGCATCACGGCGCCAGTTAGAATCGAATACAGCACAAAGTGTTCCCGTGGGACCGTCTGCACGGAGGGCATTATATCGCTGCCCTTCGATGTGCTGGTGAGGGTGCCGGAGGTGGCGCCCTACGACCTTCGGGTGCTGATCGACCAGGCGATTGTCCATGCGGCGGAATACTGCGGCAACAATATGTTTGCACTGAGGGTGACTGTCTGCGCGGCCCTGTTCGTGGTGG
>JBNRMR010000019.1:0-8516 GCA_050309705.1 Christensenellales bacterium | reverse complement strand
GAATAATATATAACTTTAACATTTAAAAGGAGAGGGATATAATGCATTTTAATATCACCGAATACGGCGCCATCCCCGGAGGAAAGCAGCTTTGCACCCAGGCCATTCAAAAGGCCATAGACGCCTGCAGCGCCGCGGGCGGAGGAAAGGTTATCATCCCCACGGGCGAGTTTTTGACCGGCGGATTATATGTGCGCAGCAATGTTCACATACATTTTGAAAACGGCGCTGTGCTTAAAGTCAGCCCGGATAAGACGCATTATGAGCGGGTAAACTGCGTGGAAAGGGGAGGCGGATTCGTCTTTTATGCCAATGGTGAAAAGAACATTTTCATGAGCGGCTCCGGCACCGTTCACGGCACCGGAGAGGAGGACTTCGGAAACTGGTGGGGGATAGACACCGTGCTGGAGTTTCGCGTGGGAATCATGCTGTTTGTCGGCTGTGAGCATGTGAATATCGAGCAGGTCACATTCCTTTACTCCGATAGCTGGACGCTGCACTTTTTACAGTGCGAAAATGTCTGGATCAGCCGCGTTCGCATTATAAACAACATATATCATCTCAACTCCGATGGTATCGACCCGGATTCATGCACCAACTTCTTCATATCCGACTGCTACATCATCGCCGGGGATGACTGCATCTGCCCGAAAACAAGCGTGAAGGATGCGCCCATGACGAATTTGGTGGTGACCAACTGCGTTCTTGAAACCACCACCACCGCCATCAAGATAGGCACAGCCTCATATTCGGACTTCTCAGACATGCACTTCAGCAATATATCCATCCGTAATTCCTCCCTGGGCGTCGGCTTTTTCATAAAAGACGGCGCAGTCGCGGAGCGCATGACGTTTAACAATATTTCCATTGAATGCGCCGACCGGGAAAACATAAAGCCTGTCATACCTATTTTTATGGACATCGAAAAGCGGGCTGTGGACTCTGCGGTTGGCCGCATCCGCGATATTTCTCTGACCAATATCATGATCAACAGCGCCAGCGGCGCACTCATTCAGGGGATGCCAAAAAGCCCAATCGAGAACCTTACGGTTAAAGACCTGGTGCTGCGTGCGCCCAAGGCCTGCGACCTGTCCATCAGGAAAAAGGCCATTGGAGGACGGCGCACTGCTCCGGATGATGGCCGTGACACCCGCTTCATTCGCAAAAATGCATATCTGGCAGTGGCCCACACCCGCGGGCTGAGCCTTGACAACATCACCGTTATTGCCCCTGAAGACCTTGATATGGCCGCTTTATACCTGTATGACTCTCACGATGCCCATCTGGGCCGCATCCAGCGGACGGGAGGAGCAGGGCCGGTCATTAGCCGCGAATAGGAAGCAAAATAATTGCAGAAAAACCACCCCCGGAAGCCATGACCGGGGGTGAACTGTTTTGACCGCTAAATACGCTGAATCTTCATTTTTCTTACATCAGCGCGGATAAAATGCAAATGAGGAACGCCCAGCAGAGTATACTCCGCGCCGCCCAACCGAAAGGCGCCCTTCATGCAGGAAACGGTCGTTCCCGCATGGATGGAGCTGACCACGCAGATATTGGCAAAATCAAAAAAAGACAACGCTCTTGACGACGCTAGGCGCTCCCATCAAAAAAATTTCTTTTCTATTTCAAATATCTTTTTATCTTCCTGCAGTTTATGGCGAATCATGGCTGCTGGCCCCCCTTCACAATGACTTTGGTGGCTATGTCCTTGCCGATGGCAATCTTTCTGGTGGAAAGGGCGACTGAAACCGGCCCGCCCAGCTTGTGTTTGTTTTCCGCCTCGTATAGGCAGTAAACCATTGCGCGTTCCTCCAGATGTTAGCTATTTATTAATAAAAAAATCAGTTAGAGGGATCTAAATCTATATTGTTCGTATGAATAATTGAAGATTGTCAGCTCGTGAAAATGGCAAGCCGTTTTCTGGTGCGCTACCGCTGGATTTATTCAAAGTGGCAGCCCATTATTAACATAGCAAGAGGCCCAAAGGAGCGGGCAGCCAGTGGGGCAAAGCGTGGCGCCGCTCCTTTAGTGGGCTGTTATATATTGTATTGAAGTCCTTTTTGGGGTATAATTGGTTTAACAATTTGTGTAAGCAATTGCGGATCGGCAGGCCCAAAACAGGACGCCAATAAGCAGGGCATAATAAATTACTTTATAATATGTTGGAGGAAGAAATGAAGAAGATTGCATTGGTTACGGGTTCGCGCAGGGGTATTGGCCTTGGTATAGTCAGGGCGCTTGGGAAAGAGGGCTATTTTCCGATAGTTTCAGACATAATCAGCGCTCATGAGGCGCAGAGCGTTCTGGACGAGCTTAAGGCTGAGGGCATAGACGCCGCATACATCAAATGCGATATATCAAAAACCGAGGACAGAAAAGCAGTTTTCAGCGAAATAAACGAAAGTTACGGCCGAATTGACCTGCTGGTGAACAACGCAGGTGTCGCCCCCAGGGTTCGGCTGGACATACTTGAAACAACTGAGGAAAGCTTTGACTTTCTGATGAATGTGAACCTTCGCGGAACCTTCTTCATGTGCCAGGAGGCGGCGAACCTGATGATCGCCATGCAGGAAAGGGGCCTTGAAGACTATTCGCCCAGGATTGTGAACATATCGTCCATGTCGGTGTACACGGCATCCACCAGCCGCGGCGAGTACTGCATTTCAAAGGCGGGCATCGCCATGGTGACGATGCTTTTTGCCGACAAGCTGGCGGAAAATGGCATTCCCGTGTTTGAAGTGCGCCCGGGCATCATAGACACCGACATGGTGACAACCGTCCACGAAAAATATGAGAAGCTCATCAGCGAAGGCGTCACGCCCATCAGGCGCTTTGGCCTTCCCAGCGACGTTGCCAACTGCGTGCTGGCGGCGGCGAGCGGTCTTTTGGACTTTTCAACCGGTCAGGTGCTGAACGCCGACGGCGGCTTCCATATCCGCAGAATTTAATGTTATTTGTCTTTTGAATTTTTATAGTACAGACAGATAGAATCAATGAAAAATAGAGAATAGGTGGTTTGTATGATAGCAAGGCAGATAAAGATAGGTGAACTGGATATTCCGGTTTATGGCATTGACACGATAATAATCGGCACGGGCTGCGCCGGATATAACGCGGCGGACTGGCTTTATGACTTGGGCAGAAGGGATCTGGCCATAATAACCGAAGGCGTGAACATGGGCACTTCCCGCAATACCGGCAGCGATAAGCAGACATATTACAAGCTGTCTTTGTCATCCGACGGCTCAGACTCTGTGCGTGAAATGGCCGAAACTCTTTTTTCCGGCGGCGGAGTCAACGGCGACACGGCGCTGATTGAGGCGGCCTGTTCGGTCAAATCATTCATAAAGCTGGCGAACCTGGGCGTGCCCTTTCCCACGAACCCTTACGGCGAGTATGTGGGCTATAAGACAGACCATGACCCCCGACAGAGGGCGACCTCCGCAGGGCCGTTGACATCAAAATATATGACTGAATGCCTTCAAAGATCAGTGGAGAAGAAGGGCATAAAGGTGTTTGACGGCATGCAGGCCGTCAAGATTTTGAAGGACGGTGAAAAGGTCTGCGGGCTTCTTTGCGTGGACATGGCCAATGCCGAGGGCGCGAACATGGGCTTCACCGTCTTTGCGGTGAACAATGTGGTCATGGCCACGGGCGGTCCGGCAGGGGTTTACTATAACAGCGTTTTCCCGGAGAGCCAGACGGGCGGAAGCGGCCTTGCGCTGGAAGCGGGCGCGCTTGGAAACAACATGCACGAATGGCAGTACGGCCTTGCTTCAACGAAATTCCGCTGGAATGTCTCGGGAACCTATCAGCAGGTTTTACCCAAATATATCGCAGTCGACAAGGACGGCAACGAGCGCGAATTCCTTTTGGATTATTTTGATGATCCAAAGAAGGCCCTGGACATGGTTTTCCTGAAAGGCTATCAGTGGCCCTTTGACGTGACAAAGGTGAAGGGCTCCTCGATAATCGACATAATCGTCCATAACGAGGTGTTTGGCAAGGGCAACAGGGTGTTCATGGACTTCAGGAGCGAACCCACAGGCCTTGAAGACGGCTTCGAGGGTCTTTCCGATGAAACCTACAACTATCTTAAAAACTCCAACGCGCTGATCGACCTGCCGATAGGCCGCCTGGCGAAGATGAACACAAAGGCCATAGAGCTTTACCTCTCAAACGGCATTGACCTTTACACGGAGCCGCTGGAGGTGAGCGTCTGCGCCCAGCACAACAACGGCGGAATCGCTGTGGACATGAACTGGCAGAGCAATATCGAAGGGCTTTACATCGTCGGTGAGGCGGCAGGCACCTTCGGCACATTCCGGCCCGGTGGCTCGGCCCTTAACTCCGCCCAAGTGGGATCCATGCGGGCGGCAGAGCATATCGCATTCTCCAAGGACGAGGCAGCACCAAATGCCGAGATTTGCGCCGCGGCGGTGGAAGACGTTTCGGGTCTGATTGAAAAAGTGAAGGCTGTTAAAGTAGCCCCTGGCGAGTCCAACATTGTGGAAAGAAGGCTTGAAACGCAAAAGCTGATGAGCGACGTGGCAGCCCATATCAGGCGGCCGGATGGCATCGGGCGGGCCAAGAAGGAGATTGCGGCAAGGCTCTCCAGCTTCTTTGAAGATGCGAAGATTTCCTCTCAAAGGGAGATCGCCCACATGCTCAGGAACAGGGATATAATGATCACCCAGTTGACGGTGCTGGAATCCATTGAAAAGGTTTCCCGGGATATTGGCAGCAAGGGCTCCGGGCTTGTTGTCGACGAAAATGGGGAGCAGATCATGCCCTCGCTCAGCGATTTCAGCTACAAGCCTGGCGCGGACGGCTTTCGCGGAGTTGCTCTCACGGCGGAATATAAAGCCGGCGAAGCAAGTTGCGAATTCAGGCCCATAAGACCCATGCCGGAGGGCGACGACTGGTTTGAAAACGTCTGGAACGATTATATAATCAGGACACAAAGGGTGCATAAATAGGCAGCGCGTTTGCGGCGGCGGCAAGCCGCCGCCGGGGCGAGGGAAGGCTCCGCCTTCCCTCGCGCTCCCATCCGCAAGCCTTTGAAAAGGCTTGAGCCAAACTTGATAGCGCGCCGCAGAAAGCCTCTGGGCGCGAAAAGAAAAGGAGATTTTATGAACAAGGTACTTGAACGGATTCAGGAGATCGGCATAGTTCCGGTGATCAAGATCGAAGACGTCAGCAAGGCGGTTCCCCTGGCCAAGGCCCTGAGCGAGGGCGGCATACCCTGCGCAGAGGTGACCTTCCGCGCTGCGGGGGCGGACATCGCCATAAAGGCCATCGCAGACGCAATGCCGGACATGCTGGTGGGCGCAGGCACTGTGCTTACAACCGAGCAGGTGGACAGGGCCGTTGCTGCGGGCGCAAAGTTCATCGTCAGCCCCGGGCTTAACCCGAAGGTTGTGGCCTATTGCAACGAAATCGGCGTGCCTATCACCCCCGGCTGCTCCAACGCCAGCGATATTGAGCAGGCAATTGAGCTGGGCCTTGAGGTGGTCAAGTTCTTCCCGGCGGAGGCAGTGGGCGGCCTGAAGGCCATAAAGGCCCTGGCGGCTCCTTATGCGAACATGAAGTTTATTCCCACCGGCGGCATCAGCGCCTCCAACCTGAACGAATACCTGGCGTTTGACAAGATAATCGCCTGTGGCGGCAGTTGGATGGTGAATGAAAAGCTGATAAACGAGGGCAGATTTGACGAGATCAAAAAACTGGCAAACGAGGCCGTCATGACGATGCTGGGCTTCAGTCTTGCCCATGTTGGTATCAACTGCGAAAACGAGGAAGAAGCGCAGAACGTGGCAAAGGCCATCTGCGGCCTTTTCGGCTTTGAATATCTGCCAGGCAATAGCGCCATATTCACCGGAACGGCGGTTGAGGTCATGAAGTCGATGGGCAGGGGAACTAAGGGCCATATCGGTTTTCGCACAAAGACCACCAACAGAGCATATGCATATCTTAAGTCCAAGGGCGTTGAGTTCATCGAGGAGAGCATCGCCTTAAAGGACGGCAAGATTGTGGTGGCCTACATAAAGGGAGAAATCGGCGGCTTTGCGATCCACATCGTGGGCTGACGAATGATAGTTTTCGTCGGCGAAAATGAAAGAATAGACGATCTGCAGCGCGGTGGTCTGCGCCTGATAGCGAAAAGGGATTCCTTTCGCTTCGGCACGGACGCCGTGCTTTTAGCCGATTTCGCCAGCGTTAAAAATGGTGCGCGGGTGGCCGATCTTGGCACTGGCTCCGGTGTTTTGCCCTTCTTGATAGGCGCGCGGGTGGAGGGAACAACCTTTGACGCCATCGAGATTCAGGAAGATATGTGCGACATGGCAGTGCGTTCAGTTCAAATGAACGGATGGCAGGAAAGAGTGAAGGTTCACTGCATTAACCTAAAGGATGCGCCTGCGGCCTTGGGCCATGAAAAGTTTGACGCAGTGGTCAGCAACCCGCCATACGGCAAGCTGGGCGAGGGGATGCTGCCGCCGAAAAAGTCAGATGCCATCGCCCGCTTCGAGGTGGAATGCACCCTTGAGGACGTGGCGCATGTGGCCTTTCGGCTGCTGAAAAATGGCGGCTCTTTCTATATGGTGCATCAAATGCGCAGGCTGTTGGAAATACTGGATGTTACAAGGGCGAATAATCTTGCGCCCAAGCGGCTGCGCTGCCTATATCCAAAAGCCAGCAGCGAGGGCAAGCTGGTTTTGATTGAATGTGTGAAAAACGGCAACTGCGCCCTGCGGTGGCTGCCGCCCTTGATACAATTTGACGAAGACGGCGAATATACCCCCGAGGCCAGGAGAATATATGGAATGGGGTCAGGCGATGAAGATAGGAATTTTGGGCGGGACTTTTGATCCCGTGCACCGCGCTCACCTGGATATTGCAACCGCAGCTGCTGTCAGCGAAAATTTGGACAAGGTGCTGTTGATACCGACGGGCCATCCGCCCCACAAGCTGTGCCCCCTTGCCTCAAGGAGGGAACGGGTGGACATGCTTCGCCTTGCGGTTGAGGGAGAGCCGCGCTTTGAGTTGAGCGAGGTTGAAATCAAAAGGCCGGGAACCACATATACCGTGGAAACCCTTCAGCAGCTTCGCGAAAAGTTCCCGCGGGGAACGCAATTTTTCTACATAATCGGCACCGATACCCTTGCCGTGCTGGACAAGTGGCGCAGGTTTCCCGATATCGCAGGAATGTGCAGCTTCATAGTGCTGCGCAGGCCCGGCGACAGCGAGGATAAGATGATCGCCCATGATATAGAAAGGCTATCCGCTATGGGCGCAAGCTTCAGGGAGATGGAGTTTGAAGCAATGGATATTTCATCCACTGATATAAGGGAAAGGGCAGCCAGGGGAGAGAGCATCAAGGGCCTTGTGCCTGGAGTTGTGGAGGGATATATCCGCGAAAATGGGCTTTATGAAGGCGCTATACTTCGAGGCGTGGTCGACCTTTGGCTAAAGGAGAACGTTTCACAGCAAAGATATCTGCACATCATGGGTGTTGAGCATGCAGCGGTCAATCTTGCCGAGCGCCACGGCGAAAGTGCGGTTGATGCCTCGTTTGCGGCATTGCTGCACGACTGCGCCAAGGAGTTTCAAGAGGAGAGCATTTTGGAATATGCCCGCAAAGGTGGAATGGAGCCGGATGATATAATGCTTCTCAGTCCGCAGCTTCTGCACGGCCATGCTGCCGCTGTCTTTTCAAAGGAATATTTTGGCGTGGGCGATGAAAAAGTACTTGCCGCCGTCAGAAACCACACTATGGGAAGGCCCAACATGAGCCTTTTTGAAAAGATAATCTATCTGGCGGATTATATAGACCCGGGAAGGCGCCACAAATGGGTGGACGAATTGCAGGAAATGGCGTATGATGATATTGACAAGGCATGTGAAAAAGCTACGGCACTGACCATAGCGCATGTTATAAAACAGGGGGAGCCACTGCACCCTCAGACAGTTTTAACCTACAACAGCCTATTAATTTCTAACAGGAGGAGAATGAATGGAAAATAACAAGGCAGGCGCGGTTTCTGAAAAAGGGCTTGAGTACACAATAGCTGAGATTCTTGACAGCAAAAAAGCCGGCGATATCACGATTGTGAACGTCGGCCATCTCACTGTAATTGCCGAAAAGTTTGTGATCTGCTCTGCGACATCCAACCTGCAGGTTCGCTCCCTTCGCGATGAAGTGGAGGAGCAGCTTAAAAAGCGGGGCATTAATATGATCAGAAACGACGGCGACAGGGATTCGCGCTGGGTTGTTTTGGACTATGGTCATGTGATCGTTCACATTTTCCATCACCAAGAGCGCGAATTTTATAATATCGAGCGTCTGTGGGCAGATGGGAGCAATATCGAGAGATATTCCCCCCAGTTGTGATCTGCTACCGGCAACCGGTCAATACTGCCTGTATTCACTGGGATAGCTGCGGCTACGGACTTTTTTCCTGTTCTTCTTCTTGCTCTTGCCAAGGGACGATATTATTATGACCATCACTATA
>JBNRMR010000018.1:0-12819 GCA_050309705.1 Christensenellales bacterium | reverse complement strand
CCCAGGTCTGCTTTGATTATATCCCCCAGCAAAATGGATGTGCGGGTGAAACCCAGTGCGAAAAAGACAAAAAGAGCCAGAGCGCACCCCATGGACGACTTTTTCTTGGCTAAGAGACAGGCTACAGCGGCTATGACTGCGGCAATACCCATGACAGTATAAAAGCTGCCATGCCATTGACCGGCAAGCACAATGCCCCCAGCGAAGGCCATAACGGCGCACATCAGTGGCCTTTTGCCGAAAAATAGCCGCATCGCCTTCATGATGAGCTGCTAAGGGCGCTCCACGCCCATGGAGGAAAGCAGCGCTCTTTCAATAAGCCTGTTCAGCTTCGTTCCTTTGAACTCCCTATTGCTTATGGGTGACACCAAGATAGTATAAAGCCCGGCCTTTTTGCCCATCCAGATGTCCGTCATGAGCTGATCGCCCACGATGGCGCTGTCCTTTGGGCTTGCACCGATTATATCCATCGCCCTGAAGGCGGCCTTCTTTCCCGGCTTGCCGGCGCTGGCCAGGTAAGACAGGCTCAGCAAATCCGCCACTGCCTTCGTTCTTTCGTCTCCGTTGTTTGAAACGAGGACGCATTTGAAGCCCCGATCCTTCAGGTCACCCGCCCACTTAAGCAGGCTCTCGGGCACCTGCGTGTCGTTCCAGGGCACGAGGGTGTTGTCCAGGTCCAGCAGAATGTGCCTGCGCCCCCTTGCCCAAAGGCCTTCAATGTCCAGATCATATATTGTTTTAAGTATCTCGTCCGGCCTTAAATAATGCGCCACCGTCATACTCCTTTTCATTCTCTTGCATATTCCGCGCTTTTTGAGAAAAAATCACCCGGTCAGGTGTGTTAGCAGCAATATATGCCTTTATTTCAGCTTGATGACGGTCACGCCGCCCTCGCCCTCGCCGAACTTGCCCAAGCGGAATGACTCCACATGGGGATGCTTTTTGAAATGCTCCTGCAAACCAGCCCTCAAAACGCCGGTGCCCTTGCCGTGGATTACAGAAACCTCCTTGCGGGAAGCGAGGTAGGCATCGTCCAGGTATTTGTCCACATTTTCAACGGCCTCCTCCAGAAGTTGTCCGCGCACATCCAGCTCCAGGGGCACATGTCGGGCGGACATATCTATATTGCGCCTTATCGCGCCCTTCTCCTGCTTTTCCTTCTTCACAAGCCGCAGGTTTTTAAGCGGCACATTGATCTTCATAATGCCCGCCTGCACCTGCACTTGGCCCTTGTCATCGGGCTTTGAAAGCACTGTTCCTTCCGCGCCGATGCTGAGTATATGCACGCTGTCCCCCGGCGCAACAGACTTGGGCGGTGAAGAAAGCCTTTCCAGCGCTCCCGGCTCAATCTTTTCGCCATATTCGCTCAGCATGGAGTCCAACTCATGCCTTGCCTTGTTGGCCTCGCGGGAAGCGACGGCCTGCTCGTGGGCTGTCTTTTTCAGGTCGCCGATTATCCTTTCGGACTGATCCTTTGCGGAATAGAGCATGCGCCTTGCTTCTTCGCGGGCTTTTTTAAGTATGTTTTCCCTCTGGTTTTCAAGAGTCTCTCGCCGCTTTTCAATCTCATCTTGCAAACGTTTTATCTCAACCCTTGCCCCCTCGGCGATCTTCCTCTCCTGCTCGGCCACCTGGCGGTGATATTCGGCGTTTGATATCACATCCTCGAATCGGATCTGCTCCTTTGAAAGCCGCTCCTTGGCCTGATCGATTATGCCCTGGGACAGCCCCAGCCGCTTTGATATGTCAAAGGCGTTTGACTTGCCGGGGATGCCGATGCTAAGCCTATATGTGGGCCGCAATGTCTCCACGTCGAACTCCACGGAGGCATTTTGCACGCCGGGGGTGGTTAGAGCATAGGCCTTAAGCTCGCTGTAATGGGTGGTTGCAAGGGTGATTATTCTCCGCTTAAGCAGAACGTCCAAAATCGCCTGAGCAAGGGACGCGCCCTCCGTGGGGTCGGTTCCTGCGCCAAGCTCGTCGAACAAAACCAGAGACTTTTCAGTCAGGTTCTCCAGAATGCTCACAATATTTGTCATATGGGAAGAGAATGTGGAAAGGCTCTGCTCGATGGACTGCTCGTCGCCGATATCGGCAAAGACCTGGTCAAAAACGCAAAGCTCCGTGCCAAGATCAGCAGGCACATGCAGCCCCGCCTGGGCCATCAGCGTGAAAAGGCCCACGGTTTTTAGCGTCACAGTCTTGCCGCCCGTGTTGGGCCCTGTGACCACCAGCGTGGTAAAATCCTTGCCTATCCAAAGGGAAATGGGCACCACCTCTTCGGGTTTGATCAGCGGATGCCTGCCCCTTTTGATGCTCAAATAACCCGAGTCATTCATCTTTGGCATTGTGCCGCGGAGGCTTCTGGAAAGGGCGCCCTTGGCGAAGGCGAAGTCCAACCGGGCAAGAATTTGCAGGTTATCCGAAAGCGCATCCGCGTAAGGGGCGATATTAGCCGTCAGCATGGCTAAAATCCGCTCTATCTCGGCGCTTTCCTGTGAGTTTAGTTGCTTGATATCGTTTCCCATCTCAACGACCGCCATGGGCTCAATGAAGAGCGTTGATCCGGTGGCCGACTGGTCGTGTATGAGGCCGGGAACATTCTGCCTGTATTCCTGCTTGACCGGCAGCACATACCTGCCGTTTCGAATGGTGATTACGTTCTCCTGCAAATATTTCTGAGTGGCCTGGCTGTGCAGATAGCTGTTGAGCTTTTCCTTTATGCGCTCGTTTGCGCGGCGGATCTTGCGGCGTATGTCAGAAAGAGCCGGTGACGCGCCGTCGGCCAGTTCCGCCTCGGATATAATCGCCATCGTAATCTCGGTTTCTATCTCCCGCATGGTAGTTAGCCTTGACGCCATCTGCGAGATCATCGAAAGGGACTGTGAATCCTCCTCATCCCTATTTTCCTTCACCAGGGACTGGCGCAGGCTTCTGGCGGCCCTCATGCAGTCTGCGCAAAGGAGCAGATCTTTCGGGGAAAGGGTGGAGCCAATCTCCGCCTTCTTTAGCTGAACGGTGATGTCCTCAAAGGCAGGTATCGGGTTATAGCCCAACCTTGTGAGGAACACATTCGTTTCCTCAGTTTCTTCCAGCATTTTTTGGATCTCGGCCAGGTTTTTCGAAGGCACAAGCTTTTCGCAAAGCTCCCGCCCCATGGAAGAGGCCGCATATTCCACCAAAATGTCCTTAATCTTGTTGAACTCCAAAACTCTAAGGGAGCGTTCCTGCATGTTGGTATCTCCTGTACGTTTAATAATCTCATCCACCCTCGCTTCTGCCACCGGGCACATGCCGATGCTCAGAACAAAAACGGAGCCGGGCGCAAAGGCACCAGCTCCCGATACAAGCCTGTATGAGCAGTCAATCTAAATCTCATGCGCTTTATGCAAGGTCAGCAAACTATTTTCTTTTGTCCATCCCGTCGATGGCTCCCCGCAGTCTGTCCTTGATGGAGGCGTTTTCTCTCTGCAGAAGGTTCAGCTGCTGCCTGGCCTCCCCCAGATCCTTGCGCATGCGGGCATTATCGTCCTGGGCCTTTAAAAGCTCGTCGGTTATATTTAAAGCGGCAAGAACGGCCAGCATCACGTTTGAAAGCTTGGAAGCGACATTGATCTCCTCCATCTTTCTGTCCACATATGCCGCCACCCTATGGATATACTCGGGAGCCTCATCGCTCAGCATCGTATACTCCCTGCCCCCCACTTTAACAACGGTTCTGTTTTTGGCCACAGTATCCACTCCATTTCAAATGATAGATAATCTTCAATGCTTATATATCATTATAGTCCATACCAAAGTATTGCACAATAGTAATTTTACCGCGTTTTATCAGTTTAAACGGGAATTAGAGTAACCGAAAAATCCCGCGGCAGGAAGCTGTTGGTCTCCTCGTCGTATCTGATCAGGCTTATCTGCACTGTGTCGCCAACCTGGTTGTTCTTTTCAAGGTACTGGCGCAGTTGGGTGAATGTCTCCACCCGCTTGCCCTCTATGTGGGTCACAATATCGCCCGGCAACACACCTGCCAGAGCCGCGCCGCCACCCTCGGGCACTTCGGACACATAAAGCCCCGCCATCAGGCCCTTGATCTCATCGTAATATTCATAATAGGCTGCCTGAAGCTGCGTGAAATCATAGCCGGCAATACCAAGGCCCGGCCTTGTATACTTGCCCGTTCTAATGATCTCATCTATAACCGGCTTTATTACGTCCACGGGAATGGCAAAATTCAGCCCCTCCTTGCGGGCGGAAGCAGAGCCAGTGTATTCCCCTGCCTGGTAGGTGTTTATGCCGATCACCTCTCCGCTGGCGTTCAGCAAAGGCCCGCCTGAATTGCCGGCGTTTATTGCCGCATCGGTCTGTATGAGAGTCATGTCTTTGCCGTCCACTGTCAGGGTGCGGTCAAGGGCGCTGATGGCCCCGAAGGTGACGGTGTTAAAGTATTCTCCCAGAGGATTGCCTATGGCAATGGCCATCTGACCGATTTTAAGATCCCCCGAAATGCCCAGGGCAGCCGGTTTCAGGTCTCCATCCCTTTCCTCGGCCAGCATCAGCACTGCGATATCGTTTATATCGTCCGAGCCGACGATCTGCGCCTCCAGCATCTGGCCGTCAAAGAAAGTGATGCTCACCATGTCCGCGCCGTATATTACATGGTGGTTGGTTATTATGAAGCCGCCATCAATTATCACGCCGGAACCGTAGCTGTACTGCATGTAGTCGGTTACGCCTCGGGAGTCGCTGATGGCCACCATGGCGCTGACACCCACAACAGACTCCTTCATATCCTCCGCCACCCGCTCCACCGGGTTGTTGTTTGAGGCGAGTATCTGCCCGATGGTGCTGCCGTCTGGCACGGTGGTGCTGGAGGGGCCTCCGGTGACTATCTGCACTCCTTTTTCGCCATCCGCGCCATTTTGATCGCCGCTTCCGGCTGCGATGCCGCCTCCGGAGGGCCGCTGGGTGGGCGTCGCTGCGCCAAATGAGCCTTCAGGCCCGGCTATCAGTCTATTTCCCTCATCCCGGGATATTATCAGCAAGAAGAGCATTATCACCGCAATCAGCGACACAAGCGCTATGGCAATCGCGCCAAATATTCTGCCGCCGCTTCTTCTCTCGTCGTCGTCGCTATAGCGAAACTGCGTGTTATAGTTATCGTTCATTGTTGCCTCTTTTCTTCGTTTCCCTTGGATAGCTCCAGATGGAAGCTGAACTCGGAGCCTTCGCCCTCATCGGACTTGCATGAAAGCCTATAGCCGTGGTATTCAATAATCCTTGCTGCTATTGAAAGCCCCAGCCCCGTGCCCGTGCCTGATGTGTGGGCCTTGTCCACCTTGTAGAATCTTTCGAATATGAAAGGCATATCCTCCCGCGATATGCCGGGGCCGTTATCCTTCACTCCCACATAAACGCTGTCCACACCCTTTGATGTGTAGAGGGAAATGGTGCCTTCTTCAGGCAAAAATTTTATCGCATTATCCACCAGATTGGACAATACCTGCTCGATACGGTCGGAGTCGGCGTTGACATAGCATTGCTCGGGGCTAAAAATCACTTCCACGTTGAGGTTCTTCGCATCGATTCTTGCCTCATACTTGATCAGTACCCGTCTTATAAGCTCACATATGTCAAACCTCGCCTTATTTATAGGCATATTCCCCGATTCTATCCTCGAAAGGTTCAAAAGATCCTCCACAAGCCGGGTTAGTCTCCTCGTTTCCTGGGAAACCACCTGCAAGTATTTTCCCCTGTCCTCGGGGGGGATGGTCTCGTCCAGCATTCCTTGCAAATAGCCGTTCATGCTGGTGAGAGGCGAGCGCAATTCATGGGAGACGTTGGCCACAAAGCCGATCCTGAGCTGATCCAGCTTGGCAAGATCCTCCGCCATCGTGTTAAGGCTGTCCGCCAGCATATCGATCTCCTTTATGCCGGAACTGCCCGCACGCACTGAAAAATCGCCACTGGCATATTTGTGGGCCTTTTCAGCCATATCCCCCAAAGGCTTAACGACGCTCTTTACCATGAACAGCAAAAGAAACGCTGAGAGCACCAAAACCGCAGCGGCAATGCCAAACAGCAGGCCATCCATCAGATTCATCGATATGGGTAAAAACTGTCGGCTCAGACAGACCGCACCCCAGTTGCCGCCACCGAAAGCCCCCGAAACCGGCATTGCGATGGTTATCGTCTGCTTGCCGAAGAAAAAGTCCGGCTGGCTGGTTGATACCAGCTCCTCACCCGCCAAAACTACAGTTTTGTATATGCTGTTTATCATTTCCTCGGTTAATATCTGCCGGCTACTGTCCACATTGGTCATGTATATATACTGGCCCATATAGTTGATTATGCATATCTCCGTCTTGTTATCGCTCAAAGCGAGGACCAGGCGCTGATATGCGCCCTCGGTCATTGCACCCTTCACATAGCAGTCATAGGCGCTTTGGGCAAGGGAGCGGGCTTGACTGCTCAAAATCTCCGCCTGCTGGTCATTCAATGCCTTCCGTCGCGAGTATGCAAATGTAGCGGTGATGACTGCCATCACGGCAAACAGCACCGCGTAGAACATCAAAAACAGGCGCAAGTATAAGCTACGCTTCAATTTTCTACCCCTTATTTTTCCATTGTCTTTCTAATTAACCCGGCTGCACCTTTCGCACGTCGAACTTATAACCCACGCCCCATACGGTTTTTATCTGCCAGCCATATTCGTCGCTGCCCTCCAGCTTTTCTCGGATGCGCTTCACATGCACGTCCACAGTCCTGGAATCGCCATAATAATCATAGCCCCACACATGCTCCAGAAGCTGGTCCCTGGTAAAAACCTTTCCCGGGTGGGTTGAAAGATAGAACAAAAGCTCGATCTCCTTCGGGGGCACGTCCAGCTCCACGCCGCGGTAAGTCACGGTGTAGTTGGTCATGTTTATGTTAAGGTTGGGATACTGCACTGACTTTTCCGGCGGCGCTATGGCCTGCGAGCGGCGCAGAACCGCCTTTATTCTGGCCACCATCTCCTTTGGGTCAAAGGGCTTTGTGATGTAGTCGTCCGCGCCCAGCTCCAGCCCCAAAACCTTGTCGAAGGTCTCGTCCTTGGCCGTCACCATCACGATAGGTATATTGGAAGTCTTTCTAATCTCCCTGCAAACCTGCCAGCCGTCCATGCCGGGCATCATCACATCCAAAAGCACTATATGCGGAGGCTGATTATCGAAAAGCTTAAGCCCCTCGTCTCCTCTGGAGGCTTCGACCACCTCATAGCCCTCCTTTTCCAGGTACAGCTTGATTATTTGCAGTATGTTTTTGTCGTCGTCAACTATTAAAACCCTGGTTTTGTCCGCCATTTAATCACCTCAATCTATATCATTAAAATAATTATAACATGTTAATAGCAGGTCTTTCCACAAAACCCAGTGGCCCGCTATTTCCTGCGAAATCGCTAAACTAATTATACCGTGTTTGTCGGCAGCCTATCCTCCGGGGCCCAGGGCCCGCTATTTCCTGCGAAAATAGCTAAACTAATTATACCGTGTTTGTCGGCAGCCTATCCTCCGGGCCGCCGACCCGCTATTTTTTGCAAAAATAGCTAAACTAATTATACCACATTTGCATTTTCAATAAACAGCTATTTATGAACAAAATTATAACTCTTTTAGCACATGCTTTCTTCTAAACAAAGCGGAATAAGTCCGGCCATTTTATAACAGTACCCTCCCCGTCCTCTCAATCCTTTTCGAATCGTTTGAAGCATGACGGCTTTTCATAGCTATCTTCCCAGGAATAAAAAAACAGATTTATTATGTATTGCGATGTCCCTTGACAGGTCTACTCCCGCAACAGGGCGGTTTTCTATTTCACCTTCGACGAAAGAGGCTTTGAGAAACTCCGCTTTTCCGAAGCCCGACGTAGGCCATATAAAAGGAAGACTTCCCGTGGCGCAATTCTAACAGATTCTGGATGGCTAAAACAAAAGACGGCGAGAAAACCCTCACCGTCTTGCTTTTTTATTAAACCGCTTGGAAGGCGAATATTTAATCCGTGGAGATTATTCCTCGTCCGCTTCCTCGGCCATCATTTCTTCTTGCTCTTCGTGAAATTCGCCCTGATCATCCATTATTGCGGAATAATCGTAGGCTTCGCGCACGCTCAGGCTGATCCGCCTGGTGTCCGTGTTTACGTCCAGAACCTTCACCAGAATAAGATCGCCGATGGAAAGAACTTCCTCCACCCTGCCGATCCTCTGGGGGCTGACCTGGCTGATGTGCACAAGGCCGTCCAGACCCGGCTCCAGCTCTACGAATGCGCCGAAGGGAACGATCCTGACCACTTTGCCCTCAACTATGCTGCCCACGGGGTATTTTTCAGGGGCAAGGTCCCAGGGCTTGGGCATAAGCTGCTTAAGGCCAAGGGAGATTCTCTCCTTTTCCCTGTCAAGTGCCAAAACCTGAACATCAACCTCCTGGTTGGGCTTCACAATATCTGAGGGATGGCGCACACGGGCCCAGCTTAAATCTGTCACATGGATAAGGCCGTCGACTCCGCCCAGATCCACAAAGGCACCAAAATCCGTCAGGCGACGAACAATGCCCTTGACCACTTTGCCTTCTTCCAGGCTCTCCCAAACCTTCGCGCTCTTTTCAGCAGCTTCTTCAATGATGACGGCTTTTCTGGAAGCAACAAGACGCTTTTTGTGCTTGTCAACTTCGATAATCTTAAGTCTCATCGCCTGGCCGACGAACTGGTCGATCTTTTCCACATAGCGCTCGGAAAGCTGGGACGCGGGAACGAAGGTGCGCACGCCGTCAACGTTGACAATCAGGCCGCCCTTGACGACTTCCTTGCCCACGCCTTCGATATACTCATTGTTCTCAGCCGCAGCCACCAACTTATCCCAGTTCTTCTTTACCTGAAGACTGCGCTGAGACAGAAGGACGTTACCCTCGCCATCGTTCACCTTAATGACTTCGACCTCGACCTCATCTCCAATTTGGAACTGCTCCTTTATGTCCTCGGGGTTCTGCAGCTCATTTTTGGGAATGATGCCATCGGATTTATAGCCGATATTAAGGCAAACTTCGTCCTCGGTGAGCTGGACTACCTTTCCAACCACGACCTGGCCCGGCCTGATGGAAACGATCGTTTTCTCAAAAGCAGCCTGGAAACTCTCGTCGCCATTCAATTCAACTTCGCTCTGCGCGGCAACGGCTTCCTCCTGGGGCTCCTGGGCTGCTTCCGTAGCGACCGTGCTGGTGATGTCTTTTTCGCTCATGCTTAGTAACTCCTCCTTGATTGTGTCGTGCATCTTTATTTATAACAACGCCTAAGCATTATTATCCTCTATTTTTTCCCTGTGGTCAAGGGTTTTTCAGAAATTCCACCACTTCTTTTATTGCCTCGGGCGGCGTCGAGGCCCCCGCCAGTATGCCCACTGTCATATCCTGGCTGATTTTGTCGAAAGGAAGTTCGCCCTTGTTCATGACACGCGCCACGTTATTGCAATGCTTTTGCGCCACCTTGACCAAGTTTTGGGTGTTAGCGCTTTTTTTATCTCCGATAACAATGACGAAGTCGCATTTCTCGGCGATCTGTTCAGCTTCCTTCTGCCTGGCGCCAGTTGTGGCACAGATGAAGTCAAAGACCTTTGGCGTCTTCACCTTCTTGCCTATCGCATCCACCAGTTCATCCCTTTCAGCCACCGAATATGTGGTCTGACCAAGAATGCAGGCCTCGTCAAGCTGCGGCAGCTTTTCCACATCAGCCAGGGAATCGACAATATAGACCCCTTCCCCTGCCCAGCCGTAAGTCGCAGCCACCTCGGGATGGTCCTTGTTGCCGATTATTATTATAGCAACGCCCTGCTTGCGCTGTCTTTCGGCCTCACGCTGTATTCTCCTTACAAAGGGACATGTGGCGTCGATTACCTTATAGCCTAAAACAGCCAAGCTATTGAAGACCTCAGGAGAAGCTCCATGAGCTCTTACCACAACCTGACCTGTGTCAATGTCCTCTATTCTGTTCTTTGAAAAAACGCCCTGACGCTCCAGTTCACCGATGGCCTGCGAGTTGTGGATCAATTCGCCCAACGTGCTGACGCTTCCATTTTTTCTGGCCTGAAGAGCCATATCTATAGCATTCCTCACGCCAAAACAGAATCCCGCGTGATCAGCTACGATAATTTTCATCTATATCCCCTTAATAAAGCTGCAATTTAACGTTATATTCATAATTCGCCCTAGAACCATAAATTCCTTTAATTTTTTGCTGTTTATTCATAATTTTTTGAATATTTGTTCAAAGTTCCCGAAATAAGGGGGCTTATATTATAAGATGCTTATAATAAAGTATACAAAATACATGGCAGCGCAGGAAAAAAACACGCCATCCAGCCTGTCAAGAACGCCGCCATGGCCGGGAATCAGCGAGCTAAAATCCTTAATGCCGCAGTATCTTTTTATTGATGAAGCAAAAAGATCCCCTGCAATTGAAACCGCAGCGCCAAAAAGCCCGCAAAAAACAACCATCAGCCATGAAAGATGAATCTGGGCAATCGACCAGTTTATGGCGAGGCCAAAAAGCTGAAAACTCACGCTGAAATTGATCGCACCGAAAACATATTTTGCCACCGCCAGCACCAAAATGCCGCCAAAGAGCCCGGCAATAGCCCCCTCCACGGTTTTGTTTGGGCTAAGCCTTGGCGAAAGCTTCCTTTTTCCGAAGGCGCGCCCCACAAAAAAGCCCATGGTATCGCAGCCTATAGCGGCGAATATCCCCCCCAGGAGGAATTCGAAACTCTCCCTCTCCAAAGCAAGAATGCTCATGGAGCAAAGGGTCGGGTATAAAACTATGAAGCACGAATATATCGTTTTATCCATGCCCCCCACCTTAGAGACGAGACCGGAAATGATCATCGCAAATATGCTCATCAAAAGCGCCGCAAGACCGGCGACCGGGCCCAGGAAATAAACCGCAGTGCAGCAAATGGCCCCGGCAAAGAGCACCGGCGCTCTATAGGGCAGCACGCCCTTGTCCGAAAAGGCTTTGATAAGTTCCCTTTGGGCGATAAGCGTTATTATAAGGACCGCAAAGTAGACGGCAATTCCTCTGCTGAGCAACAAAATAAGCAGCGCGAGAACCATCAGCACCGCCATCAGTACGCGTGTTTTCAAACCTGCGGCGGCTCCGGCGCGCTGCCGAACCGCCTGTTTCTCTTTTTGTAATTGCATAGTATTTCTTCCAGCTTCTTAGTTGTAAAATCCGGCCACATCACATCGCAGATAAACATTTCCGCGTAGCTACTCTGGTAGAGCATGAATCCCGAAAGCCTGCTTTCATTGCCGGTTCTCACCAGAATATCCACATCGGGCTGACCGGCTGTATATAAATAGTCCGAAACGGTCTTTTCGTTGATATCATTCTGGGAAAGCATGCCGGCCACGACATCGCCCGCAATTTTTCTGGCAGCCCTGGCAATCTCGCCCCTTCCGCCATAGTTAAGGCCGATGTTTAAGACCATGCCGCTGGCATCCTCTGTTATTTTGATAGCCTCCAGGCAGGCCTGATATGTGGCCTTGGGCAGCGCTGTGATGTCCCCCATGAAGTTGGCCTTTATGTTGTGCTTCCTGAAATTCTTCGCCTCTCGCTTGAAAAATTCCACTGCAAGAGACATGATCCCCTCCACCTCATCCGGCGATCTTTTCCAGTTCTCCGTTGAAAAGGCGTAAACGCTCATGTAGGCAATGCCCCTTCCGGCGCATTCCAAGGCAATCTCCTTAAGCCTTTCAGAGCCAGCCCTGTGGCCTGCGTTCCTGGGCAGCATCCGCTTTGACGCCCATCTGCCGTTTCCGTCCATTATGAAGGCGATATGACTTGGCAGGCCGTCCTTTGCTTCCAGCGCCTTTGCAAAAGAATCACTCATCTTCAGCCCCGCTTTCGTCAAGTATATCAAACAAGGAAATGGTAAGCAACAACGAGCCGTTTACCATTTCCTGCTTTATAACCCTAAAGACGCCGCTTTCTGCCCAGGGTAGCCTCATCTCGACGAAGGAAAAGTCAATCTTCGCTTCCTCCAGAAGATCTGCGGCTCGGTTTTTTTCCATCCCCAGAAGAAAGCCGAAATCGCCTGTGGGGCAGCGGTTTAAAATAGAATTTAACAAGCTATACTTCCATTATCTCATTTGTCTTTGCCGCAACGATGACGTCCACCTGCTTGATCTGATCGTTTGTCTGCTTTTGAATCCTATCCTCGGCGGCCTTGATATCGTCCTCGGAAACGCCTTCCTTTTTCAGCTTTTTAAGCTGGTCGTTGCAGTCGCGCCTGATGGAGCGTATGGCCACCTTTGTGTCCTCACCAGACTTGGAAACAAGCTTCACCAGCTCTTTGCGGCGCTCTTGCGTAAGTTCCGGGATGATCAACCGAATGGCCTTGCCGTCGTTCGAGGGGTTTATTCCCAGGTCGGACTTGAGTATGGCTTTTTCCACTTCCTTGATGGCGCTTGTATCCCAAAGGTTTATCATCAGAATCCGCGGCTCCGGGGAAGTGATGTTGGCCATTTGGTTTATGGGCGTTGCTGCACCGTAATAATCCACTGTGATGCGGTCCAGTATCTGGGGGTTGGCTCTGCCTGCCTTAAGGGTGGACAGTTCCTTTGTTAGAACCGCTATGGATTTATCCATTTTGTCCGCAGCAGTTGAAATGATGACCTCAACCTGTTCAACCATAAGTATACCTCCAATAATCTGTTTTACATACCGTTGTTTGTACATTCCCATTTATTTTAATGGTAACACGCAAAATAGTAAAGGCAAAAATGCCATATATTATTC
>JBNRMR010000017.1:0-9155 GCA_050309705.1 Christensenellales bacterium | reverse complement strand
CCTATTATATCATATCATAAAGAATTGTAAAATGCTAATTTTTTCTGAATTCCAAAATAGAGTTTTACCGCAACTCACTGCCTTGTTCATTTTGCTTTTGCCAAAAGTAGCTGTGGTGCCGCTCCCACAAAAAGTTGATTGATTTGCCTGTTGGGTCTATAATTATATCATGGGGTAATAATTCCTAAAACACCTTAAAAGGGAGTTGGACACAAATGCAATTGTTTATAGGAGAATTGATAAGCGGCGCTGTTCAAATACTTCTCTTTTCAGCAATTCCTTTTATCTCGTGGCTTACATCGGCGCGCAAAAGACAGGGCTTCTTTGATTGGATCGGCCTTAAAAAGCCCCGTTTTGAAAAAGGCTTCACCCGCGCTTTCATTTTGATTATATTGGCCTTTTTTGCGCTTTCCGCGTTGATTTTGCTGATTACCCGGGACGTTGAAACAGCCACCTCCCAGTTTACCGGTCTGGGCTTTTTCGCCTTGCCCTCAGCTTTGGTTTATGCGTTTTTGACCACAGCCCTTTCGGAGGAAATTCTCTTTAGAGGCTTCTTGCTAAAGCGCCTTTCCGGCCGCCTCGGCTTCACTGCCGGAAACATTCTGCAGGCGGTCATATTTGGCCTATTGCACGGGGCCATGTTCTTTGGAGCGGCAGGCGCCATTAAATCTGCTTTTATCGCTGTTTTTACCGGCTCCATTGGATGGTTTATAGGGTATATCAACGAAAGGAAGGCCGACGGCTCCATTTTACCCGGCTGGGCTGTACACGGCGTCTCAAATCTGTTCTCATCTCTGGCGGCGATGTTCCTGGTTTTTTAGCAAAGCAGTATCTTCTTATCCACAGCTTTTTGTCACTTTGCGCAGAGCTACAGTGCATTGCAACAAACCGTGCCAAATTTTCTTCCGTTTTTGCCCTTATATATATTGACAGGAAAAGTAAAGAGTGATACATTATATCTTAGATTAGCACTCATCGCGTTTGAGTGCTAACAGCAAGGGCTGAGCATACTCAATAGAGCGAAGGGAGGGAGCTTTATGCCACTTGATGAACGAAAATACAAAATACTCAGGGCAATAATTGACGATTACATACTAACCGCCATGCCTGTGGGCTCCCGCACGCTTGCAAAGCAGCTTGATATCGGCCTTTCCTCCGCGACCATTCGCAACGAGATGAGCGACCTGGAGGAGATGGGCTATCTGGACCAGCCCCACACATCCGCCGGTAGAATCCCTTCCCTGCAAGCCTTTAGACTCTATGTGGATCAACTGATGCGCATAGCTGCGGTGGGCAAGGAGGAGCGGGAGTACATCCGCCAAAGGGTGAACAAGAGCAGCATGACCATGGACGACATCCTTTCAAATACCGCCAAGGTCTTGAGCGAATTGACGGATTACGCCTCGGCGGTGATGCTTCCCAAGGCCAAGCAGCTTGTGTTCCAGCACCTGCAGTTGGTGCCGGTCACCCCAACATCGGCTCTGGCGGTCATCGTGACCAGCGCAGGAGTCTTTAAGGATACGCTGATCAAGATCCCCGAAGGCGCATCCCCCGAAATGCTTCAAAGGATATCCAACTCGCTGACTCATCTGCTGAGGGGCAAGACTCCTCGCCACATTCCGGAGGCGGTGAAGCGCCTGCGGGAGGATCTTTCTGAGCATGCGCGCCTGGCAGAAGAAATTGTGGCGGGCATTGCCGAACAGGCTCAAAGAAGCGAACAGCGGGAGATATTCCTTGGCGGCAGGACAAACCTTTTGAAGCACCCTGAATACAGCAACGCTGAAAAGATTCTGCCGGTGCTTTCGGCCCTGGAGCCAAGGGGCACTTTGGCCAGCATACTTTCCGCCAAGCAAAGCCTGCAGTTTCAGATATCAATTGGCCCGGAAATCGGCGCCAGCGAGATGAACGATTGCAGCCTTGTGACGGTTTCTTACCAGATCGGCGACGACTTTGTCGGCTCCATGGGCATAGTCGGGCCTGTCAGAATGGACTACGCAAGGGTCACATCGGTTTTGATGCATATGCAAAAAACGCTGAACGAGATGCTTAAAGGCGAAGATCTTTGATTTTGCATATTTTTGGACAGAGCTGAAAATGAAAAAGAGAGAAAAAGAGAAAATGTCAAAGGAGATATCTAATGGCAAAGAAGAAAAACGATGAGATTAAAAAGGATAAGAACGCAGGAACTGAACCGCAGCAGGAACCAGAAGCGGCTGAAATCCCCGCGGAGGAAGTGCAAAAAGCCGAAGACGAAAGCGCCAAGCTGCTGGAGGACGCGGCAAAAAAGTGCGACGAATATCTGCTGATGGCCCAGCGCGCCCAGGCGGATTTTGACAACTACAAAAGGCGCAATGAAACCGCCAAATCCCAGGCGTATGCCGACGGAATAGCGGATACGATTTCGTCCATACTGCCGGCGCTTGACAATTTCGACAGAGCTGTGGAGGCAATCGCTTCGGATGAGTCCAGCAAGGCCATGTTCGAAGGCGTGCTGATGGTTAAAAATCAGCTTGACGGCATTCTGGCAGGAAAAGGCGTAAGCGCAATTCCCTCAGCCAAGGGCGAAGCTTTCGATCCGGAGCTGCACAACGCGGTTATGACAGCGCCCCTTGAGGAAGGCTTTGAAGCCGGGCAAATTGCGGTGACATTGCAAAAGGGCTATAAACTAAATGAAAAAGTCATAAGATATGCCATGGTAAGCGTATTTAGTGAATAATAACATAAACTAATGTAATGAAAAAAATCAATTGAAAACATCAATTTTTTCGGAGGTAAAATATGGGAAAGATAATCGGCATTGACCTTGGAACCACAAACTCCTGCGTGGCCGTCATGGAAGGCGGCGAGCCCATCGTCATCACCAACAGCGAGGGCGCCAGGACGACTCCTTCCGTTGTCGCATTCACAAACAGCGGCGAAAGGCTGGTGGGCCAGGTGGCAAAGCGCCAGGCCATCACCAACCCGGACAAGACCATCATGTCCATCAAGCGGGAGATGGGAACCACACACACTGTTAAAATCGACGGCAAGGACTACACCCCTCAGGAGATTTCCGCCATGGTTCTTCAAAAGCTGAAGGCTGACGCGGAAAGCTACCTGGGCGAAAAGGTGACCCAGGCGGTCATCACCGTCCCGGCGTATTTCTCTGACAGCCAGCGCCAGGCCACAAAGGATGCGGGCAAGATCGCCGGGCTGGACGTTTTGCGCATCATCAACGAGCCTACGGCAGCATCTTTGGCCTATGGCCTTGACAAGGGCGATTCACAGAAGATTCTCGTCTACGACCTGGGCGGCGGCACATTCGACGTTTCGGTGCTTGAAATCGGCGATGGCGTGTTTGAAGTTCTTGCCACCCACGGCAACAACCGTCTGGGCGGCGACGACTTTGACAAGCGCATTATGGACTGGATTGTGGCCGAATACAAAAAGAGCGACGGCGTTGACCTTTCAAGAGACAAGATGGCCATGCAGCGGGTTAAAGAAGCAGCTGAAAAGAGCAAAATTGAGCTTTCCAGCACAATGACCTCCAGCATCAACCTGCCCTTCATCACGATGGATCAAAGCGGCCCCAAGCACCTTGACATGTCAATCACAAGGGCGAAGTTTGACGAACTGACCAGCGACCTGGTTCAAGCCAGCATAGACCCCCTCACCAGGTCCCTTAAGGATGCGGGCCTCAGCGCCTCGCAGATAGACAAGGTCATTCTGGTGGGCGGCTCCACCCGCGTTCCCGCAGTGCAGGAGGCCGTCAAGCGCGTCACCGGCAAGGAGCCCTTCAAGGGCATCAACCCCGACGAGTGCGTGGCCCTGGGCGCGGCGATACAGGCGGGCGTTTTGGGCGGCGAAGTCAAGGACGTGCTGCTGCTGGACGTCACTCCCCTTTCGCTGGGCATCGAAACTCTGGGCGGCGTTTTCAACAGGCTCATCGAACGCAACACAACCATTCCCACCAAAAAGAGCCAGATATACTCCACAGCAGCCGACGGCCAGACCCAGGTGGAAATCCATGTGCTTCAGGGCGAGCGGGAAATGGCCGCCCACAACAAGACCCTTGGCCGCTTCAACCTGACGGGCATTGCCCCCGCGCCCAGAGGCGTTCCGCAGATCGAGGTCACATTTGACATCGACGCCAACGGCATAGTCCACGTTTCGGCGAAGGATTTGGGCACCGGCCATGAGCAGAAGGTGACCATCACCGCCACCACCAACCTGAACGATGCTGAAATTGACAAGGCCATAAAGGAAGCGGAGCAATTCGCCGAGGAGGACAAAAAGCGCAAGGAGCTGGTGGAAGCCAGAAACCATGCCGAGAACATGGTCTACACCACTGAGAAATCCCTGGATGACATGAAAGAAAAGATTTCCGAGGAGGACAATGCCACCGTCCGCGCGGAGATTGACGAGCTTAAAAAGTTCCTTGAAACCAGCGAGGATGCCCAGGCCATAAAGGACGCCACCGAAAAGCTTGCCAAAGCCAGTTACGATGTCTTCGGCAAGGTCTACCAGCAGCAGGAGGCGGCAAACCAGCAGGCGGAGGGCGACCAGCCTCCCCATGACGATGGCACCGTCGAGCCGGACTTCGAGGTTAAGGACGAATAGTTCCCTGGACATACGGCGCGGGCCAAAACCAAAATTTTGCGAATTCAGCGGAGGCATGAAAATTGAACTTTGAAAGCATATTTGCTGAATCCCGAAGAATTGTGGTAAGGCCCGCGCTTGTTGATGATTATGCAGCCTTTGTTTCGGGCTTTAAGAGCTGCGGCCCTTCGAAGAATAGATTTGACGACGGCGGCTTCGACACTTCCTTCATGACAAAGCAGTGGTATCAAAAACTGATTGAGCGCCGGGGAAAGGAAGCGGAGCCCGACTATTCATACATGCTGAATATATTTAGCAAAGAGGACGGCGCCTCCCTGGGCTACTGCGATATAAAGACTCTTTTCAGGGAGAGCTTTCAGTATGCTAAAATCGGCTACACCATCCACAACCCCCACTGGGGCAAGGGATATGCCACCGAGTGCGCGCTGGCGCTTACAAAAATCGGCTTTGACGATCTGCGCTTTCACAGGCTCGAAGCCCATATAAATGGGGATAATCCCGCATCAAGGCGCGTGCTGCTGAAGGCCGGCTTTCAGTTTGAGTGCATCAGGAAGAACTTTATATTGGAGGACGGCGTCTGGACGGATCAGGAGATTTACTTCGCCAACAACCTCCACTGGCAACAAAAGCAAAGCTGAAACTACAACTGGAACAGGAATCGACCTCCTGTTCCTTTTTTGTTTTCAGGTTGATTATTAGGCTGCCTGATGGTTTAATGGTAGTGTGCATAAAACGCAGAAACGCAAAGGAGCAAAAGCATGAATATAAATAATTTGAAGCTTTGGTATGAAAGCCCTGCAAAGGACTGGAACGAGGCCCTTCCCGTGGGCAATGGCAGGCTGGGAGCGATGGTCTTCGGCGGCATTGGCAAGGAGAGAATTCAGCTTAACGAGGATAGTCTTTGGAGCGGCGGCCATATCGACAGGCATAACCCGGACTGCTTTTCCTCTCTTGATGAAATCCGCGAACTGCTGAAAAACGGCAATATTGAAAAAGCCGAGAGACTGGCCCTTTATTCCATGACCGGCATCCCCGACAGCCAGCGCTGCTATCAGACCCTGGGGGATGTTCACCTGGCACTTCATCTGCCCGAAGGCTTAGCGGAAGACTATAGAAGAGAGCTTGATCTTTCCGATGCCATCTGCCTGACGCGCTATTGCGTGAGTGACATTTCGTACAGCACTCAGGTTTTTGCCTCCCAGCCGGACAATGTAATCGCCGTTAAAATTGAAGCAAGCAGCCCGGGAATGCTCAACTTTCATGTGAAGATGGAGCGGCGCCGCCACATGGACAGAAGCTGGAGCGAAGGCGAAAACCGCATCGCCTATGACGGTGGCTCACATGGCCTGCGCTTTTGCTGCATGATGGAGGGCTCCTGCAAGGGGGGCAGCCTCGAGGCCAGGGGCGAATATCTTGTGGTGGAAAACGCCGACGAGGCGGTTCTGTTCATAACATCTGGCACCACCTTCCGCCATGAAATCCCAAAGGATTATTGCCGGAAGACCCTCTCCCTGGCCTCAAAAAAGGGCTATGCGAAGATTTTGGAAAGCCATCTGGAGGAATACCGGCCATATTTTAGCCGCTCATTTCTTGAAATTGATGGTGACAAGAACGCAGAATTCCTCCCCACGGACAAAAGGCTGGCCCTTTACAGCCAGAATCCATCCGACAGGGGCCTTGTCTCCCTTTACTATCACTTTGGAAGATATCTGCTGATTGCATCCAGCAGACCCGGCTCCCTGCCGGCTAACCTTCAGGGAATCTGGTGCAAGGACTTCACTCCCCCGTGGGACAGCAAGTATACGATAAACATCAACACCGAGATGAACTACTGGCCGGCGGAGGTCTGCAATCTTTCGCAGATGCATCAGCCGCTTTTCGATCATCTAAAGCGGATGTATCAAAACGGCCGCACCACGGCGGAGAAGATGTATGGCTGCGGCGGCTGGCTATGCCATCATAACACCGATATCTGGGGCGATACCGCGCCACAGGACAGCTACATCCCCGCGACTTACTGGGTTTTGGGCGCTGCATGGCTCTGCACCCACATATGGGAGCATTATCAGTATAACCCCGACAGGAAATTTCTGGAGGAGCATTATTATCTGATCCGCGATGCCTGTGTTTTCCTGCTGGATTACATGATTGAGGACGAAAAGGGGCGGCTGATGATATCCCCCAGCCTTTCACCTGAAAACACATACGAGCTTCCCAATGGCAGCAGTGGGCGGCTTTGCCAGGGCTGCGCTATGGACAGCCAGATAATCAGCCACATTTTTTCCGCCTGCAAAGGCGCAGCAGGTGTTTTAGGCAAGGACCAGGAGCTCGCCGCAAAAATCGATGACGCGCTTAAAAAAATCCCGCATGTTCAGATTGGCTCCGACGGACGCATTATGGAATGGTTTGACGAGCACATCGAAAAAGAGCCTGGCCACAGGCATATCAGCCATCTTTATGCGCTGTTCCCCGGCGGCGACGAAGTCTTCAAGGATCCCTCCTCGCCCCATGCGCAGGCCGCCAGAAAAACCCTGGAGTATCGACTTCAGCATGGCGGGGGCCATACCGGCTGGAGCAGAGCCTGGATAATTAACTTTTGGGCACGGCTTCAGGATGCGGAAAAGGTGCAGGAAAACATCGAACAGCTTTTGATAAGGTCCACGCTGCCGAATCTTTTTGATAATCATCCCCCTTTCCAGATTGATGGCAACTTCGGCGGCATCGCGGGGATTGCCCATTGCATAATGAGCAGCAGCGAAAATGCCATTACACTGCTTCCAGCACTGCCTCCCGGCTGGAAAAAGGGCAGCATCACGGGGCTCAGGGCCAAGGGTGGCGTTCAAGCGGATATAAGCTGGAATGAAAATGGAATTAGCGTTTCCCTTACCGCGCTCCAGCCCTACGAAGGCGCTCTGATTTACAGCGGAGGTGAAAACCGGCTGAAACTTGCTGCCGGCCAGTCTCTGAAATTCTCCTTCACCAGGGAATGAGCGTGAAAAGGCCGCGTGCCTTTTCCAAGCCGTGATTCATTGCGAAGAATGCATATATTATGGTATAATAAGTCTGGCAATTGCGGGTCGGCGGCCGGCCACGGCGGGACGCCGACAAACATGGTATGATAAGTTTAGCAACTTGCAGGGCAATTGCGGGTCGGCGGTCGGCCACGGCGGAACGCCGACAAACATGGTACTGTCTGTAAGCCGCATGGCATTCGCCAGCGCGGCTATATTGTCTGCCAGTCGCCACAGAGGCACTTTAATGCACCAGCAGTCTTTCAGGAGAGATTATAGATGGCCAAAACCAAAACAAAACCCAAAACCGCAAAAAAGACAAACACAGCACGAGCAGCGGGGAGCAAACCCGCATCAGCTTCGCCCAGAAAGCCTACAAAAAAGGCATTGGCGCAGTTGGAGTTAAAAAAACAAAGGCAGCAGGTTCTTCGCAGAGAAGTGCTGGGAATTTTGCTGACAGCAGCGGGAATATTCTGCTTTTTAAGCATACTCTCCCTCGATATGGGCCTGGTGGGAGCGGGCTTTCAAGGCTTTTTGTTCGGTATGTTTGGGGCGGGGGCCTTCATTGTGCCCATTGCCATAATGGCCTGCGGCATTGTCATAATAATTGCGAGAAAGCAGAAACTTAGCAGCGGCAAGGTTCTGGCGGCGCTTCTGCTGGCGGTATCATTGCTGATATTCGGTCATCTTCTTGCCCATGACAGATTCCAGGCAACATCTTTTGCGGCATATTCAAACCAGGGCTATCAACTGGGGCGAGATTACGGCTACGGCACAGGCGCCTTAGGCGCTTCATTGGCCTATGTTTTTGTGAAATTCGCGGGAATAACCGGCTCTTATGTCATTTCAGTCACCGCAATACTCTGCTGCCTTCTTGCCCTCACCCGCATATCCATCGCCAAGGTGGGCGAGCAGGTGGGAAGCGCGGCCAAGTCCACCGCCGGATTCCTCAGCTCCAGGCATAAAGAGCACATGGAGCAAAGGGAGCAGCGTGAGGCCGAAAAGGCCCGTCGCCAGGCAATGGCTCCCGCAGCCGAAAAGGTGGAGCTTTACTCTGAGGTGATTGCTGAACATTCGCCGGGTGAAGGCGGCATTCCTCTGCCTGGTATAGACGAAATGGACGTGATGGACGCGGCCAATTCCGGCGCTGATACGGGCAATTATACCTTTGAACTGGACCGCCGCGAAAAAGCTACCGAAATAATTCCGGGTGAGGATGAAATTTCCGGGGAAAACGCGCAGCAGCCAGGGGCTGAATCCAAAGATGAAAAGACGATCATCGCGCCGCTTCAGACCCATATGGACATAAAGCCGGTGTTTGAGTTGGCAAAAGAAACAGTTCCCGCCAGCGGCAAGACATTGCTGGAAGTGGCCGGCGAGGACGAGATTCTCCCCTACCGTTACCCTTCGCTGGATCTTTTAAACGAGCCCAGCAGCAAAGCCCTTTCAGGCGATCCCCAAGCCGAAATGGAGCGCGGCGCAAGAACCCTGGAAGAAACCCTTGCCTCCTTCGGCATATCCGCCAAGGTGGTGCATGTTTCAAGG
>JBNRMR010000016.1:0-3157 GCA_050309705.1 Christensenellales bacterium | reverse complement strand
TCCCGCGGGCATCCACATTCTGGATTTAAGCCTTTACTCAGCCGAGGACATGGACAACATCAAGGCCTGTTCGTCCGCGGTCTTTTATGGCGGAAAGGGTCATCTTGCGCCGCAGGTTGCGCAGGCGGCCCAACTGCGCGATTACGGCCCTTTCGACAAGTTTGCACAGACTGCCCAGTTCGCCGAAACAGCGCTGCAAATTCCGCCATATATCATCAAAAGTGGCGCAGGCGGCTTCTTGGAGGATGGCAGCTACGGCGTTTTGTTGAGGGAGGGGGAATCAACCCCAATGCCCTACAGCAATATTTTCTCAAACGAAGGCTTCGGCTCCCTTGTGACCGAGAGCGGCGGGGGCTACACTTGGGCGAAAAACAGCCGGGAGATGAAGCTTACCCCTTGGCGCAACGACGCCATCAGCGACATGCCCTCGGAGCATGTATATATACGCGACGATGAAACCGGACAGGTCTGCTCTCTCTTTGGAGCCTTTGGCGTGAAGGAGCGCTTTGTCCGCCACGGCCAGGGGTACTCCGTATTTGAAACAGCATGGCAGGGCGCTTTGATGAGCCTTACTGTGTTTGTGGATGCCGAAAAGAGCGTAAAGTGCTTTCTTTTGGAGGCAAAAAACATGTCCGGCCGCCACAGAGCCTTTTCGGTCACCTGCTATGCCTCGTGGGCCCTTGGCGCAAACAGGCGCAACACTGCCCACATTATAAGCACCCGCTTTTCACAAAGCAGCGCCTACGCCGAAAGCAGGAACAGGCCTGGCGAGTATGCCTTTTTAAGCGCGCCCATGGGCAAGATATTGGGTTTTACCTGCGATGAGTCCGAGTTTATGGGAAGCAGGGAAGGGGGCGTGCCCGACGGCCTTCGCAGAAGGTATCTTTCAGGAAAGACGGGAAGGACTGACCCCTGCGCCGCCATAAGCGTGGCGATGCCCATATCTCAGGGCGGACAGGTGCGGTTGCACTTCCTGCTGGGCTACACGCAGGATATAGATGCAAATGATGATTCTGTGATTGAATATCTTCCGGAAAAATCCCTTGGGCTGGTAAAACGCTTGTGGCGGGAAAGGCTGGGGGCCGTTCAAATCAACACGCCACACAGGGAACTGAATGTTTTGGTGAACAACTGGCTTCCATATCAGAGTTGGTCTGCAAGACTGCTGGGCAGGACAGGTTTTTACCAGGCAGGGGGCGCCTATGGCTTTCGCGACCAGCTTCAGGATGTCGTCTGCCTTCTGCCATATGAACCATCCCTTGCCAGGAACCACATTCTCCTTTCATGCAGGCATCAGTTCACCGAAGGCGATGTCCAGCACTGGTGGCACCCGGAAAGATCAGGCGTGCGCACGCTTATAACCGACGACCTGCTCTTCCTTCCTTGGGCTGTGTGTGAATATGTGAAGGCCACCGGCGACATTTCAATTATGGACAAAAAAGAGCCATATTTGGAGCCGCTGCCAATTCCAGAAGGCAAGCACGACCTTTACTATGAGCCGAGCGAAACAGCTTTCATGGAAAGCGTATACATGCACTGCAAAAGAGCAATAGACAGGGCCTGCAGGTTTGGAGACCATGGACTTGCTCTGATGGGCGGGGGCGATTGGAATGACGGCATGAATTTGGTGGGGGTCAAGGGCAAGGGCGAAAGCATATGGCTTAGCTGGTTTTTAATAAATGTGCTGGAAAGATTTGCAAAGCTCTGTGAAAAATATGGCAGGCCACAGGAAGAATGCGATGAATATCTGGCAAAGGCAAAGAGGCTTGCAAGCGCCGTCGAGATAGGCGGCTGGGACGGCCAGTGGTACAGGCGCGCATATTTTGACGACGGCACCCCCATGGGCGCTAAGGGCAACCCCGAGTGCGAGATTGACCTTATTGCCCAGAGCTGGTCCGCCTTTGCCGGCAAAAACGAGGAGCGGGCCGAAAAGGCCCTTGAAAGCGCTTATGATATGCTGTTCGACAAAAAGGCGGGAATTGTGAAGCTCCTTGCGCCGCCCTTTGAGCACAGCAGTCCAAGCCCGGGTTATATTCAGGGCTACACCCCCGGCGTTCGGGAAAACGGCGGACAATACACCCACGGTGCAGCTTGGTTTCTGCTGGCTCTGTGCAAAACCGGCCAGATAGAAAGGGCCTTGGAAGTTTTATCCGCGCTTTTGCCCACCAGCCACAACGACTCGAAGGAAAAAATGCTCACATACAAGGCGGAGCCATATGTGATGGCGGCGGATGTCTACAGCGGAAGATATGAGGGCAGGGGAGGCTGGACATGGTACACTGGCGCAGCGGGATGGTTGCTGAAATCAATCCTGGAAGGGGTTTTGGGGGTGGAAATAAAAGATGGCGACGCAGTGATCGCGCCGCCCGATTTGAACTGGGATAGCTTTAATATAGATTTGCAGGGCAAAAAATATTACTGTATTAAGCAAAACGGCAGCTGGATTGTGGAAAGGGAAAGATAGCAGCCGCTACTAGATATCGTCGTCGTTGCTGCATTCCTGGCAATGCCAGCCGCATTTGGGGTTTTTGCATATGCATTCGTTGTCACGGAAAACAAGGTAGGATCCGCATTCGGGACAGAACGGGCTGCATTTTTCAATCTGCAATGGTTGCTGCATGTTGAGAATCCTCCTCCTAAAAGTTGCTATGGATACCATTATACAAATTGTTAAAAAAATGTCAAGCACTGTTTTAATAATTCACGCTCCCCGGGACAGAATAAAAGCGAATAATAGTTTTAATGTTCGAAGGAGGCGGAGAGAAAGCATGCAAAGGAGGAGGGAATCGGCCATCAGGGTCGCGATTTTGCTCATATCGCTCATAAGCATAATCTTCATTGTGTTGGGAGTGATGCTTATACGCCAAAGCAGTCCCCAGGACATGAGCGGGGCAAAGTATGTGATGGGCCGAAGTTGTTCTTACGAAAGCTATGAGTAGAAAAGATGGAAACAATAATCAGGGGCAGAAGGGCGAAAAGCCTAGAATCTGGCTGGTTATAATCTGCGGAATAATATTATTCTTCGGCACTGGGCTTGCCACCAACTATTTCAACGAGGATGTGGACATGGTGAATGTTCAGGAGAAAATATTTTATTATATCAGCGGAGAAGACGCCGACGCTCATCTTCTCACATTGATGTACTGCATAGGAATAG
>JBNRMR010000015.1:0-2911 GCA_050309705.1 Christensenellales bacterium | reverse complement strand
GTGATATACGCCGCTCTTAGGATCAAAGGCAAGAAGCCGGACGCCAAGCAGATCGCCCAGAGGTTTAAGACCAGAGAGTTCATCATATTGAAGCGCTACGAGATGTTCAAAAAAATTTACGAGCAAGTTGCCAAGGAGCAGGAGTACACATGAAATGCATAGATTTTGACCGCCATTTTGCGGAATATACCGCCAGATGGGTGCAGGAAAACGCCGGAAAGTACTCGAACGAGGACGAGATGGAGCTGCAGTTCATCGATGTCTATGAACAGTGGCTAAAAACTCCGGTGGATTGGCTGGGGAAAATTGCACCGGCGGATTACTTCGAACAATATGATGACGCGAAGATGCTGGTTAAATGGATGCGCGATTATTTCAAGCAGGGCGTGGCTGTGCCGGATCTTTTGCTTGAAAGAATAGCCGAGCTGGAAAACGCCCCCTTTGAACTGATGATTTTGCTTTCTAAGCCCGCCCGTGACGAGGACGAGGCCAAGCTTTGCGCAATCGGCCTTATGGCGGAGCTTTCCAGCAGTGAAGCCTTCGACCTTTACATCGGCTGGATTGCCCAGGGAGAAAAGTCCGATGACCTGGCAGAGCGGGCCACCGACGCCATGCTGCAAGGGGCCGGACCTTACAAGGACAAGCTTCTTTCAGCATATGAAGGCGCCACCGACGCCGGAAAGCTGAGAATTTTGGACATTTTGGCTTATATAAACGATGACGAAAGGATTTTTGATCTTTTCATAAAGCATTTTAACGAGGGCGAAAACAGGGCGCTTTTCGCATCCTACCTGCAAAAATATGGCGATGACAGGGCCCTTCCCGCCCTCAAGGCGGCGCTCAATGACCCCATGACCGGCTATCTGGATTATATCGAGATTAAAAGCGTGATTGAATACTTCGGGGAAAGCATCGATATCGAGCGGGATTTCTCCGGCGACTTGGACTACGAAGCCCTTAAGAATATCTGATACCTTTCGCATTTTCATTTTGATTAATGCAAAAAAGAAGGGCGGCGATTTATATTCTTTTGTATCATTACTATGACAAAGCTGTGGGACCGTTTTTAAGCCTATCCGAACTGCCCATTGACGAGGCGGCGGCCCTTCTCGACTACATAAAAAAGGAAAAACCCAATACTCAAAGCGCCCTAAGACACCCTCAATATGTGGAGGACAGGCATTATTACGAGGATTTGCTAAGAGGGGAATTCGTAAGAAAGGGCGGCGTCATAAAAAGAAAGCATCCCCACTATATGGTGGTGGAGCATAGCCCCTGGCTAAGCACATGGTTTAATGGATGCGAGAATATCAGCATACCCATCAGCGAATTTGATTTGCGTACAGTTTCTTTTACATACGGTGACTCGCACCCCGTGTTCAGCCCACGAGCGAACAGAATGGACGGGAAAGAATACCGCAAAAAACTGTATAACTATCATGAAATATTGAAGATTATTGAAAAATATGGGTTGCCGCAGGACTGGAATGACGATGGCGCTCATGGTCCGCAGCGGTATATCGAGGCTCATATATGGAGTGACGAAGCGGTAGAAAGATACCGCTCACAGACACTGCAGAAGGACGAGCCGTGATCAACGCCATTGCGGGCTTTGCCTAAGACTGCGAAAATGCGGATGAGCTGGACTGCGCTCGCCCCCCAAGGGTATCCGTTTTGCCTGAGCCGTGAAAAACCGTCGCTCCCGGCGCCGGGGTGATAAAAAGCGATATAAAAAAAGACCGCAAATGCGGCCTTTTGTTTTTGTAGAAAGATGATAAAATCACAGCGAGACGGCAATGCCCCCGTCCACCTTGATCTCTGCCGCGGTGATATAGGCCGCCGCGTCGGAGGCAAGGAAGGCCACCGCCATGCCGATATCCTTCGGCGTACCCAGCCTTTTAAGAAGGCTCCTGCGCTCCACCATGGCCCGGCGCTCTGGCACTCGCCTCAGGGATTCCTTCACAAGGTCGGTCTCTATCCAGCCCGGGGCAACTGCGTTCACCCTTATGCCCTTGGGGGAAAGTTCGCTTGAAAGGGCGCGGACTATGGCGCTTATAGCACCCTTGGAGCCGGAGTATGCGGCGTTGTTTGTAAGGCCCATGTGGGCCGCCGCAGACGTGATGAAAACTATTGAGCCCTTGCCTCGCTTTTCCATGCGCCTTGCAAGCTTGCAGGTGAGCAGGTATGGCCCAAATAGGTTCACATCATACATGGAGATGAAGTCGCCATAGTCATACTCCAGAGCGGGCTTGTTGTTTTGGGTACCGGCGTTGTTAACAAGGATATCTATGCCGCCTGAAATGCCTTCCGCTTCGCTCACAAAGCCGTCAAGGGAGTCAAAGTCGCTGATGTCCAGCCGAAGCCAGCTTGCCCCCAGCGCCTGCGCGGAGTTTTTCAGCACATCCTCCCGCCGTCCGGCGATTATCACCCTTGCGCCCATATCGATGAGCTCCCGGGCGATGCCAAAGCCAAGGCCGGTGCCCCCACCGGTCACAAGGGCTGTCTTGCCTTTTAGGTTCAATTCGTTAAGCATATCAGTAGTAATAGAGCGCTTCGCCTATCATGCTGGCGATGCCTGCCAACACGCCGCCAAAAATGATTGTAAGCACAATGGATATGAGCATCATGATCAGGACTGCTCTGGCGTAATTTTTTTTGTTGAGGTTTGTGTCCGAGCTGAATGCCCACACGAAGAGCAATATTATGCCCACTATCGGTATTGCGGTGAGCAAGAGCATGCCCAGATAGCTTCCCACGCCCAGGGGCTTGACATAGGGCGCTGAAGGCTCTGAGGATGCCGCTGCATAATACGGCGGGGGAGGGGATGAAGGAGAATAATTCTGCTGGAGTCCTGCGGCGTATACCTGAGCCGGTTGGGGTTCGTTGTAGCTTGGCTGGGTGGGAGGGGGAG
>JBNRMR010000014.1:0-9257 GCA_050309705.1 Christensenellales bacterium | reverse complement strand
GCCATAAAGGGCCGCATACCCTATGTGACGACAATGGCCGCTGCAATGGCCAGCGCGGAGGGTATCTTCGCGGTGAGCCGCGGCCGGGAAACCGGCGTTCGCTCCCTGCAGGACTTCCACAAAAGCGTGAAGTAGCTTTTCCGCGTGGCAGCTTCTTTGCCGTCACCTGAAAAGCGATTGACTTTTTCACCCTAATACTGTATAATCGCGTGAGGATGAGGGAGTAGTTTGCGTCTTTCGCAAGGAAAGGCGTGTTAAACCAACATGCTGGCGTTTATCGCCTGGTTTCACTTAATTAACAAGACTCATGCACGTTTTTTCGTGCATGTTTTTTGTTGAAAGGGGCAACAAATGACATTACCGGCGCTGATAATCACGGGGTTCGGGCTCAGCATGGATGCGGCCGCCGTCACCACATGCAATATGCTGGCCTACGGGAAGGGTTGTGGCAGGAAAAAGTGGCTGATGCCGCTGTTCTTCGGCATTTTCCAGGGGATTATGCCCCTGTTGGGCAGTCTCCTGGGCTTTTGGCTGGAAAGCTTCATCAGCAGATATTCAAACGTGCTGATGTTCGTCATATTTGCAATAATAGGCGGGAAAATGATTTGGGACGGCATTAAAAGCGCCGGCCATGACTGCTCGCCGCAAAGCATGAAACTGGGAGCAATCATACTTCAGTCCATCGCCACCAGCATAGACGCTTTTGCCGTCGGCGTCGGGCTTGCCGCTTCCGGAGCGAATGTATACTTTGCCAGCCCCATCATCGCGCTGATAACCTTCTTGATATGCTCCGCCTGTCTTTTCCTTGGCGATCAGGTGGCAAAGCGGCTGAACAACCGCGCCTGTCTGATCGGGGGCCTTATGCTGGCGGTCATCGCATTCGTCTCGCTTTTTTAGCAGAGCAGTAGGAGAAAGCCCCGCAGGACTCCGCTGCTTAAGCCGCTTGAAGGCGGAAATTTAAATGCCCACAATGCACAGCGTCGGCCACAATGCCGGCGTTTTTCTTTTCCTCTCTCGCCAAAAGAAGCCGTTTTCGACTGGCGTCAATATAATGCGAAATATCAACCTTGATTTTTGTACTATTTGAAACACTCGATTTAACAGTCAACTTTACTATCAGGTATTGATAAAGTAAAATGAGGCCAAGTAGATTTACAAATGTGAATAGTCAAAGCCCCATGAGAAAATCATCCCGATTTTGGAAGCCTTCACCGATCACCGAGATTACGCAAGAGCTATAAGCGGCTTTATTCGAAAAATATTGTAGATGGCGGCAGCGCCTTTACTCCGGGACGATACTTATCGATTCAATGAGGCTCAAGAAGATATATTCAGCTTCTGAGCAAGGAAGGAGAGAAGTTAATGCAAAGATTATCAACAAAAACGCCCAACACAACACCAAAAAGAGCTTTTCGCATAAAAAAATCAAGGTTTTTGAGGAGCGAACTACTGGCGGGCATAGCATTCATATTGCCGGGCTTTATCGGTTTCTTTCTGTTTTACCTTATTCCTGTGGTGCTGTCCCTGGGCCTGAGTTTCGCTGAATGGAACTTTCTGCGCGGATGGGATGCCATTAAGTTCGTTGGTGTGGACAACTTTAAGCGGATGCTGACGGACGATTGGTTTAAGGTTTCAATGATCAACAATCTGAAGTTTACATTGATATCCGTCCCCGCGCTGATAGTGGTCGGCCTGGTTTTCGCCTACATAATCAATAAGCTGATATATTTCGGCGACGCCGTCAGATCCATGATGTTCATACCATATATAGCCAGCGTTGTGGCCGTTTGCATCGTGTGGATGGTGATGTTCCAGCCAAACTATGGGCCCGTGAACGAATTCCTCAGAATGATCGGCGTTGAAAATCCTCCGGGGTGGCTCACTTCACCCAAATGGTCACTGTATACGATAACCTTCATCTATATATGGCAGCAATTGGGTTATTACATCATCGTTTATATTGCAGGGCTAAAGAGCATACCCGCAGAGCTTTACGAATCGGCGCAGATAGACGGCGCCTCGTCGGTGAGGCAGTTTTTCTCCATCACCGTTCCGATGGTCTCCCCCACAACATTCTTTCTCACCACCATGGGAATCATCAGCTCCTTTAAGGTCTTCGACCATATAAGCGTTTTAACAAACGGCGGCCCTGGCAATTCCAGCTCCGTAATGGCCTTTTATATCTACCGAACGGCCTTTGAAAACTTCCAGATGGGCTATGCCAACGCCCTTGCCTGGGTGCTGTTTATAGCGATATTCATAATCACTTTGCTCCAGATGCGCGGGCAAACCAACTTCACGGCTGAGTAAGGAGGGAAATTGATGGTCATCAGCAAAAAAGAAAAGATTTTCAAAGTGATACTCACAACAATATTTCTGATAATCGGGTTCACGATGCTCGTTCCCCTCTTGTGGATGATAAGCACCTCGCTTAAGTTTGAGGTTGACGTGTTCAAGTTCCCGATACAATGGATACCCGAGCGCTTTAACGCCCTTTCAAACTATAAAACCGTGTGGGGGCCGGACTATCAATTTTGACTGTTCTATGTTAACTCTATTAAAGTGGCCATATACGCAACGGTTTTCCAGGTCTTTGTGTCGGCCATGGGCGCATACGGGTTCTCGAAAATCCATTGGCCTGGGCGGGATAAGCTTTTTCTGCTCTACATCGCCTGTTTGATGATACCAAACCAGATTACGATTATTTCACGTTTCATCATCCTTAAAGAGATGGGTCTTTACAACACCCACCTGGGGCTAATTTTGACGCTGGTGTTCAGCGTGTACGGCGTTTTCCTGCTGAAGCAGAGCATGATGTCCGTGCCGGACTCAATATGCGAGTCCGCAAAGATTGACGGCGCGGGCCACGCAAGAGTCTTTCTGCAGATAATGATGCCCATGTCAAAGCCAGCCCTGGCAACTCTTGCCATCTTAAAGTTCACGATGACATGGAACGACTACCAATCGCCATTGGTGCTCTTAAACTCGCGGAACCTTTTTAGCATTCAGCTCGGCATGAAAATGTTCGCCTCGGAAGCCGGAAACTATTATTCGCTGATAATGGCTGCGGCGGTTTCGGCGATTATCCCGCTGATTATCGTGTTTCTCATTTTCCAAAAGCAAGTGGTGGAGGGAATCGCCACTGGCGCAGTAAAAGGTTAAACTGCAATAAAACTGTCTGCAATGAACATTACATAATCATCTAAGGAGGAGAAATTAATGAAAAACTCAGTAAAAGTGCTATCAATTATCCTGGCATCGTTTTTAATTGCCCTATCGTTGGCTGGCTGCACAAATGGCGGAAGCAGCCCCGAGGGAACCCAGGGAGCGACCACCGGCGGCTCTCAAGAGGCTGTCACTCTGCGCTTTGTCAACTGGCAGTCCAACTTCAGCGAGGAATATGAGCTGCTGGCACAGGAGTACAACAAGCTGAACCCCAATGTCACCGTTGTTATGGAATATGTGGGTGACATGAACTCAACGGAATACCTTAAGAAAGTGGACCTGATGCTTCTTGGCGGCGAGGACGTGGATATCGTCGGCGCCAGCGCTGCCACCAGCCATGCGCCCAGAGCTCTTTCGGACCAATACCTGGCCTTGGATGATTTCTTTGCCGCCGAAGGAGTGGAGGCTGAGGATATCTACACCGCCCAGACCCGCGTGGACGGCAAGACATACGCAATATTCACCGACACAAAGCCCAGAATCGTCCTTATAAACAAGGATATGCTGGACGCGGCCGGTCTGAGCGTGCCCTCTTTGGACTGGACCTGGGACGACTACCGCGAATATGCCCAAAAGCTGACTAAGGGCGAGGGCGCCGATAAGGTCTATGGCTCCTACTTCCATTCCTGGTCCACATCGAATCAGTTTGCGCTGCACACAGTGAAGCAAGGTTCCCAGTGGTTCGACGAGGATGGCCAGCTCTTTTTGCACCCCATGTTCAAGACATGGATGCAATACAGATATGATCTTGAGAACGTTGAAAAAACATCTCTGCCTCTTGCAGACATAAAATCACTTAACCTGGCCTATCGCGACCAGTTCTTCGGCGAAAAAGTCGCCATGCTCCCCATGGGCAGCTTCATGCTTCCCGAAATCGGCAGTGACCTTTACCCCCATGACTTCATCACCACCTTTGCTCCCCTTCCGGTGGCCGAGGGCGGAACTAAGGGAATGACATTCACCCCCGCCAACGCCTACTCCATCACGAAGAATTCCAAGCACCCCCAGGAAGCCTATGACTTCCTCCGGTATATGACAACGGAGGGTGTCAACATGCTTGGCATCGGCTTCTCGCCTGAGCGGGGCGCGGACAAAAAGGAGTCCATCGACAGGATGCTGAAGGGCGCCGAGCATTTGGTGGACATTGAAGCACTTGAAAGGGTCATGAACAATCCCAACTGGCAGGATAATGTGGATGACGTCATCCCCGAGTACTACGCGCAGATAGACACAATGATCCTCGAAGAAACGGATATGTATCTGCTGGGCGCCCAGTCTCTGGACGAAATGATGGCGAACATTGAAGAAAAAGGCCAGAAGATAATTGCTGAGGCAAAAAAGTAAACGATCTTTCTTTCCAATAATCAAAAACAGCCCCGTTTCCGCTTTTATGGAATCGGGGCTGTTTGCTTTTCATCTGTCAAAAAGGCACTAAATGGCCGCAAAGCGTTCTTCTCACTGTAGCCACCACACCTTCCATGTCACAACTCCTCACCCAAGTATAGGCCCATGGCAAGCCGCCGAGGTTTTAGGGCCTGTTCTAATGCGGGCTTTTTTATATTAAGCCTCATTTGGCGTTTGTGCGGCGGGCTGCTCAGAGCTTGCTCTAAACGAATAATTCAATTGACTTAAGCTAAAAATTATAGTAAGTTTAGTGTAGCGCGAGAAAAGGTGTTGTTTATATTGTTTATTTCATTATCCGATATTAAAATTTTATCGAAGTTTGCAATAACATTTATTTTAATAATAGTCATCATTCTTGTTTCCCTATTGCCCATTTATGTTTCGCTGTACAATTCAGTTATGAATAGCCACATACAAAACGCGTCCGCTTTCACCGAAAGGCAGTTCAGCGCCTTTTCCGATTACACGGAAAACCTTTTGTTGTCCATAATGAGCCTCAGTGAAGACCCGGATATCATTCAGCTGAGCTACACAGACATAGGCCCGCGGGAGAATTTTTATGTGGCCTATAAAGCCCAAAGAAAGATACAATCCTACTTCTTTTACAACGATATAATCGATAACGCTGCCGTATTTTTCCAAAGAAGGGTCTTGTCATTACCTCCAGCAACATTTTCTTTAATGTTCAAGATTACTACGATCACTATAATATAAGCGATAGCTCCGCTGAATTTCGCTTCTACGAATCCGGCGAGAGCGGCATCTTCATGGACAGCACCGCCGCGGATGACTCCGCGCGTACTATCAATTTCAAAAACTCCCATCTTTTTTTCCCAAACAACAGCACAAACATGAACATGATCATATCATTTAACCACGACAAGGTAATGGCCGGCATGCTTGAGGATGGCGCAAGGGACTACTACTTTGCATATATATTAAGCCGCGATAATGTGATAATCGGCGCTCATAACTACGACAACGCCTCGCCCCTGGAAATTGCCCCCGGCGCTGAGTCTGTCCATCTTAACGGCGAAAAATATCTTCTGTCCTCCTTTGACGGCTTTAGCGGCATGAAGCTGGTCACGGGGATAAACACCAAATACTTCTCCAGCGTGTACCTGGAAACCAGGACTCTTATCTCCAGATACATCGCGATTGCCTTTGTCATTGGAAGCATCATATCGGTGTTTTTGGCCAGAAGACAATCCCTTCCCATAGGAAATACTCTGGAAGTCATCAAGAGCATGAATATCGAAACTCCCAAACAAAGTGAGCTTAAAACAATTGAGACAGCCATAATCAACATATCTGAAAAGCGAAACGAGCTGGACTCGATAGTGAAGATCAATCTGCTTGAAAAGCTGTTCATATACGGCGTTTATTCCGCAGCCAACATAAACCTTTGCAACCAATACTTCCCAAACATTCCCGGCGAATATACGGTGATATTAATATCCATGTATGACAAAAACCATGAATATTCGGACTTTTCGGCCCAGGAGCGCAATGACGGCAAGCTGATCATGTGGCAGCTTATCTCGGATGAGTTTTCTGCCGATACCCTCCATTACCCGGATGTTGGCAACAGCGTCTATGCGCTGCTTCCCGTCTTCCCGGACATCGATGCCAGGCTTAAGAGAATGCTCGGCAACTTCTCCGGCGATCACCCCTTCATAATAAAGGTTGGCGTCAGCGCACCGGGCTCGAGCATCGAGAACATAGCCAAGTCATCAGCGGTGGCAAAAAGCGTTCTTACCGTAGGCTATCACAATAGGGACCAGTTCATTTTCACCAGCGGCCTGAGCGAAAGCAGAATATTGATCAACACAAAGCTTTTGGATAAGCTGGAGAACATGGTGACTCTGGCCAAGGCGGAGGAAGTCAGCCTCATTTTGGAGGACATATTTGAGCAGATAGAAAACTCCAACCCCAGCACCACCGATCTACAGCAGGTCTTCTTCAGCATAAGGGGCGTGTATTCAAATGTGCTCAGCAGGCTGGCCCTTGCCCAAAGTGACTTTTGCTACACCCTTCCCGCTGAGCTGAACGAATACAGCATTCCCTCCGTAATAAGAGCGCTATATGACATCAACAGCGATGTCTGCGACCTCGTGAAGGAGGCCTCCGCAAAGAGAGTCACCGATTTGAACAACGAGATCATCGCCCATATAAGCGACCAGTATACGGATGCGAATCTCTGTGCCAGCAGCATCGCAGACCATTTCGGCCTGTCAGAAAAATACATATTTAAGCTGGTGAAGGATGCCACAGGCCAGACGCTGAACGAATATATTATTCGCCTGCGCCTTGGCGCGGCGATTTCAATGCTTGAAAGCACAAACAAATCCACGGCGGTGATCTCCTCCGCCGTGGGGTTTAACTCATACAACACCTTTTACAAAGTCTTCGTCAGGGAGATTGGCTGCTCCCCAACAGTTTACAAGAAAAATCGCGGAGCGTAAGCCCATGGCGATTTCACACTAAAAGCAACCCAGGGCGTCGGCCATTGTGCCTGCGCCTTTAATTATTGCACTGCGGAGAAGCTCCTGGCTCAAAACGCCCATCAGCGCGCCCCTCTTGTCCAGCACCAAAAACTCATAATACTCCCCCGCCCTGGCGCTTGACAGCACCTGCGATGCCGGTGCGCCGGCGCTCACCGCCATCCTCTTAACCGGCGTTGGGATGCCGTCCACATGCACGTTTTCCATGAGGGATTTAAGCATTAGCCCGTTGGCGTTTCTGGCAGCAATAATGGCCGAGGGCGCTATGCAAAGCCCTGTCAGCGCCATGCCCAGTGCCAGACCATAAACGCTGCCATAAAAGACGACCGCAACTAGCGCCAGGGCAATAAGCGCTCCCCCGATTCCCAGCCCTGCAAACGCGCAAATGACAGTCGCCCGCCTGATTCCCAGCCTTTTTGCCAGCAATGCCCGCAGCATCCGGCCGCCATCAAGGGGCAGTCCCGGCAGCAGATTAAAAAGTCCTATGGCAAAGCCCGACTGCACAAATGCCTTCGTCAAAGTCTCGTCCATGGGAAAAACCTGCGCGATACCTAAAGTGATAAGAGAAACGGCGATGCTGACCGCTGGACCTGCCGCCGCAATTATAAGCTCCCTTGACGGCAGAAGCTCAAAGGCGCCGTCTATATGGGCCGTTCCCCCATACGGCGCAAGCTCTATCCTGCCCACCCGCATGTTCATCATCCGCGCCGCCACCACATGCCCTGCCTCATGCACCGCCAAAGCAGCATAGGCCAAAAGGACGCTGTCAATCCTGCCCATGAACCAGGCCGCCATAAAAAAAAGCAATATATAGGGGCGCAGATATAAGTCCACACCCCGAATCGTACCTATTTTCATGTGTTTTTCATGATGCTCAGTTCATCCACCCTTTTATTCCTGGAAATAAGGCAGCGGATCCACCACCAGGTCGTTTAGCTGCACCTGCAAAAACATTGCGTAGCCCTCGCCCTTTTCCTGTGCAAAGCCAATTCTGTCGCCCTTCTTTATCCTGTCCTTGGCCTTGACATCGGCTGCGTAAAGCCTGGCATAAACCGTGTTCAGGCCGCCATTGTGGGCGATGGTGACGATGACATTGCCCTCCTCGTCCTGGACTACCTCGCTAACCCTGCCATCATGGCAGGCGTAAACATCGCCTTCCTTGCCTGTGATCTCTATTCCCGGCGTGGTCAGGCTGTACTTCGCGCTCACCCTGCCGTTAAAGGGTGATTGCAGCTTCTCCGGCGCCTTCTGCCAGAAAACCGCCACGCTCTCTGAGAACATGTTCTGGACAAACTGTAGTCTGCCAAGGTTCTGATCCAAGTTTGTCTCGGTGGTTATGGCCTGCTCAACCGTGGCAGAAACCGACTGTGTCTGGGGCGTGTCGATTACCTTAAGCGCCAGCGCCAGCAAAATCACTCCTGAACAGATGGCGATCTGCCCCTGTATGGTGGTGGCGAAGGGCGGCTTTTCTCCCTTCACTCTGCCCCGCGCCGCAGAGGGCCTGCGCACCGATACGCGCCTCTTGGAGGTTCTTGCGGCATTTCTGAAGCGGGCGGCGCTGCTGCTGGCAAAGCTTCTCATACGGCTTTTTATCCTGCCGCTTTTAGGCTGACTCAGCAGCTTTTTAAGGCTTTCACTCACCTCATATTCCCTTTTCTGTTCACCGGCCGGCGCCGCCTGCCCCATATCGATATTCCTGAGCTCCAGCTTCCTTTCGCCCTGCTCTATGGGCGTTAACTTCAGTATTGGCATTTTGTCCATAAAAACACGCTCCTTGAGGCTATGATACATATCTTATGCCGCAAAAGAGCGCGTTATAACCGAGCCTATGAAGTTGTCCTTTGGATTACTTAAATAATTGCCCTATTTGAAAAAACCAGACTTTCTCCTGAGGGCCACTGAAATGCACATGCCTATTCCCATCAGATTTGCCCACATGGCAGAGCCTCCGTAGCTTAAAAACGGCAGCGGAATGCCCGTTACCGGCATCAGGCCGATGTTCATGCAGATGTTTTCAAATATATGAAAGAAGAACATGGCCATCACGACTATGCAGACAATTGTGCCAAAAGCATCACTGCTGGTCCTGGAGATGCCCAGCAGGCGGAAGAGCATGAACACCAA
>JBNRMR010000013.1:0-3189 GCA_050309705.1 Christensenellales bacterium | reverse complement strand
GTTCCATAACACGCCCTCCTTAAAGCCTTGTAATGTCGCGGGGGATTTTCTTAAAGCGGATATTCGCCGCGTCCATTTCCTCCGCGCTTAATGCGTTGATGTCAGCGTAGATGAGATAACTGCCCGCTCTCGTTTTTACGCCGGTTAAAAAGCTGTGGTCAAGCACGGTGACGTGCTGCTTCTCGTAGTAAAAGTAATACGCCGTGTTTGCCCGGACGCCCAGCAGGTACTGCTCCTCCTGCGGTGCGTAATCGGTTCTGGTTTCGGTATACCAGACATATTCACGGATTATCTCCGTGTCGAGAGATTCATTCAAGTTGCCATCTTCAAGCAGAAGCCGCTCGCCCAGTTCGCAAAAGGCAAAGCCGCCGCCGGTGCCTTCGGTTGCGTTTTTCCCCTCGCCATAGCCGTCAATGACCCGCCTGACGCGCTCCGCCGTAGTGCTGTCGGCGTAGTCCATCATCTCAACCAGGATAAACTTGCGGTTGCCGCCGTCGGCTTTGTTCATGTTGAGGACAGCATGGGCGGTTGTGCCAGAACCGGCAAAGCTGTCGAGGACAATTAAGTTATCAGGTGAAAACATTTGTAGTATTTTCTCTAAAAACTTTGTTGGCTTAGGGGTCTTGAATACTTCTGAACTATGCGCCTCTGGGAAAATTTTAAGCAATTCATATTTTGCATTCCTGTTATGTCCAGTATCTTCAACGTCCCACCAAATGTTAGAGGGAACGATTCCTGCTTGGTCTTTCAAAAAGGTTTTTTTAATAATTCGCTTTTGGTCTCCCGGAAAAACAATAGTACCGTCAGCAATCCATTCATGCATTTTTTCTTGGCTCCAACGCCAACCATTTTTGGGTGCTTTTATCACACTGCCATTTGGTGCAACTATATCAAATTGCAAATTTGCTCTATAGTTTGGTGACTGCAAATTGCTCTGAAACCACGGTCCCCGTGGGTCGTTATCCGGATTTTTATAATGTTGGTTGTTTTCCTCGCGTCTGGCAAAGCGCAAAGGTTGCCATCCGGGATTCTTTGAGTAGACCAATGTGTGATTATAATCTACAGAAAACTGCTTGGAATCATTATTTGATGAATCCGCAGAACGCCAAATTAAATCAGTAATAAAGCAGTTCCCGCCAAATATCTCATCACAAATTAGCTTCAAATTTGCCTGTTCATTGTCATCAATGCTAATGAAAATCGCACCGTCATCAGCCAGCAACCGTTGCAGCAGCCGCAAGCGCGGGTACATCATACAAAGCCACTTGTCATGGCGGCTTAAATCTTCGCCCTCTTTACCGACAACTTCACCCAGCCACTTTTTGATTTTGGGATCGTTCACATTGTCGTTGTATACCCAGCCTTCGTTGCCTGTGTTGTAGGGAGGGTCTATGTAAATACATTTCACCTTGCCCTCATAGCGGGGCAAGAGAGCCTTGAGCGCGTCAAGGTTATCTCCGTGAATAATCATATTGCCGCTGTCGGCTTGTCCATATGTATATTGTGGCTCCAGTACACGATAAGGTACTTGCTGGTGGTGATTGATCACCTTATCTTTGCCGAGCCAGTCTAAGATTGGCATGGTTTAGTTCCTCCCCTCAAATGCTCTCCAGTGCCGATAGGATTTCAGCGGATACGCCTTTTTGTTTGCAATAGTCTTTAATTTGTATCATCGCCAAGCGACTCGGCTTCGCTTTGTTGTTCTCCCAGCGGTTGAGCGTTGTGAAGCTCACACTCAGCTCGCGGGCAAGTGTCTCTTGGGATATATTCAGTTCATTGCGGACAGTTTTCAGTATACCATCAATCGTCATCTTAGAGCCACCTCCACACCTTGAAGTATAGCGCAAGCTATAGCGGGATGCAATAGCGCAAGCATAAAATGTAGATGGAGGCAGGGGAAGAACTAACTACCCATATCACTGGACAGTTTATTGGGTATAATGGGGATCACTATAAAAATATAAAGGTGAGAATGTTGCACCCGTTCATTGCGTTTGATTTTGATGAAGAATTATTCCATCACCGGGGCTTGCCATGATGTCTGCGACATGCACTGATCCTGTAAATCTTCGTTCCAATCCTTACCAACTGAAAGCTCCTGGGAGAAGCCAATGCCCTCTTCCGAAAGCTGCAATGAAAATTTTCGGGCTGCCACCATTCCGGCCTTGTCATTATCAAGGCACAATGTCACATGCTCAAGCTTTGGGTGTAGTTCTAGCAGCTTAAGCATGGCTTGAGAGGACAGTCCGCAGAGTGCCACATAGCTGTGCTGCTGCCAGCCCTGCGGATAGAGTGTGTTATAAGAAAGCAGGTCAATGGGCGCCTCAAATACATAGAGTCTGTTGCTGGTTCCAATATGATGAAAGCTGTATGTCGGGTCACAGCCGTCTACATTCCCTTTAAAGCTATTCCCCGCCGTGTAAAGCCCCCGCTTGTGGGCATGGCGGGGAATATTGTTTTCATCCACTCCCACAAACACGGCGTTGTGATATTCCTTCGTGCCGTCCTTAGATTTTTCGCAGCTCTCATATAGGAGCTTGGCTTTAGCGAAAAAGCTGACCACCTTCCGGTCAATGTGGCGGGTCTTGACCAGGTACGCATAGACGCGGCGCATATCGGTATGCGCCGGAGGTAGTGCAAAGGGCTTTTTCGGTTCCTCTCTTTCCATTTGCGCCGGTCTGTAGATCTCGCCCTGCTCACCGCCCAGCAGCATGATCATTGCTTCCGGAAAGGTCAGCCCGTAGAAGTTGCGCACGAAATCGATGGCATAGCCGCCGCTCTCGGCGGAGTGATCATACCATTGATTTCCCCGGACGGTGATGGAGCGGTCGGAGCTAAGGCGTTTATCCCGGCCGCTGGGGATGAGCTTCTCACCGTGCCGCTGGAGAAAATGGGCGAGATCCACGTTGTTGGCACGCATCTTCTGCTCATCGGTAAAGTGAACATAGCCACTCATGGAAAACCCTCCTGTCTGTGATGAAATTACAATATAAAATGGCATCGGACACTTGCCTGTCCGGTGCCATTCTTCGTTATAGTGACATGGTCTGCTCGTGATCGCCTCTGGCATGGCCTGCTGCACGCTTTTTCTCACTGAGCTTGAGCCTGCGCTTTCGATCGATCTGAGGAGCGATTGGCTTTAGAGGCGGTGCATTGTCAGAAAAAATCCGACTCAGGTGATGGAGCAAT
>JBNRMR010000012.1:0-11748 GCA_050309705.1 Christensenellales bacterium | reverse complement strand
ATTTTGGCCCCGACGACCAGCTGTTCATCCCCGAGAGCATCAGTGAGCTGCGCACGAAGGTGGCCGAGACATTTGCAGCCAGCTGCTGGGACAGCTATCTGACCATCGTGAACGATGCTCTTTTGGAGGGCGGCGGTTCCTCCCTCAAGGACGCTGCTCTGCTTTACCGCCTGCTGGAAAGCCCACAGGCGCGAACCACCCATGCCCAGGACATAATCTCCCTTGCGGCAGATGGGGGCTATGACGGCATCGAGATTGACTACGAAGCGATAAAAAACGATATGACTCTCTGGGGATATTTCATCGATTTCATCAGCGAGCTATATGATAAATCCCAGAGCGCCGGCCTTAAGCTGCGGGTCATACTCGAATCAAACATCGCCTTTGATCAGCTCAGCTTTCCAGAAGGTCCGCAATATGTGGTGATGTGCTACAATCTTCACGGCTATAACAGCAAGACTGGCCCCAAGGCTGACGATGCCTTTTTGGTAAGCGTCATCAAAAAAACTGAGTCTCTGCCCGGCAGGCGCAGCTTCGCCATTGCCACCGGTGGCTTTCAGTGGAAAAACGGCCAGCCTTCAACCATAACAGAGGCCTTCGCCGCGGAGATATCGGCCAGAGAAAAGGTTGCGCCTCAAAGGGATGATTCAAGCGGCGCCCTTTTCTTCAGCTACAAAAGCGGCGCTTATGAAAATGAAGTCTGGTACTCGGATGGCAGCACCATCAAACGCTGGATGTCGCTGATATCAAGCCATGGCGACTTCGACATCGCCATCTGGAGACTGGGCGGCAACGATACTGCTCTTTGGCTTAAGTGACCTGCAAAACCAGTTCGCATCATCCAGCCCCCACTTCCACAGTTGGGGCAACATTCATTCGGGCTTTTTCTCTTGCTTTAAAGCAGCCCCGAGAGCTTTCTGCTTTCTTCCGGGGCCTGCTTTTTTGAGTGGACGAGGGCAATGTATTCGCTGGGCTTCATGCCCATGTGCTTTTTAAATATCTGGCTGAAATACTGTGGATTATTGCCATAGCCCACCTTCTCTGCGACGGCGTATATCTTTTCATCGCCACTTTCCCGCAGATATTGGGCTGCCTTGCTTATGCGCAGCTTGCTCAGATACGCGGAGTACTTCTCCCCCGTCACCCTGTAAAACTGGCGGCTCACATAATCAACATTCATGAAAAGATGCGTCTCGGCGATGCTTTTAAGAGTCAGAGAAGGATCGGTATAGTGCTTTTTGGTGTACTCAAGGCACTTTTCAATGCAGGGCATAAAGCTTCCCTTGTCGGTCGAAGGGCGCTCCTCCCTTCGGGCCAGCATCTGTTCAAAGTTAATGGTGAGCAGCCGCGTCACATCTTCCACGGTGTCGGCTCCATCCATCATTCTGTAGAAAAGCGAAACCTCGCTAAATGCGTTGTAGTAATTCCATGCGTGGGCGGCAAAGCTCAGAGCAATGCTCTTTGCATAAGCGCAGCCTTGCTGATGCTTGAACAGATCCAGCACATCCTTCAATATGCCCTGAGGATCGCGCCGGGCGCAGACCAGCTCCGCGCTGAGCTGGTTTATTCGCCTGAACACCTCGTTGGGCACAACCGCGCCCCTTCGCGCAAGGCAGTCCTCTTTCGCCTTGGCCACCGTCTCGATTATCTGCTGCTTGCTGCAGGGTTTCAGAAGAAAGTGCTTCACTCCAAGGCTCATGGCCGTGTGGGCATATTCAAACTTGCCGTAGCCTGTGAGGATTATGAACTCAATATCCCTGTTCATCTGGCGTATCCGCTCGATCATCTCAAGGCCCGTGAAAAGAGGCATTCTTATGTCGGTCATCACCAAGTCCGGGTTTTCGTCCATTATCATGTCCAGGCCCTCGGCACCGTTGGAGCAAAGGCCGATGAGCTTAATCCCCAAAGCGCTCCAGTCAATCCTTGTACCGATATTTTCGCGTATTATCTTTTCGTCGTCAATTATTACCAGTTTCAGCATCTGCATCCCTTCGCCCCATTTCAATCTTCGGCAAATTCACCCGCACCACCGCCATACCGGCTTCATTGGTCACAGCAAGGCCATATTTTTGCCCGTAGGCAATTTGCATGCGCCCGTGAATGTTCCTAAGGCCAATGCCAATTTTCTCCGGCTCAACAGCGGCGTGGATCTCTCTGTTTAGCGCCTCGTCAAACTCGGAGCCGGTGTTCTTAACGGTGATGAGAATGTCGCCCCCTTCTTCCTGTATTGAAAGGAATATCTCGCACATGTCCGCCGTTTCCTCCATGGCATACTTGATGGCGTTCTCCACGATGGGCTGTATCGTCATCTTTGGAATCTGGCAGTTCATAAGGCTTTCATCCACGCGCCTATGAAATTCAAGACGGTTTTCAAAGCGAATTTCCTGTATCGTCATATAGCTTTCCACTATCTCCAGCTCTGTTTTGATGTTCACCATATCCCTTCGCTCCAGGGTTCCGCGAAGGGTGTGGCCCAATGCCTGCACCAGCCGGGCAATCCTTTCTTCACCCGCGGACTCGCTGTACCAGTTGATGGTTTCAAGGGTGTTATAGAGAAAGTGTGGGTTTATCTGGTTTTCCAACTGCTTGAACTGAGCTTCCTTTATAAGGAGCTGCTTCACATAGTTGTCGTTAATCAGGTTTCGGATCCTCTCGGCCATGCTGTCAAGCTGCACATGCGATGCGCCCAGTTCGTCGTTGCGGCGGGTGTAGTCGTAGCCCACGTCTATGGGGTCAAGCCTTCCGCTGCTGTAAACCTGCATCTTGTGGTTGAGGGTGGCAAAGTGGGTGGTGATTGAATCCAGACTGCGCTTACTGGCATAAATCAGCAAGGCGACCAGCGCCGTAATGCACACCACCATTATCCGTTGGGTGTTTAAAAGGGTCTTATAACCCGCAAAGTTGATCATGTAAAAATATCTGAGGTTCAGCTTGGGCAGATCCCTTTCCTGCACCAGGTATGATTTTCCGTTAAGATCTGCGATCATCTGCTCGCGCTGGATGGAGAGAACGGAATCCTCCACGCCATCTGGCAAAGGCCCGGCGGAATAAAGCACGCCCTCCTGTGAGGCCAGCAGAATCGTGGCAGGCTCGGTGTTGACGCTGCTGTTTGAAATATCCCTGAGTATCCGCTGCATGTTAACCCGAAGGACAAGGGCGCCGTGGTAGGAAAAGTTATAATTGTCTATCGTGTAGACGGTTCTGGCCACAAAAATGCCGCCCGGATCGCTGTCTAAAACCTGATAGACGCTGCTTCGCTTGTTTAATGCGGTTGCATTGGCGATGACGCCCCTTGTCTCCTCGCTGAGCCTTGACGCCACAGGGTGATACCTGGAATAATGTATCAGCTTGTTTGAATGATCCTGATAATCACCGTTGGGCCAGATGTATACATATGAAATGTAGTCGTTATAGCTGCAATAGTTGGCAAGAGTGCTGGTGATCTCTATGTATTCGCTAAGCCCCCTGGGCTGGCCGTCCTCGCCTGCGCCTTCCCGCAGATGGCTGATTATTACCGGGTCGCGGGCCATCATGGAGGCAATGTCGTTTATGGTTTCAAATATGCTGTCCAGCCGCACCGCCGCATGGGCCATGCCCTCGGAAGTGGCGGTTCTTAAAGTTGCAAGGCTCTTGTTCCAGAAAACCGATGTGGTAACAAGAGAGGCGATGCATATGAGGGTCATCGAAATAGTCACAATATACAGTAGTTTGCTCTTGATGGTTCGCGGAAATATCCTTGTAGCAATGTTTTTCAGCATATCGAATCCCCACAGCCTGTTTGCAAATTCCATTGTCTTTCATCAAAGTAAATATAGCATGTTTGACGAAACGAATCAACCAAAGGCAAAAAGAGATCGGTTTTTTAAGGGCTCAAGTCGGTTTTTTGAGTTGTGCGAGGGCATCATTGTTGTATAATAATTATGTAAAGACTAAATTTGAAGAAACATTCAAGCCAACATTGTAAACAGGAGTGAACAAATGCTGCGTTCAAACATGCTGACAGCTTCCTCAAAAAGTCGCAAAAAAAGCGATTATTGGCGGCGTCTTGGCCGCGATATTATACACAACCGCTGGCTATATCTGCTGCTCCTGCCGGGGATAGCCTGGTTCTTGGTGTACCGCTATCTGCCCATGCTGGGGCTATACATCGCCTTTTCCGATTTCAGCATCGTCAAGGGCATATGGGGCAGCGATTTTGTGGGCCTGCAATACTTCAAGTACATATTTTTCGAGCATAGAAACTTCTGGCAGCTTGTGAGAAACACCCTTTTCATAAATATCTACAAGCTCATTTTCTATTTCCCCACGCCCATAATTTTGGCGCTACTGCTTAATGAGATAGTCTTCCTTCGCTATAAACGGGTGCTGCAAACGGTCATATATCTGCCCCACTTCGTTTCCTGGGTGGTTTTCGGCAGCATCATAATCACTTTTTTAAACCCCAGTGAAGGAATCGTGAACCAAATAATTCAGTTTTTGGGCGGGCAGCCCATATTCTTCATGAGCAACCCCAAGTATTTCAGGAGCATAGTCGTCATATCCGACATCTGGAAGGAGGCCGGCTGGGGCACCATCATATACCTGGCGGCCATAACGGGCATTGATCCCACCCTCTACGAGGCCGCCCGGATAGACTCTGCCAACAAGGTGCAGATAATGCGCTACATCACGCTGCCCTGCATTTCGGAAACGATAGTGATTATGCTGCTTCTGGACATTGGCCGCATGATGAACGTGGGCTTCGAGCAAATATTCGTTCTGGCAAACTCCACCGTGTACAGCACCGGCGATGTCATCAGCACATATGTCTATCGAATCGGCATAGGCAATGGGCGCTTCAGCCTGACGACGGCAATCGGCCTTTTCCAGTCGGTCATCGGACTGATTCTGCTGCTTTCCTGCAATGCATTAAGCCGCCGCTTCTTCGACAAGGGTCTTTGGTGAAAGGAGGTTATGATCCATGGCACAGCAAAACAAACATACTGCATCGGGCAGCTACCGTGGAAAGCTTGAAGGGCGCTATGACATGACTTCGCTGATAAGCCTTTTCGTCATGACACTCTTCGCAATTTTATGTCTTTTCCCATTTTATTATATAATTGTGGTTTCAATCAGCGACCCTGCCTATGTAAGAGAGGGCAAAATGCTCCTTTTCCCCAAGGGCTTTTCGCTGGAGGCATACAAGACCACCTTCAGCCATGCGCGCTTTTACTCCTCCTTCCGGATCTCGGTTATGCGCACCGTCATAGGTACACTTCTGGGCATATCTTTCTCCAGCGCCGTTGCATACTCAGTTTCGCGAAAATACCTCCGTGGCAGGGTGTTCTTCACACTGCTGCTGGTTTTCACAATGCTGTTTAACGGCGGAATAATCCCCACATACCTGGTGGTGCGCTACACCGGCCTTATCGACACCATTTGGGCGCTGATAATCCCCAACATGATAAACACATTCAACGTCATTGTGCTGATCAGCTTTTTCAGGAATGTGCCTGATGAGATAGAGGAATCGGCCAAAATTGACGGCGCGAACGACCTTATCATATTCCTAAAGCTGATGATCCCCGTGGCACTGCCCTCCATCGCGACGATCACGCTTTTCATCGCAGTATACCACTGGAACGCGCTGATGGACGGCATTCTCTACATCAACACCCCCGCGAAAAAGCCTCTGCAGGTCTACTTAAACGACATCGTCATCGCCGGGCAGACAGACGACCTCTTTCAGGACGCCTCCGCCCGCTGGATGCCGACCCTCTCGCTTAAGACGGCCACCATCGTCGCATCCACACTTCCGATACTTATCGTCTACCCCTTTTTACAGCGCTATTTTGTAAAGGGTATAATGATAGGCTCAGTCAAGGGTTAATATTTTCGTTAAATAAATATATATGATATTTCAAGGAGGTAAACTACAATGAGGAAATTCCTAAGCGTTTTCCTGGCGGTGCTGATGATCGCCATGCTGGCAGCATGCACTCCGGGAACTGTCACCCCAGCGACCAGCGCCCCCGCTGCTCAGACAAGCGCGCCCACCACCGCGGGAACAGCCCCCACGATCGCTCCCGTGGAAACTCAGGCCCCTGTGGAGGAGCCGGTTAAGCTGACATTCCTCTGCCAAATCAACGTGGACACAGAGGGCTACGACGTCAACGACAACCCCTACATCAACTACCTGCGCGAAACCCTGAATGTTGACATCGAAATTATCAGTGAAAGTGCCAACTATGCCAACAAGGTGAACACCGTCATGGCCTCTGGCAGCTATCCGGACTATGTGCAGATGCCCAAGTCGCTGTATTTCCGCTATGCCCAGGAGGGTGCCCTCACAAAACTGGATGATCTTCTAAGCGAGACCGATTACCCCAACCTGATGTCCGGCGTGGGCGAGCAGTGGTGGAACTTCACCAAGGTCGACGGTAGCATATACGCCGTTCCCTTCGTGCGCTACGACACCACCCCCTACATCTCCTATGCACGCAAGGACTGGTTGGATAACCTTGGCATTGACTACACAACCCTTAAGACTGTCGAGGACTACTACGAAATGCTCCACGCCTTCACATATGGCGATCCTGACGGCAACGGCGTTCAGGACACCTACGGCCTGAGCAGCAACACCGGCGGCAGCGCCATGAACAGCGTCGCTGAGCGCTACATGGGCATGCTCTTCCAGGATGCTTTTAACGCCGCCCAGTTCCAGGTGAAGGACGGCAATCTCATCCCCAACTATATCACCGACGGTTACAAGGACTATCTTGGCTTCATTGCAAGGCTCTATGCCGATGGCATAATCGTGCCGGACTACATCACCAAGACTCAAAAACAAACCGAAGAAGAGTTCATGAATGGCAAGTTTGGCGTGCTGAACCTGTTCTGGTCACTTTCCAGCCTCGGCAGCATGCGCGAAAACCTGGTGCCCCTTGCCCCGCCTGAAAAGGTGGACGGCAGCGGCCAGTCCAAATATGTCTATGCCACCCCTGTCAGGCATTTCATCGGCATCACCACCGCTTGCCAGCACCCCGAAAAGATTCTGCAGATGTATGATTGGGCACACACCGACGCGGGCTCCGAGTTCATCCACGCCGGCGTTGAAGACTGGGACTTTGACCGCGTGGGCGGCGAGCTGGTCATCCGCGAGGACAGAGTCGGCATCAACTGGGCATGGCGATTCATCACCCTGGGTCACCAGAAGAGCAATGTGGACGAGCAACTTCTGCCCATACTCACCCAGTCATGGGGCGAGCTTGCCATGCAGCAGCTTAAGCTCTCCGAAGATTACGGCACAAACGACCCGATATATGTCTCCGCCCCCGAGTTCAGCGAGCTTGCTGACTATGACTTTGACACCTATGTCGCCGAATACCGCGACCAGATTGTCATGGGTCAAAAGGATGTGGAGTCAACCTGGGACGACTTCGTTGCCGGCTGGTATTCCTCCGGCGGCGACCACTGGGTGGAGCTTTACACCGATTGGTACAACACTTCCTATAATAAATAAGCATATACCAATGTGAGTAAGAAACCCGGCGCCTTGAGCCAAGAGCTTTCGGCGCCGGAATATTTCAGCCTGCTTTTGTCTTATCAAAAGCTTAGCATATGGAGGTTATCATGAAGGAAAACCATGTTACTTTGTTTTGCAACGACTTTTTGGATTTTGAAATTGGCCCCTTTCCCTATGATCCGGAACATTCCGCCACGGGTGAGTACCATTTTTTCCCCAGCAAGGGCTACTCCGGCCAATGGTACGATCCCATAATGGCGTCCAATTATCGCGGCCCTTCCTGGCTCATCACCGAGGACGAGGGCCAGAAGTTCATGGAGCAGATGCGGGTGAGCCAACCCGGCGAGCATGCCACCTGCCCCATGCTGGTGGCGGGCGATAAGGACTGGGAAAACTACAGCGCCACCGTCCGCCTGAGAGCGCTTTACACCGACGAGCCCTCAGGGCTGTTATTTCGCTACCAAACCAGTTTGATGCATTATGCTTTCATGATCAGCAGCGGCAAGGCGCGCCTTGAAAAGGTCTTCAAGGACAGCCGCACAATCTTGGCCGAAGCTGATTTTGCCTTTGACTGCGACAGCTTCTATGATCTTTCAGTCAGCTTAAGCGGCAGCAGCATCACCTGCCTCATCGACGGCAAAGAAATAATAAGCCTGGACGACGGCTCCTTCGCCTATGGCTGTATCGGCATTGCCGCATACATGCCCGCCCAATTTGCTTTGGCAAGTGTTGAAACAGATGCCGACTCTTTCAAAAAGCTGGTCGAAAAGCGGCGAAAGGATCGAGAGAGGGTGGCCCAAAAGCGGCTGAAATATCCCCGGCCAAAGCTTCATAAGATTATCGATCTTAAGGACTTCGGCTCCGGCAGGCAGCTTCGCTTCGGCCATTTGACCGGCACCGATGAGATGTTTTTCGTCATCGCCCAGCACCAAAAGCGGGTGTTTAAGGACCGCTATGCCCATATCAGCTGCCTTACCGCCGTCAGCCTTGAAACAGGAAAAGTACTCTGGCAGCTTGGCGAGCCCAGCGCCGCCGGCAGCAGCGACTATCTCACCGCCGACCTTCCTTTCCAGGTTTACGACATCAACGGCGACGGCGTGGACGAGGTCATAATGGCCCGCAACTTTAAGCTGATGATATTAAACGGCAAGACCGGCGAGTTAATAAAGAGCATCCCCACCCCCTTCAACGATGATCCGGCAGGTGAGCTCTGCGGCATAGAGTTCAAAAAGCATGCTTTTGACCGTTTGAACGTGGACTCCATCTGCATATTGAATGTTTCCGGCAAGGACCGTCCTTGCGATATACTCATAAAGGACCGCTACGCAAGGCTCTGGGTCTACGACGATCAACTGAATCTCAAATGGAAGTTCACAGACTTCAACACCGGCCACTTCCCCTATGCCTATGACTACAACGGCGACGGCAAGGACGAGATCATGAGCTGCTATAACATGGTCTCCAGCGACGGAAAGCTTGTCTGGAAGCTGCCCATCCACACCGATCATGTGGACGAGATTATCTGCGGGAAAATCGACCCGGACAGCGACGAGCTGATCACCCTTGTCGCCGGTTGGGAGGGCTTCATGATCGTCGATAAACAGGGCAATATTCTTGTTCGGGATGTAAACGGACACGGCCAGCGCATCAGCACCGGCAATTACTGCCCGGACATACCCGGGATGCAGATCTGCACCACCACCTACTGGGGCAACCAGGGAATTATATATCTTTATGACTGCAAGGGAAACGAACTTTGGCACATGGAGCCATCCAGCAACGGCAACACCATTGCTCCCGTCAACTGGCTTGGCGACGGCACTGAGCTGATCCTGCTGAACGGCAATATTCGTTTTGGCGGCATGGTGGATGGCGACGGCGATGTCGTGGTTACATTCCCCGATGACGGTCACCCGGACCTTTGCGCCGAAGTCATCAACCTTACCGGCGATCCCCGGGACGAAATAGTGCTCTGGGATGAACATAAGCTCTATATATACACTCAGGACAGGCCCAGCGCGCCGGAAGGCAAGCAATATGTCCCCGAAAAATACCCGCACCGCAACTTCTCCAACTATAGGGGCGAGTTCTCCTACCCCAAATGGAAGTAAGCTTGGGATGCTCTCCGGGGAAGAGCGCTGCCCTCCCCCGGACCCTCTCCCGCCAAGGGATGTTCCCTTGGAACCCGGCAGCAGATTTTATCAGAAAACCCGCAAACTCCGGGGAAGGGCGCTGCCCTCCCCCGGGCCCTCTCCCGCCAAGGGATGCTCCCTTGGAACCCTTTATTGGCTTCAGAAAAACCAAAAGGCCCCAGGATAAACCTCGGGGCCTTTTCTTTTACTTTTACGCGCCTTCCCTGAGATATTCCAATATCTCGGCAGCATTTGTGTCAGGCTTCACATTGGGCAGCGCCTTTTCAATAACGCCTTCCTCATCGATGATATAGGTCGAGCGCTCGACGCCAAGACTGGTCTTGCCATAAAGCGTTTTTTCTTTCCAAACATCATAGGCCTTTATCGCAACCAGATCCGGATCAGAAATGAGCACAAAGTTTAGACCGTATTTCTCCGCAAACTTGCGGTGGGAGGCTTCGCTGTCCTTGCTGATGCCGATGACCACTGCGTTTAGGCTTTTAAACTCTTCGTAGGCCCCTGCAAAGGCGCAGGCCTGCTTAGTGCAGCCGGGGGTATCGTCCTTGGGGTAGAAGTAGACTACCACCTTTTTCCCAAGAAAATCGGAAAGAGAAACAGGGTTTCCGTCTTTATCGTTCAGCGTGAACTGGGGAGCTTTTGTTCCGGTGTTCAGCATTTTCATTCCTCCTTTAATCTTGCGCATGTCATTCACACGCATCATAGTTATACAAGACTAATTCTCCTTAAGCACCCCGATTTCCTTCATTGACTTTGCTTTACTTGGATTTTTTTCAAAAAATAACGCTAAAAACCATTTTGCACAAAAAAGACGGCGGAAAATCCACCGTCTTGAGCCAAAGCTTATCTAAATGAATATCTCCTTGCCCGTCCGTGAGCTTTCGTATATTGCCAATATCAGTTCGACGGCCTTCCTGCCCTCTGCGCCGCGGATTATCGGCTGACGATTTTCCTTCACCGCGTTCACTATGTCCTGGACCTGCATGAATGTGGTGTCATTTCCGATGGCGGCAGGATCAGCAGCCGCACCGGTCCTGGGCGCCTTCTGCGTTTTGGCAATCATCTTGTCTTCCTCTTCCTTCATTGCCTGCGCCCTTGCCTTTTGCTCGGCTGCGTCTGCGGCGGGAGCTTCGCTTCTGTCGATCTTCCAAGCGGTTATCTGGTTATCCTTAATGCAGATGCCACCCTTTGTTCCGTGCACCTCAATGGCGGTGCCGAAGCCGGGATATGTGGCCGTGGAGCCGGTGATTGTGCCATATGCGCCGTTTTTGAACTTAACCAGCGCACAGCCGATGTCCTCAGTCTCTATCTTGTGGTTCGCCACCTTAACCTTTGCAAAAACCGACTCAACATCGCCCATCAGCCACTGCATGATGTCTATAGTGTGCACGGACTGATTCATAAGCGAGCCGCCGCCGTCCCATCTCCAGGTGCCGCGCCAGCCGCCATTGGTCTCGTAATAGGCGTCATTTCTGTACCATTTAACCGTCACGTTACAGACAAGCAGCTCTCCCAGAAGGCCCTCGGCCACAGCGTTTTTAGTCAACTGTATGGCATCCTCCAGGCGGTTTTGGAATATGCAGCCCAACTTAAGATCTTTTTCGTCGTAAAGGGCCACCGTCTTGTCAATGGGTGGAAGGGTGACGTCTATCGGCTTTTCAACAAGGCAGTGTTTGCCTGCCTCGGCGATAACATCAGCCATTTCGCAGTGCATCCCGCTGGGGGTTACCACCGAAATCAAGTCGATATCATCTCTTTTGAGCATTTCCCGATAATCTGCGTAATAGTCGACTCCAAACTCTTCCGCGACAGCCTTCGCCTTCTCCTCGTTGATGTCACAAACGGCGATCAGATCGCAATCTTCCGCGCTGGTATAGCTGCGTACATGAGACATGCCCCTGCCCAAGCCAATAACAGCGGCGCCAATATTTGCCGGGTTAGTCTTAGTCTTCATAAAACCCTCCATTTTTTAGAATTTGCACACTTTCAGTCTAGCACGCAGGTGAAGCAAAATCAATATTTAAACGATATTTTCTTCCTGAAAGTCCCTTGGGGAGTCTGAAGCTCCGCCCGGGAAGGGCGGAGCTTCAGACG
>JBNRMR010000011.1:0-8323 GCA_050309705.1 Christensenellales bacterium | reverse complement strand
AAAGAGTGCCCCTTGACGGCAGGGTGGTGGAGGGAAGCACCGCCCTTGACACCTCCGCGCTGACGGGCGAGTCCCAGCCGAGGCGGGCTTTTGAGGGAAGTGAGGTTCTGAGCGGCTGCGTCAATATCAGCGGCCTCATAAGGCTTGAGGTGACAGCGCCCTTCGAGGAATCCACCGTGGCGAGGATACTGGATCTTGTGGAAAACGCTGTGTCGAAGAAAGCCCGCGCAGAGAACTTCATCAGCAAATTCGCCAGATATTACACCCCGGCTGTAGTCGTTTCTGCGGTACTGCTGGCAGTTTTGCCCCCGCTTTTGTTTGCCCAGCCATGGCTGACCTGGCTGCGCCGGGCGCTCACATTCCTGGTCATATCCTGCCCATGTGCATTGGTTTTATCGGTTCCCCTGAGCTTCTTTGGCGGCATTGGCGGCGCTTCCAAAAAGGGCATTTTGGTGAAGGGCAGCAATTATCTGGAGGCGTTGGCGCAGGTGGACACCGTTGTTTTCGATAAAACCGGCACTCTCACCCGGGGCAGATTTGAAGTGACGCAAATTTTGCCCGTGGGAATGGATGAAAACGAGCTGCTGAGAATTGCCGCCCACGGCGAGCTTTACTCCGATCACCCGATAGCCATTTCGATAAAGGAAAGATATGCGCAAAGCGGGAATGATTTGAGCGGCGACGATATTGCGGAGTATGAGGAGATCAGCGGACACGGCGTCAGGTTATTGCTGGGGGGACAAGAGCTGCTTTTGGGCAACAGCGCTTTGATGAAACAAGGCGGAATCGATTACATGGAATCAGGCAGCTCTGCAACTGTTGTCCATGCGGCCATGGGCGGAAAGTACGCCGGCCATATATTGATCGAGGATGAGATAAAGCCCGATGCTTTCCAGGCAATAAGAGATCTTAAGCAGGCCGGTGTGAGCAGAACAGTAATGCTCACCGGGGACAGGAAAAGGGTGGGGGAATCAGTGGCGCAAAGGCTTGGTATCGATGCTGTTTACGCAGAGCTTTTGCCTGCGGACAAGGTTATAATCGTTGAAGAGCTGCTGGCGGAAAAAGAGGGGAAAGCACGCGGAAAGCTGGCCTTTGTCGGTGATGGCATAAACGACGCGCCTGTGCTGGGCAGGGCCGATATCGGCATCGCAATGGGCGCAATAGGCTCGGACGCGGCCATAGAAGCGGCTGATATAGTTCTGATGGACGATAAGCCCTCGAAGATTGCCGAGGCTGTAAAGGTGGCCAGAAAGACTCTGGCGATAGTCAGGCAAAACGTTGTGTTTGCCCTGGGCGTGAAGGCCCTTGTGCTGGCCCTTGGCGCCTTTGGAATGGCGAACATGTGGGGCGCGGTCTTTGCTGACGTGGGTGTTTCTGTGCTGGCCATACTCAACGCAATGCGCGCTTTGAAGGCGTAGCAGATACGATGGATGATGTAAAACTAAAAAGGCAACGGCGCTGAGCCGTTGCTTTTTTGCATAATGCTATATTGGACGAGTTGATTTATGTTTCTTATATAGGAGCATGGCGTCGCCAAAGGAAAAAAACCGGTATTTTTCCTTGACGGCAGCCCCATATGCCCGCATGATCTCATCCCTGCCAGCAAAAGCGCAGACCAGCATCATCAGCGTGGAGCAGGGAAGGTGAAAGTTGGTGATAAGCATGTCCGCAGCCTGAAACTCGTGCCCGGGGGTGATGAAGATATCAGTCCAGCCCTTTCCGGCCTTCACAAAGCCCTCTTCCAGGCTGCTTTCCAGGGTGCGAACGGAAGTGGTTCCTGTGCATATAATCCTGCCACCATTGCGTTTTGCTGTGTTTATGGCGTCAGCCGCTTCGGGGCTAATTTCATAGTATTCGCTGTGCATCCTGTGATGGGCGATATCCTCGGTTTTTACCGGGCGAAAGGTCCCAAGGCCCACATGCAAAAGGATCGGCACGATCTTCACGCCTTTCTGCTTCAGGCAAAACAGGGCAGAGTCGGTGAAATGCAGACCAGCGGTCGGCGCGGCCGCAGAGCCGTCCTCCTTTGCGTAAACGGTCTGATAGCGGCTTTTATCCTCCAGCTTTTCGGTGATATAAGGCGGCAGCGGCATTTGCCCCAGCCGGTCTAACACGTCCTCAAAAACGCCGTCCCACGAAAAGCTAACGATACGGTTTCCGCCCTCCTCAAGGCTTTCCACAGTCGCCTTAAGGGAGCAGCTTTCATCTCCGAAGCTGATGACGGCGCCCGGCCGCGCCTTCCTGCCGGGCTTCACCAGCACCTCCCAGCGGGCGATGTCAAGCCTTTTCAGAAGCAAAAACTCCATCGCCGAGCCGCTGGCCGTCCTTCCCATCAGCCTTGCGGGCAAAACCTTCGTGATGTTCACCACCAGAACATCTTCCGGACGGAAAAACTCCGCGATATCGCGGAATGTTCTGTGGCTAATGTTCCCGTTTTCGTCCATAACCAGGAGTCGGCTTGAATCCCTCGGTTCGGCGGGCTTTTGAGCGATCAGCTCTTGTGGAAGTGGGTAGAAAAAGTCCGATGTCTTCATCTTATACCTCTGGATTTCATCTCTTGTTTTATTTTCATGGGGCTCCACCCCAAACCCCGCAAGGGATCCTCCCTTGACCCATATTATTATTTAATAGAGGGATTTTGAAGGAGCCACCAACACGCCACCTTGTGGAGCAGAGCTCCGACCTTGAGAAAACACCCCGCAAGCTTTAATATAGTTTTAGAGGGTCAAGGGGGCAAGCGGCAAACTAAACCTCGTCTATAGTGATCTGCTGCGCTTGCTCCGCCACGGCGGGGGGCGATATGCCCAGATGCGCATAGGCCAGGTGGGTGGGAATTCTGCCCGAAGGAGTGCGCATGATGAAGCCGATTTGCAGCAGGTATGGCTCGTAAACATCCTCGATTGTGTGGGCGTCTTCGCCTGTGGCAGCGGAAAGGGTGTTCAGCCCAACGGGCTTTCCGGCAAATTTGCTGATCATGGTCTCCAGAACCAACCTGTCGATATGGTCAAGGCCCAGCTCGTCCACAAACAGCATGCTAAGGCCATCCTTGGCTGCGGCCAGGTCTATGACGCCGTTGCCGCGAACGAGGGCAAAATCTCTCACTCGTTTAAGGAGGCGGTTGGCAATTCGGGGAGTTCCACGGCTTCTTCGGGCGATTTCAAATGCGCCCTCGCTGTCAATGGGTATGTTCAAAATTCCCGCGCTGCGCGTCACAATCTGAGCAAGCTCCTGGGGCGAATAGGTTTCCAGGCGGAACTGTATGCCGAAACGGTCGCGCAGGGGTGATGCAAGAGCGCCGGCCTTGGTGGTGGCGCCCACCAATGTGAAGTGGGGCAGGTTAATCCGTATGGAGCGGGCGCTTGGCCCCTTGCCGATGAATATGTCAAGGGCAAAGTCCTCCATGGCGGGGTAAAGAATTTCCTCCACAGTCCTTGAAAGGCGGTGGATTTCGTCAATAAAGAGGACGTCGCCCTCGTTTAAGTTGTTCAATACCGACGCCAAATCCCCCGGTTTTTCGATGGCCGGGCCGGATGTGACGCGCATCTGCGCCCCCATCTCGTTGGCGGTGATTGCTGCAAGGCAGGTCTTGCCCAGGCCGGGAGGGCCGTATAAAAGCATGTGGTCAATGGGCTCGCGGCGCATCCTGGCCGCCTCCAGATAGACCTCCAGGCTGCTTTTGACATTGGTCTGGCCCACATACTCACGCAGTGTCCTTGGGCGCAGGCTCAGCTCCTGTTCGCCGTCCTCCTGGGATATGAAGTTGGCGGAAACGTATCTTTCTTCCATACTATGGCACCCTTCTTATGTATACCCTTTAGTCGCTAGTGCTTCGATAATAAAGGATATCGTGATCTTCTATAACAGTGCAAAATGAGCGCTCTCAACAATTGATTTAATCTGGCACAGGCAAAAGGGATGTCCTGCGGGATCAAACATGACCATCCAATCATCGGAAAACTGCTCATCAGCAACTCTTGCTCCGCATTGGACAGCATGCTCGGCCGATTTTGCCAAATCATTGACGACGAAATCAATATGCGCCATTTGCTGCTGGGCTTCGGGCCTGTTCGGCCACACAGGCGGCTTATATTGGGGATTGCGCTGAAACAAAATGAAAGGGTATGCTCCCTGATGCGTTCCCGGCGGGTATACCCATGCATATTCTTCATCATTAAACCCAAATTCCCATTTGAGCAAATCCGCATAGAATTTTCCCAGCTCATGGGCGTCTGGGCAGTCCAGCGTAAACGAATACATTTTTATTTTCAGTTCATTATCCATATCGCCAACACTCCCTAGAACGAAAAGCGGCGCAGGGCCAGGCGAATAAGCTCATCGGCAGTCTTGCCCTCGTCCTTCACGGCGTTGACAGCCTTTGCAGCCTCGGCGGGGGGATAGCCCAAGGCGATCATGGCCTCAATGGCATCTTGCAGGAAGGAAGGCTCGCCGGAATACACCGCTTGCTGAGATGCACCTGAGATCTGCGTCAAAAGCTCATCGTCCTTGATCTTGTCCTTAAGCTCGATGATAATTTTCTGGGCAGTCTTAATGCCCAGGCCCGGCGCCTTGGCTATGGCCTTTGCGTCCTGGGATATCAGCGCCAGAGAAAAATCCGCAACACTCATCTGGCTTAAAAGAGCCAGCGCGCTCTTTGCTCCCACGCCGGAGACGGAAATCAATTGCCGAAAAAGGCCGTATTCCTCCTTGGTTAAAAAGCCGTAGAGGTTAAATGTTGAGTCCCTCTCGGCGTACATCAGGTGGGTGTGCAGCTTTATGATGTCGCCCACGTTTCCGGAGTTTGCAAGGGCGCTGTTGTTGACATTCACATGGAAGCCCACTCCGTTCGTCTCCACAATTATGGCCGTGGGCAGCTTCTGGGCAATTTTTCCCTGCAAAAAAGATATCATGACAACCTCTCATCACATACTATTATTTCATCCTGTAATTTTCGCGCATCCTAAGGGAATGGGCGTGGCAGATGGCCACTGCCAGTGCGTCGGCGGCATCGTCGGGCTTGGGCGTCTTTTGCAGGCTTAAAAGCATCTTGACCATCATCTGCATCTGCTGTTTATCCGCCCGACCATAGCCTGTTATCGCCTGCTTTATCTGCAAAGGAGTATATTCGAAAATATTTGGGCTGTAGGCAGCGCATGCGGCGATGACGGCGCCCCTTGCTTCGCCTACGGCTATGGCTGTGGTGACATTTGTGTTGAAAAAAAGCTCCTCGATGGCGATATCATCAGGCTTATAGCGGCTTAAAAGGTCGCCTATTCCCTCGAAAAGGCTTGAAAGCCTCGCCGGAAGTGGCACGCCCGCCTTTGTGCTGAGCACGCCGTAGTCCACCATCTGCGCTTTCACATTGTCATAGCTTACGATCCCGAAGCCCAAAGAAGCGAGCCCCGGGTCTATTCCCAAAATAATCATCGGTTTTTCCTTTTTACCTTGGCGCTTCCAACACGGAAAGCGCGGAATTTATATATCAATAGTAATGCATGGGAGCGCTTTTGTCAAAGAAAAGAAACGGGTGTTCGTAGCTTGTGCGGATGTTGTAAAAAGGGCTTCAGGCTGATATAATCGTATTTGCAAAAGTTAAACGGCGGCATCTCGCCGGCATGAATGGAAGACAGAATGAATAAAAATCTTAAGTTTGAACTGATAAAAGAAGAAAAACACACGAAGGCTCGCCTTGGAAGGCTGCACACGCCCCACGGCATCATCGAAACGCCGGTGTATATGCCCGTTGGCACCCAGGCGACTGTGAAGGCCATGTCCCCGGCGGAGCTGAAGGACATCGACACACAGATAATTCTTTCAAACACATACCATCTTTTTCTGCGCCCGGGGGAAGCCATAGTTAAGCAGGCAGGCGGACTGCATAAGTTCATGGGCTGGGACAGGCCCATTTTGACCGATAGCGGCGGTTTCCAGGTGTATTCCCTTTCGAACATAAGAAAAATAACCGAGGACGGTGTGATGTTCGCCTCCCACATCGACGGCTCCCGGCGCTTCATCTCCCCGGAGGTTTCGATGCAGATCCAACAGGATTTGGGGGCCGATATCGCCATGGCCTTCGACGAATGCTCGCCCTATCCCTGTGATTATAATCAGGCCAAGACTGCCATGGACCGCACCCACCGCTGGGCAAAAAGGAGCAAGGATGCCCACACCCGGGAGGACCAGGCGCTTTTCGGCATTGTTCAAGGGGCCTTTTACGGCGATCTGCGCATCGAAAGCGCAAAGGCGATATCCGACATCGGTTTTGATGGCTACGGCATCGGAGGCCTGAGCGTCGGCGAGCCTAAAGAGATTATGTACGATATGCTGGAACAGATTGAGGAATATATGCCCAGAGAAAAACCCAGATATCTGATGGGTGTGGGCAGCCCCGACTGCCTTATCGAAGGCGTTTTGCGGGGAGTGGATATGTTCGACTGCGTTCTTGCCACCCGCATCGCCAGAAATGGCACTGTTTTTTCGCGCACGGGCAGAATGGTAATCAGGAACAAGCGCTATGAGGCGGATTTTTTGCCCATTGATGAAAGCTGCGGCTGCTATGCCTGCCAAAACTTCTCCCGGGCCTATCTCCGACACCTTATCAAGGCGGAGGAGATCATGGGAGCAAGGCTTTGCACTATCCATAACCTGCACTTTTTAATAGACTTGATGGAAAACGTGAAGCAGCACATACTAAGCGATACACTGCTGGATTTCCGCCGCGAATTCTTCGCCGAATACTCCATGGAGGGCCGCAGTTTCTGATTTGGGACGAGGAGGACGAGGGGAACTTTTTAGGGCTCTGCAATCGAGCACCCGCTAAAGGGCAGACCCGTTAGAATCCCATTTTGATAAGGCAACGCCCCGCGCCCCGCCCTCATTCGCGCAGCCCTGAAAATGTGTAAATTAATAATTGTATTATGGTGCGATATATTGTATAATGGCGGTAATGTTTATTGGGAGGTAGTTTAATGCCAACAGAAGTTTTAGATAACCTAGGCGGTCTCATGATGCCCCTTTTTATGATCCTGATGATCGTGGTCTTCTACTTTGTGCTGATACGGCCACAGCAGAAGAAGGACAAGGCTGTCAAGAAGATGCTCAGCGAGCTGAAGGCTGGCGACAGGATAACCACCATAGGAGGCATATTCGGCAGGATCAAATCCGTGAAGGAAGATGTGATGACCATTGAGGTGGGCTCAGACAAGACAGAGATGATCATTGCCAGGTGGGCTGTGCGCTCTGTGGAGGAAAGCCCTGCGGAGAACGACCTTATCTAACCTAACCACTTGCTTTTTTATTGGCATACAGCCGAAGCTCTGCCTTGGCGCAGAGGATATTGCTATGTAAAGTTTAGGCGAACGGCTTTGCGCTGTTTGCCTTTTCTTTGTTTTCTTTTGCTTAATATTGCTGCAGTGAAAGCCTTTTATAAATTTGAAACTTTTCAGGCTATCGGGTATAATATACAATGCTTGATTGCAGGAAAGGCATGCCCCGGAGGGACGCCGCAGGTTTTTTGCAGCGCTTATTTGCATGTCAATTAATTCAGGAGGAACTTTATGCTAAACTTTCAAGAGGTACAGCTTTCGGTGGTTGATGAATACAAACGAAGGCTTGCCTTGGCTCGGGTGGGCACAGCGGATATCTGCTTTGCCTATCTCTACGCAATGCGCGATGTCTACAATGCTCGAATTGCCGATTTGGGCGGCTATTTCTTTGTAATTGGCGAATACAACGGCGAGGCTCTTTGCAGCGTGCCCATTGGCGACATGGACGATGTAGTCGCCTTTCGCGGCGCAATTGAGGCCGTGGCCGATTTTAATAAGGACAACCCCGGCTGGCGGTTCACATATGCTTCCATTGAGCAGGCGAACGCTGTTGAACGAGCGTTTCCCGGCGTCTTTGAAGCGGTGGAGATTGAGGGCGCCGAGGATTTCGTCTATGACGGCGAATCCCTGCGCACATACTCCGGTAAAAAGCTGCACTCAAAGAGGAACCATGTGAATTGGTTCACCAGAACATATAACTACAGCGTTGAGTTCATAGGCGAGAATAATTTGCAGGAATGCCTAGACTTGAACGACCAGTGGTTGCAGGAAAATGAGGCGAGGGTCAACCAGTCCATGGAATATGAGCAAAAGGCGGTTGAGATCATGCTCACAAACTTTGATCAGCTTAAGCTGATGGGCGTTTTGCTCAGGGTGGACGAAAAGCCGGTGGGATTTTCATTCGGCGAATCCTGTTGGCCCGGAAGCGACATACTGCTGGTTCACGCGGAAAAGGCGCTTTATGAATATGGCGGCATATATTCAATGCTGTGTAATCAGTT
>JBNRMR010000010.1:0-17016 GCA_050309705.1 Christensenellales bacterium | reverse complement strand
GGGCATATCTATATGAACGTATTTTTTTAGCCAACTAAGGGGTGCAAGCATCTTTCTACCTCCTATTTGAACTGATCCAGAAAACGCTTATCGTTTTCATAGAGCAGCCTCATGTCCGATATGTTGTATTTCAGCATGGCCACCCTTTCAATGCCCATGCCGAAGGCAAAGCCGGTGTAGACATCGGGATCGATCCCGCACATGTCAAGCACATTCGGGTCCACCATGCCCGCGCCAAGGATCTCCAGCCAACCAGCGCCCTTGCAGACGCGGCAGCCCTGTCCCCGGCAGGCGGCGCAGCGCACGTCCACCTCGGCTGAGGGCTCCGTGAAGGGAAAGAAAGACGGCCTGAAGCGGGTGATGATGCCGTCACCGTAAAGCTGCTGGGCAAAGACGTCCAGCGTGCCCTTAAGATTCGCCATTGTGATGCCCTTGTCGATCACAAGCCCCTCTATCTGATGGAATACCGGTGAATGCGTTGCGTCCACCTCGTCCGCCCGGTAGACTCTGCCCGGGCAGATGATGCGTATCGGCGGCTTTTGGGAGAGCATGGTCCTGGCCTGAACAGGTGAGGTGTGGGTTCTCAGAAGAATGTTTTCGCTGAAATAGAAGGTGTCCTGGGCATCCCTGGCGGGGTGGTTTTTTGGCATGTTCATCAGCTCAAAGTTGTATCTGTCCAGCTCAATTTCAGGCCCGTCCGTAACCGCAAAGCCCATGCCCACGAATATATCCATTATTCGTTTCTGCACGGACACTATTGGGTGCATGGCTCCCCTATGCGTTTTCTTGCCCGGAAGCGTGATATCGATTGCCTCCTTAAGCAGCTTTTGGCTCCTTTCGCCAGCCAGGAGAGCCAAAAGCTGCTCCTCTATCCGCTCCTCAATCTGCGTCCTTGCGTCGTTTATCATCTGGCCGACCTTCGGCCTTTCCTCCGGCGCAACGCTGCCCATGGAGCGCAAGAGCGCCGTCAATTCGCCCTTTTTCCCCAGAAAGCGCACCTTCAGCGCCTCGATAGCTGCGGAATCAGCGCAGGCTTCAAGCTCCTTTAGCGCCTTCTCCTTAATTTCCTCTAATCTTTCACGCATTTTATACCTCCAAATTTGCGGTTCGGTTTGTGTTCGGGTTTGTTCGAGGGCGCTGCCCTCGAGCTCCCGCTAAAGGGTAACCCCTTTAGAATCTCTTTTTATGGGGCAAAGCCCCGCGTCGTCATTTTTCCGGGGCTCCGCCCCAAGCCCCGCAAGCTTTTGAAAAAGCTTGACCAAAACTTTAAATATCATGATGAAGGGGCCAAGGGGACAAGTCCCCTTGTGGGGTGTGGGGCAAAGCCCCGCAGCGTTCCCCCATTCTCCCCGCCCCGCCGCTAAAACGACTCGCCCAAGTATATCCTGTTGCGCTCCCTAAGGGCTCGTGGTAACTTTGAGGGATGCACAGGATACTCATGGAGACGTTCAATCGGCAGCCACTCGACGCCTATCTGGTAGTCGTCGCCCTTTGCGGCCTCATCGATGGGCGAGAGCAGCCTGCATTCAAACTCGATCTTCAGCCCGTGTGCGCTTTTATCAGCAAGCCGGGGATGGTTGGCTGCTATGAAATCATGCACAAACAAGATATCGCCCACCTCAATTTCTGCGCCCAACTCCTCTCGGCATTCACGCTTCAAAGCCTCTGTCAGAGTCTCGCCGTGGTTCTGGCCGCCACCGGGCAGATCGTAGAGCAGGCCGTCAGGAAAGGCGGATTTAATCATCAAAATTTTACCATCATCAATTATTACAGCCTTAGCGCTCACACGCACGCATCCTTTCACGCCACTCACCTCCCGAAACATTTGCAGAAAAGAGAAAAATAAAAACGGCCTCATCCCCCAACAGGGACGAAGTCGCTTCAAAACGCTGCTTCGCGGTACCACCCGGCTTCGGCTTCGCCCACATAAAAAGCAAAACCGCACTCGAAGCCCTTAACGCGTGCCAAACGTCGCCCCTTACCCATGCCATGTTTAAAAGCACTTGGGAGGCGCAGCTCCACGGCGAAATTTCACGCATCAGCTTACTTTGCCCGCTTTCACCCGATGGCAAGGCTCTCTTTCAAAGCAGAGGCTGCCGCTACTTGACCGTTTCACAGCCATATTTCTATCTATTATAACAGATTCGGGATTATTTGCAATAGCTTTTCGGCATCAGCCGAATTCATGCTTATCCCCTGCTTTTTATCTCGGTCCGGGCTCCCTGGAGTATACGGTGATGGAAATGGCGAACTTCTCATGAGGACGTGCCGCTATCCATAGAAATGTGCCGTCGGCATGAACGCGCTGCGCCCCGACCGTGTTGCCCCTGGCAATACCGCGCAGGCTCTCAGCCTCATTGTCGATGTTAGACTTGGGAAAGCGGTCATCGCCCTCATATTTGGGGAAAGTGGGCCATGAGATTAAGATATCGGCCAACTGCCCACAGACGATCGCCAACTCATTCTCACTTTCGCACACCTGCAAATATCTTCCAACAACCATTACATCGTCCTCGAACATAAAATAAACTTCCCATTGGCCATTGATCCCATCAAATGATCTTGTATTTTTGAGCCTAAAGCCTTCGTCTCGCACAAAGGCCTCCTCAATATTTCCATAGGGAAGCAAAACTGGCTCGACATCATTCGTGGAAAGATTCATTTTGGACAAGACTGCTTCCCGCTCCAAGCCCCACAGCTTCATCCCTTCGAAGACATAGCCACCTTGGGAATTCAAGCTGTCACTCAGCGAAGCCGTTTCAACTCGCGCACAGCCCGCAAACAGCCCCATGATAAATGATAAAGTCAGGGCAATAGTCATAACTTTGCGCATCGCCAAATCCCTCCCATCAGTAAATTATATGCTATCCAGCTTATTGATGGCGTCGCTTTCACAGGCCACAAAGAAGATATCCCTTCCATTATTGCTCTCAAACATGAAGTCCTTCAGAGCTTTGCTTTTATACTCGGAAAAATCACCGATAATCGCCAGCCTGAAATGATAATTGATGAATTTTTGCAGAACATCGCCGGCAACCCTCGTGCTTAAAATAAAAAAGTCCTCCGCGATAGCTTCTTTGTTGATAGCAATAGAGCGGCACCCGGTCTCATAATTTAGGGACATCATGAAATCCAGCGCGCTTTGCCCGTCAGAAATGCAGATATCGTCGCTGCTTACAACCGCTATTTCAGTGTTAGCCGTTTTCACTGTTTTGATATTCATATAAAACTATCCTTTTAAAATTCTTGTTCGTGTAATCAATTTAATAGTTTGCAATTTTATTATACCATCCATGTTTGTGGGCGGCCTTTCCTTCGGGCCCGCTCACCCGCTATTTTCTTCGAAAATAGCTAAACTTATTATACCATAATTTGAGCAATAAAAAACATAGCTCTTTCGCACAAAGGAAAGCTATGTCTTTAATTCAAAATTCGGCCTGCTATTCAAGCTCGATTGCGACTGCCGTCGCCTGACGCCATCATTGTGGAGGCTATGACCACAACGTTGAGGATCTGGTTGGCGCCCACCGCTGCTGACACGTTGTCGGATAGGAGACTGATCATAAAGATTTTTATCGTCCCCATGAGACTGCGTAGAATCTGCTCCACCAGAATTGGGATCGCCAAGGGAAAGAGGGTCTTTTTACGGTTTACTCCGGCTCGCGCATGGCTTTTCCTCCTGCTGCGCATTTTTTTGACGTGTATTAGAGTTCTGCCGGCTTTATGTTAGTGATGGGAAGTATGACTGTAATCTGCGTGCCTACTTCCAACGTGCTGAAAATAGTCAGTTGCGCCTGATCATCATAATATAGCTTAAGCCTTTGCAGTATATTTGAGAGCGCTACGCCCTGAGTTCCGGTTTCATTGTTCTTTTTCCTTTTAAATTTTTCCTGAATTTCGCGCAGATACGCCTCATCAATTCCACGGCCGTTATCCAAAACCCGAATCATCAAACTGTTATGCGGTAGTATAAGCACATTAATCTTGATGATCAATGGGGACTGATCCTGAGGCATACCGTGCTTGATAGCGTTTTCAACCATAGGTTGTAGCATCAGCGTAGGAATTTGCACATTGGCGCAATCATTTTCTATCTGAACCAGCAATTGGATGCGGTCATCAAAACGCAGATTTTCAATCTGAATATAATTGTTCACAAACGTCAATTCTTCCGCAAGCGTAGAATGGGAGCGGTTGCGGATACGTACGCGCATAAGAGATCCAAGCGCGATCAAGGCGTCGCTGGCCTTCTGAGCGTTTTCAAGCGTGGCAGTCATGCGTATGGACTCCAGGGCGTTAAACAAAAAGTGGGGTTCTATCTGAGCACGCAGAAATGAGCGCATTGCTTCGTTTTCAGCAAGCTTAACGGTGTATATAGTATTGAGCAATTGAGAAAGTGTGTGATTTACCTGCCCAATGGCGTCATTGCGCAAATCGTCAAATACTATGTCGTCATCGCCGTCGCGCAGCTTGTTCATGCGGTTTGCTAGCAACTCCAGACGTGTAAAGATATGCTTGTAGAAAATCCATATGCAAACGCAAAAGAACAGGAGAAAAAACAGCAAGGTAAAAAACAAAATGAAGCATTCCATGCGGCTTTGTCCATATGCATCGCGTTTGGAATAGGCGATGACCAGCGTGACATCGGGGTCTTCTAGCGGGTAGGCGAATAGATCATAGCCATTTTCGTCAATCACAACATTGTACGCTCTTAACTCTTCATCGAGGAGTTCGCGTTCGAACAGGTTCGAGATCTGACCCAAAAGATGATCCTTGTCATTTTGCGAGTAAATTACGCCGCGTCCATTTTCATATACGAAAAGCTGCTCAATATCAAGATGAACGTTGGAGGCGTCTAGCAAAACATCGGTTTGAATTACACACTCCAGATAAGCAACGGGATGATGGCTCACCGTAGAATATAAGCATGTGAAAAGTGAGAACGTGTAAGGGTCGCTGGCAACATTCACAGGATAACACAGTTCAAATTGGTTTTCTTGGGTTTGATAGCTAAATAGCGGTGCGCTTGGCATAAGCAACGCTTCCTTGTAGCGGAGGTTCAGCAAATCCTCATAGGGGCTTTTATCCTCCAGCACATTAAGGGGATAGAGATAATTCTGATAGCGCGTAATCTGTTCTGAAAACGAATATATTCGCAGTGTTTCAATGTTGCAGTTGGCTTGATTTATGCTACTCAGAAAAGGGCCAAGTTCTGTGCTGGTATAGACATAGTTGTCAAACAAGCTCATGGAATCGGATTGCTCCAGATAGCGCAGCAGCGCTGAGTTGCCCGAAACAATGTCGCCTATCAAATACATTTCGTTTATCTTATTTTGGTACTGCGTGGTTAATATATTTGCAATGGTATCAATTTCGCTGACTATTGTATTATGGGAAACGGTAGATGAATAATGATACCAGACAAAACTGACGATTGTTATTGGCAGATATATTATTACTAAAAAGACCAAGATGGCTTTACGGGTTAAAGACAACTTCGCGGGGACATTTAGAATCTTTTTCAAGCAAGCACCTCCCAATATGTTTGAAGTAAGTTCTCTTTATCATAAAGAGTGATTCATGAAAAGTAAAGAGCTCATAAAGCTCTGTATAGAAACACGTTAAAAAATCATACGTTTTATGAAAACAACGAACTTGTAACTGCATTAAGCCAACTTGTAGAATTGAAATATAGGATTTTTGAACCAAATATCCAACAAATATCAGAGGTGAATGATATGGCAGCTGGCAAGAAGGTCAAGGCTTATCAGCAATCTGTTTTGGGAAGGAATCGTCGGTCGCAGCTTTCTCTGCAACTAATGGCGTTGCCGGCATTGATCGCGGTAGTCATTTTTTCCTACTTCCCAATGTATGGTGTTGTTATTGCATTTAAAAACTACAATGTTTTTAAGGGCATAATAGTCAGTCCCTGGGCGGCTCAGAATGGATTTGAGCACTTTATAGATTTCTTTAAAACGCCGTCCGCTATGGGCGTGGTGCTTAACACCGTTAAGATGGCTGTTTTGATGTTGATCTTCACGACATGGCCGCCAATGCTTTTGGCAATCCTGCTTAATGAAGTGCGCGGCGTCGGGTTCATGAAGACCGTGCAGACCTGTTCCTATTTGCCGCACTTCATTTCATGGGCGGTATGCGGTGGTATTTTTTACAGCTTACTTAATCCGACGCGCGGCGCCGTCAACCTTCTGCTGATTCAAATGGGTGTTTTGGACGACGCGATAAACTTCCTGTCGGATTCGCGCTTCCTGGTGCCGACTATGGTATTGATGCGCGTTTGGAAAGGCATTGGATGGGGGTCGATTATATATCTGGGCGTAATCGTATCTATCGACCAGGAGCTGTTTGAAGCTGTCGAAATCGACGGCGGACGCCGGTTTGCCAAGATCCGCTATGTTACGGTTCCACATTTGATTCCTACCTTCTCACTGTTGTTCATACTTGAATGCGGAAAGATCATGTCCGGCGGCGATACGTTTAACCAGGTTTACGTTTTTGGCAATTTGACAAACCGGAACATGATCGATATTTTGGATAACTACATCCTGCGCACAGGTTTTGAAAATGGCCGCTATTCCTATTCTACAGCGGTCAACCTGTATAAATCGGTTATCAATGTATCCCTGCTGCTGAGCGCTAACTGGATAAGCAAAAAAGCAACGGAAAATTCCCTGTTCTAAGGAGGAGGCATCATGGCTTATAGAAGAAGCAACCATACTCAACCGTTTGACGTGCTTAACTATATCCTGCTGGGCATTTTGACATTTTTGATAGTGTATCCCTTCTTTTATATTCTGATAAACTCCTTCAACGGGATGCTAACGCACCGGCCATCCTTCTTCTGGCCGGAGATGCCGACAATCCGCACCTATCAGACGGTGTTCAAGGATGATTCGCTCATGTTGGCTTTTGGAACTTCCGTTGCAAGAACCTTATTGGGAACGCTTGTTACGGTAACCGGCACTTCGCTTTGCGCTTATGCTCTGAGCAAGCCATACCTTCGGTTTAGAAACTTTTACATGATGCTGCTTATTATCCCTACATTCTTTAATGGTGGTACGATTCCTGCATATTTGAACCTTAGGATGCTTGGGCTGGTCAATACTTTTTGGATTTATATTATTCCACATGTGTTTTCCTTCTTCTACATGGTCGTGCTGATGAGCGCGTTTAGGGCGGTGCCTACGTCCTTGGAGGAAGCGGCGTTGATTGATGGCTCGGGCTGCTGGCGGACTTTTGTGCAAATCGTAATGCCGGTAACTATTCCAACCTTTGCGACCATCGCCCTATATGCCGCAGTCGGCCAGTGGAATGCATGGTATGACACAATGTATTATACCAGCAGTGACAAGTTGCAGACGTTGGCTTCAGTCTTAATGAGGATCGTTCGAGAAAATCTGGGGGCGGATATGGCATCGGATATGATGAGCGATCTGGAAAACAATTCCTATAACCCAGACGGCGTGAAGTTTGCCACTATGGTTGTGGCGGTAACCCCAATCCTTGCAATCTATCCGTTCCTTCAGAAATATTTTGTAAAAGGTATTATGATAGGTTCGATCAAAGGTTGATTACACATGTGGAGCTGACCCAGTTAAGCTAGTATACTACTAAAAGGAGGAATAAATATGCACAAGAGGACTTTCAGTTTCACTGCAGTACTACTGGCTGTTGTGATGTTGGCCGCGATATTTACTGGTTGTAACACCGGTACGCAGCAGACCAACCCCAATTCCCAGTCGACAGCAGGCGCCCAAACGCCAGCTGAAACCGCAACTGCGGCCCCGGCAACAAATGACGGCACCAAAACGCCGCCGGATGAGCCCGGAAACAGCTGGGAAGGGCAGGATCCTACGACAATATCCCTGTTCTACGACAAGAGCATCTCCACCTCGGACTTCGATAAATGGTGGGGTAAGGATCTGGTTTCCAAGAAGATCATTGAAGACACAAACATCAATATCAACTGGATGATGGCGCCCGATAATGATCATACTAAATTGCAGATTCTGATTGCTTCAGGCGAACTACCCGACATAATTAACACCACTAGCAACCTGGCTTTGATCCAGGATCTGGTTGGTAACGAAAAAGTTTGGGCCATAAATGAGTTGGAAGAAACAGCAGCCCCGGGTTTCATTGCCAGGAATGTTCCCGATCATGTTGTGCAGTATTTCCGTATTGCTTTCAACAGCATGAACCTGTATTGCTTACCCACCCAGTGGTACAGCGAAGAAGCTATTTCCAACCCAACCCTGATAAAGAACAGCGTAGGCGTGGCGGTTATCCAGCAGGTATATGAGGAGCTGGGAGCACCTGATACTTCTACATTAGAAGGCTTTTTGGATCTCCTGCGCGCGGTTAAAGAAAATTATCCGAATCTTATTCCTGCACAGGCTTCCAGAAATGCCGGCGCGGATTCGGACGGAAATGTGCGCTTGATCTATAAGCTGTTCCCGATTTTCGACCTGAGCAGCCGTTACGACAAGACGGAAGACGGCAGGTATGTCAAGTATATCCACAGCGAGAAATTCCTTGATTTGCTTAAGTTCGTCAACACGCTATATAATGAGAATCTAGTCGATAAAGCGGAACTGACCGATACATCCGAAACAATGCAGGCAAAGCTGTTTAACGGCATGATATTCTGCAACATTAACCAGGACTCTGACAACATTGACTGGTTTAGCGATGAGCTGAAGAAGGTAAAGCCGGATTGGAACTGGATTATGATTCAGGCTCCAAGCGCCTATATGGACCAGGGTATACCTTATACCAATGATGGTATCAACGGTGGCGTAGGCGACGGCATGGTGCACTTCTTCACCAAGGGTGCAAACGCAGAACGCGCGCTGCAGCTGTATGACTATCTGTTCCAGGATGAGATTCAGTTATACCTGAACCGCGGAACTGAAGATTCTTGGGAATCCTTTGATGGCTCAATAGCGGTTATCAAACCCGAGGTTAACGACGCTGATGATACCGTTAAGAAGGGCGAATATGGCGTTGGCGCATACTGGCTATGGCGCGGCAGCGACGTGAGCGTAAGGCATAAGGCCATTGGCGCTTCGGACTACCAGCTGGCCAGCTTGGAGCAGAACGCGAAGTACTACACGGACTACTCTTTCTTCGCAGGCGCTGAAACGTATGCTTCCGACAGCCCGGAGGTTAAGGTGTTCTCTGTCGTTAAGGAGTACTACCAGACTGCCGTTGTTGAAATCATCATGTGCGACCCAAGCCAGGTGGAAACCAAATATCACGCCATGATCCAGAATATGATGGATCTTGGCCAGGGTACACTTGACGAATATATAGACAATTATTTCCATAATAAGGAAGCTATTGAAGAAAAGTATAGCGAAGATCTTGATCTGAGCTATATGAACTAAAGCCCAGCTTTGCTGGCAGACTGAGTTACTTATTGCTTGCTTGCCGGTGATAAACCGGCAAGCAAGCACCGAACAGAAAGCGAAGCCGATAATGTATAAGCTGATGTTGGTTGACGATCATAAAGTCATCTTGGAAGGGATTGAATTGATGATCCGTGGCTTTAATGTTGCTTTTGATCGCTTTGTCCATGCCAGCAATGGCAAAGAGGCGCTGGCCCTGATTGAGAAGGAACGCCCTGATGCCATAATAACGGATATCCGTATGCCGGTTATGGATGGCTTGTCCCTTTGCCGGAGTATTCGCGGGCGCAACGACGAATTTGCGGAAATGCCGATTATACTGTTGACGGGCTATGACGAGTTTGAATACGCCCGCCAGGGCATTGAGTTTAAAGCCGCGTTCTATTTGCTAAAGCCTGTGGAGAAAGAGGAATTGTTTGCGGCGCTTAAAACGGTAGAGCTCGTTTTGGACAAACAGAAGCAACCGCATTTCAGTCAGTACAACGTGAATTCTGACATCATAGTACGCGCGGTTAACGGGCAAAAACATCTGGAGCCGCTGGACGGAAATTTGGTGTTATATCACTTTCTGCCTCCTGAAGGGAAGGATTTCCAGAGCGAAGAGGTGGTCGCGATTAAGGCTGCCTTTGCGGATCATGTGCGCTCGTTCTATGTGCGGAAAACGGATATATATGTTTTGGCGGAGTTTGCGGGCTCGTTCCAAATACCGGAATGGCTTAAGCAGAACATGCAGATAAACGCCAGCGCTGTTCTAAACAGCTCGGAAGAGCTTTTTAACGCCGTACACCAGCTTTATATTATGCAGATGAAACGCAATGCAATGCAAAGCAACGGGCTTTTAACCTACAATGATATGGTGCTTCGTACAGCGTCACTGTGCCAGCCCAAGCAGGAGATTATTCAGAGCGTTGTTCAAGCGGTCACCAATCAGGATCAGGAGCAGCTTAAGCAGGTGCTCTTGGCGGTAAATGCGGATTTCGACAAGCTATCTGTTGGAGCTGAACAGGCGGTAGCCTGGTACAGCGGCCTTTGTATGGGGATATACAAATATTTTTATGACAGCATATCGCAGCCGGAATTGATAGAGGCGTTCAACTTTCTGCTCTACAGTGAAATTCTGCTCGCCAAGGAGAATGGCAAGGAAGAGATGGCGCGTTTTGTGGAAGAGCACCTGAGCACAATTTTATTGCTGTTTAGGCAGTTCAGCGATAGGAGCCTTGTTGAGCGCGCAAAGCTTCTAATGTCGGCGCATCTGGGCATGACACAGCAGGAGTTGGCGGACGAGCTGCATATAAGCAGCCAGTATCTCAGCAAGCTTTTCCATGAGGAAATAGGCGAGACGTTCAGCGAATATCGTATTCGCCAAAGGATTTCACTTTCAATGGAATATTTGAAAACGACCAACATGACAGTAGAAGAGATAGGTAAAAAGGTTGGCTACATCAGTGAAAAGCATTTTTACCACGTCTTCAAGCGTATAGCGCGTATCTCTCCGGCGCAATACCGCAGGCATTTTCGCGTTCAAGATTCTCAAATAAAATAAGGAGGAACCAAAATGACTACTTTGCCTAGGCCGAACGAGCCCGTAAGAACCATCCTGATAGGCGCGGGTAACCGTACAAGAACCATTTATGCGCCGATCATTCAAGGTCTCAAGCCCTGGGTGGATATCGTTGCTGTGTGTGACCCCGTGGAGGAACATGCAAACGATATCGCTGAGAAAATAGGTGCAAGAGCGTACTACGATATCAAGGACGCTGTAGCCAATGAAGATCTGGAAGCGGCAATCGTTGTTGCGCCAATCCCGCTGCATCACGCTTACTCCGTCTTCATGTCGGAGCATAAAATTCATAACCTGATTGAAACCTCTTGGTGCGCAACGGTGTTGCAGGCGCGTGACATGATCAAAAAAGCAAAGGAAAACAATGTCTATACGCGCGTTGGCGAAAACTTCTTCCGTTATCCTATTGACAGCTTTGCGACGACCCTGCGCGACAGTGGATATATTGGCGATATCAAGCGCATTTTCACCTACAATGATCATACCGGCTATCATAACAATTCAAGGTGGACGGTTTTTGCTAAAGAGTACCCGGAATGGATCAGCGCGTTTGAGCATACCATGCCTACAATGCCTTTCTATGAATCAAAGGAGCGCTTCCATGATAAGGAAACCTTCCGTAGCCGTTATATCAGCTTCCCCAGCGGCCTGATGATCATCGACCAGGCTTCCAACATAAAGGGAATGCTAGGCCGCCAGGTACGCCCAGGCTTCACCGAATGGCAGGGAACCATGGGAACATTAGCGCAGCAGGGCGCCCGTTATGCCGCCCCCCACTATAATGTGCTGGACAACAATAAGCGCGTAGAAGTGGGATTTGGCGTGCACAGCGAATGGACTGCTGAGATTCGCCGTTGCTTGTATGATGACACCATGGCCTTTACGGACAAGATTCGCCCGGCAAACCCCAATTATATCTCCAAGGTAGAGCGCTTCTACAACGAAGACGGCTATTACATGGGCGTTCGCGCACAGATTCCTGGAGGCGAAATACGCTTTGACAACCCCATCCAGATTGGCGCCCGCTCCGATCACTACTTCCCGGAATATGGCGTAGCCGTTGCCGGACATGTAATCGATTTCGCATTGCAGATTCGTGGTCTGCGTGATAGCGAGTTCACCGATGAGGACGCCCTTGTGTCCCTGATGATGGAAGTCGCTGCGCGTGAATCACTACTTAATGAGGGCAAGCGCGTAAAGCTGCCGCTTGAAGACGATATTGAAGCCGACCATATCATTCTTGACAACATGCGCAAGAACCTTGGCTTTGACCCTCTCGACATCGAGGCGGTGCTTGGCTATAAGGCGCCCAAGCCATAAGGAGCAGGCATGAAAAAGCAGCATCCCTCGGAATTAAAGTTGATTGTGGATGAGGCGACCGGCCGCAAAGTTAGCCAAATTACCAATTGCGAATGCATAAACCATCAGCCCTTCTTTCTGATTCCCGCTTATGATAGAGCGATGACGCGCCTGTATTTTGTTTCGCACCGCACGGGCACGCCTCAGATATTCGCCTATTGCAGGCAGGATGATGTGATGGAACAGCTTACGCAGTCGGAAGAACTAAACGAATGGTCAATACATCCCAGCGCGGATGGAAAGTTTGTCTATTATGTAGCAAATGGATGTGCCATGCGCGTATGCGTGGAAACTGGTGAGGAGCAAGTGCTTCTCACCGGCGCCGACCTGTCGGGCATCGGGGGCGGAAAGGTAAACCCCGGTACCAACAATATAACCCCTGGCACCACGGCGCTTAGCGCCGATGACCGCTATTGGGCAATTCGTTCCGTGAGCGATGCAGGGTTTTCAGTGCTTATCTTTGACAGCGAGAAGGAAACCTGGGGCCGCGAGGCAACCTGCGACATGGTTTCGCATATGCAGTTTTGTCCAGACGACAACAGCCTGCTTTTCTGCGCGGGCCCTTTGACCGACCGGGTTTGGGTTTTGGACCGCAATGCTGGCCATATGAAGCGTGTTTTTACGCGTGATGCCGCAGGCAAGCAGTGGATAACCCACGAAGCGTGGATTCCCGGCAAGCGTGCGCTATCGCTGGTGGATTGGCCTAAGGGAATTTTGCAGGTAAATGTTGATACGCTGGAAGTAAAACGCATAGCTACATTTAACGCCTGGCACGCGATTTCCAACTATGCTGGCGATAAAATTGTGGCGGACACTAACTTCCCGGACAACGGTTTGCTTTTGCAGGATATTAAAACAGATAGGTCACAGCTGTTGTGCCGGCCGGATGCAACCTGTATTGGCGACCACTGGAATGGCCCATTCCCGTATGACAACGGGCCAATTAAAACCTACGCACCTCAGCATACCCATCCCCATCCTCGCTTTAGCCCGGATGACAGCGTAATTTGTTTTACATCTGACAAGAGTGGCTATGCTCAGGTGTTTGAGATCGACGTACTATAAGACGTGCTGAAAATAAAGAAAAAATGTCCAAATTCGAAAGGAGTACCCAATATGTCAAAAAATACCAGCTGGAAAACGATTTTCCCCGCAATGTGCATACCCTTCAATGATGATTATAGCGTGAACGAGCCAGAATTGCGCCGTTATGCTTCATGGTTAGCTGATTTTGACGAAATCGGCGGCGTAGTCACCAACGGCCATACCGGTGAGATAACCTCCCTGAGCCTGGCGGAGCGCGCGAATATTACGCGTATTGTGGCGGAAGAAGTGGGCGACCGCGTACTGGTGATCTCCGGTGTCTGTGCGGAAGGTACGCGTACCGCAATTTCGGAGGCCAGAGCGGCTCAGGCAGCAGGCGCCGATGGCATCCTGCTGATGCCACCGCACATCTGGCTGCGCTTTGGCATGACCAGGGAAGCGGTTATCAATCATTATAAGAAGGTTGCCGCTGCCATCGATATCGGAATCATCATTCACATGTATCCATATGGCACCAAGGCGTTCTATGATGTGGAGACAGTCATAGAGCTGTCAAAGATCCCCAATGTAAAGGCGCTTAAGATTGGCACCCGTCAGGAAGCCGTTTATGAGCGCGATATCCGTATTCTGCGCAAGGAAGCGCCCGATCTTTCCATAATCACCTGCCACGATGAATATTTGGTCACGTCGATGATCGCGGGCGGCGTTGATGGCGCGCTGATAGGATTTGGCGGATGCATACCGGAGCTGATCACCGATGCCTGGAAAGCAATCAAGGCCGGCGATTATGGCAAAGCCCTTGAGTTGGATAAGAAAATAGCCCCGATGTCCGAGGCCATATATGGCGTTGGTCAGCCCTCTGGCGAGGCTCATGCACGCATGAAGGAAGCGCTTTACCAGCGCGGTATTTTCTCTTCCCCATTGATGCAGGAACCCGTCCTTCCTATCCATCAGAAGGAAAAGGATCAGGTTACCGAGGCGCTTAAGGTTGCTGGACTTAAGTAAGCGGATGAGGCCTGCTGGTTTTTGCCGGCAGGCCTTCTTTTTTTGTTGCGGCTATGCGGTTTCCTATGAATCAAAGCCCGCTTTTTTATGCGGGCGGCGCTTAGCGGGGCAATTAACCGCTATAGCTGAGGACAGATCATGGCCGCTTTTTATAGCGTGCGTCAATTAGCTTGATTGGAGGAGTTAGAATTTGCTTTTGAAAGAGATTTGCGTTTTGGCGCAGCCTAAGCCGGAATGCCCGGAGGGCGTTATCTTGGATGAACACCATCCAAACAACGAGGTGGATGCTTTTTTTGAGGGCTATGCCAATCCGTTGGGAATGAGCCATAACCATCCTTCTTTGCTGTATGTGCAACAGGAAGATGGGGAGAGTATTATCCGCCACACTCTTGGATACGAGGGGCTGTACCCACACCGGTATGGCGTGGACCGCTTTCTAGTGGGAGGGGAAGAGCAGCTGCGGGATTATAGCGTCAGCGCCGCAATAGCGCTGGATCATTTTTCATCCACGGATAACGCGGACAGCTCACGAACAGTTAGCGCAATGGCAGGCGTATTTGCGCGGTTCCGCAACAACCGCAACTATTATTTCTGCGGTATTGAGGGTGTTGGCTCAAAGGGACGAGCCGTTCTCTATTGCCGCACGGAAGATACCTACCAGGTGCTGGGTGAAATGCCGCTCTACGTACATATCGGGCATTATTATAACCTGGAATTGCAGGTGCATGGAGCGGATCTCGCCGCCTGGGTTGACGGTGTTTGCTTCGTGAAATGTCAGGATGATACATTCCACACGGGCAAGGCAGGGTTCCGTTTCACCAGCGCGGGGCGTGCAAAGCGGTTTGAAGTATGGATGCAGCGGGATCACTGGCAGTTTTATCAGAACCGCTTGGTGCAGTGGCAGCGGGAGTGCCGGCAGGCAAGTGAGCAATACCCGCCTATGGCGCTGCTGTCGCAGGTGGATTTGAAAAGGTACGCGCCGTTTCAATACAGCCTTGTGGATTTGCCGGATGGCGAAACCGGGTATCTTATCTGCGGCTCATCATGCACGGCGTTGATCGCGCGTGACGGCCGTGTTATTTGGGAAACCCCGATCGTTGGCTCGTTTGAGCATATCACCAAGCCCGTCGGCGGTACGTTCGACATTGCGGGTATTCGCAAAAAGGAGGGCATGGTCGCGGTTTTAGACGGGGCGGACGGCCATCTTAGGCGGCAGATCGCCTGCCCCACCGATCAGGTGGAGAGCCTTATTCCGCGCTATCGCTATGCCGGTTGGGTGCCGGTGGCGGCAAATACGCGCGGTTTGCCGGTCGCCCGGGATATAGTGGTGCGTTCCAGCGCAAGCCCTGCGGCGACAGGGAGCGAGCTGTATGTGTACGATGAAAACCTTGAGCTGATTTGGAAAAAGGATAAGATTTTCCCGCCCTACGGGCACCAGTCGTCTTTGGCATTTTATGATATGGACGGCAGTGGGCGAGACAGCATTTTTGCGGGCTGCACGCGCCTGTCTCCTGATGGCGAGATTCTTTGGCGCGCGCAGTGCGCGGATGTCATAGAAAACACCGTCGACGGTATGCATGTTGACTCCTGCATAGTGGCGGATTATACGGATATTGGCAGACCTTTGCTCTATTGCGCCGCAAGCTCGGCGGGCTTTTATGTTATAGATACGCTTGATGGCTCAACGATTTCCCATACCGTAATGGGACATGCACAGCAGGTATTTTCAGGCGCGTACTATGCCCATGCCCACGCGCTATCGGTCTTTACGCGCTGGGGCAACTTCGGAATCGTTCGAACCTTTAATCCATGGGGCGAGCCCATAGCGTCATTCCAGCCGGATCATGTGAGTGAGGGCGGCCTGAGCGTAAACTGGATGGGTGATGGCCACGAGCTGATTTGTCTGTGCTCCGGTACAAAGGAAACGGGCCTGTATGATGGATATGGCCGCAGGGTGGTAATCTTCCCGGATGAGATCATGGAAAAACAGCCAAGGCGCAACGGCAGAAATTTTTTGCGAATCCATGTGCGCCCCATTGGCGAAGACCCGCGTGATCATATTTTCTTCAACCTTGATGGCGTAATCTGTGAATATGGCCCACGGGAAGACTGGAACGCTCAAAAGCATTGGTATCGCCCGGTGAGGCGCCAATATGCGTCCGACCCGCAGTGCAAGAAGGAGGTGGCACAATGATGGTGGAGTACCGGCCCGAGCTTATGGAGATATTGGACTACATGCAAGGGGAAAAGGATCGTTGGAAGTGCCTTTATTATAAGGTGGTAGTGCACCCCCAGGCTGCAGCGGTTTTCATTCGCTTACCTCTTTACGATTCGCAATGGGCCTATGAGCTTTTTGAAATAGTGGGAGATTTTTGCAGGCGTTACCCGTATGCTCAGCCTTTTTTCAACACAGGCGACTTCCCGGATTATTCGCTGGATAGTGGCAGTATCCGCTATATGGGCATCGATGTTTCTTCATATCAGTATCCGGAGCAATACCCGCCATATCAGAACTATTTTGCCAGAGTAAATGTGCCAGGACAGGAACATCCGGATGTGCCCGTACATCCTGAGTGACGTAAGTGTTTTATATTAAAAAAGGGCGGCACGCTGCGCAGA
>JBNRMR010000009.1:0-12122 GCA_050309705.1 Christensenellales bacterium | reverse complement strand
GAACTGAAAGAGCGTAGGCCAGGTCCAGTTCATCGGCGTGGGCAAAGTCATATTCGGCGATCCTGCCGTCATCAAAGCAGACGGTAATGCTCTCGTGCTTGGGGTTAATCTCCTTAATCAGGCCGATATCGCCGTTGTACACCCCCAGGCCTTCCTCATATGGGGAGCTGGGTGTGGATGGTTTATGCCACTCCATCTGGTAGTTGTTCTTGGTTTGGATAACCTTGTCGCCCTCCCTCAGTACGGAGCTGCCAACATGCCTTTCTTTTTTGGATTCATCCGAAGGGTTGAGATGCTGCTGAAGCCTTTCATTCAGCCTGAAAACGCCGGTTTCCCCCTTTTTCATAGGGCAGAGCACCTGTATGTCGGAAAGGCTGTCATAGCCGAAATATGAAGGCAGGCGCTGACTGACAAGGGCGATCACGGAATCGGCGGCGGCGACCATATCGTTTTTGCGCTCGAAGAAGAAGTCGCTATTCTTAAGGCTAAGCTCCGGCAGTTCGCCGCGGTTTATGCGGTGGGCATTTGTGATGATGGCGCTGCCGGCTCCCTGGCGAAATATTTCCGAAAGCCTTGCCACCGGCACCACGCCGCTCTTGATTATATCGCGAAGGATGTCACCTGCGCCCACGCTCATAAGCTGGTCGGCGTCGCCCACCATAATGAGCCTGCAGCCCGGCCTGAGCGCCCGGAGCATGGCCCTCATCAGCATCAGATCCACCATGCTCATCTCGTCGATTACGACAGCCTGGGCATCCAGAGGTTCCTCCTCGTTTTTTGCAAAGCTGGGGTCGTCGTCGCCTCCGCTGCCATACTCCAAAAGCCGGTGTATGGTGCGGGCCTCCCGGCCGCTGGCTTCGCTCATCCGCTTGGCAGCCCTGCCGGTGGGGGCGCAAAGCTGGTAGGATATATCCCTGCTGTCGAATATGGAAAGCAGACAGTTAAGTATTGTGGTCTTGCCTGTGCCGGGGCCGCCGGTGATGACGCACACGCCGTTTTCCAGGGCGGTGAGTATGGCGCTTTTCTGCTGGGGGGCAAAGGTGATTCCTGTTTTTAGCTCGAAGCTGGCGATATCGTCCTCTGAGCCAAAAAAACCGGCCATGCTGTCCTGGGAAAGCATCAGATTAAAAAGCCTCTGGGCGGTTTCGCCCTCGGCTGAAAAGTAGTAGGGGAGGTAGACCGCCTGGACTTCCTCAGTCTTTTTTAGAACGACACGCTGTTCCACCGCCATGTTGTCGATGTATATGTCCAGACTCTCGGCCGGAAGCCCCAAAAGCTGCGCAGCCAGTTCTTTCAGCTTTTCCCTGGGCAAAAAAACATGGCCCGCAGAGGACGCCGCCTCCCGCAGGACGTAGATCAACGCGGCGCAGATTCTTGCGGGGCTGGAGGAATCTATGCCCGTTTGCGCGGCGATTTTATCCGCGGTTTTGAAGCCCACGCCGGAGATATCGTACAGAAGCCTGTATGGATCACTCTTGATTTTATTGATTGTGGCGGCGCCGTATGCCTTGTAGATTTTAACCGCCTGGGACGATGTGATGTCGAATTTCTGCAAAAACATCATAATCAGGCGGGATGTGTTTGTTTCGTTGAAGCTCTCGGAAATCATGGCGGCACGCTTCTTTCCAATGCCGGGGATTTCCATCAGTCTTTCGGGCTGGGTTTCCATTATCTCAAATGTCTTTTCACCAAAGAAGCTGATTATCAGCCTGGCAGTGGAAACTCCCACGCCCTTCACCATGCCGGATGCCAGATAGCGCTCCATGGCCATGATGTTGTCCGGCATTTCAACGGAATATGAGCTGGCCTTAAACTGCTTGCCATACTCAATGTGGTCGGTGAACTCGCCCTCAAAGCTCATGTGCTCGCCTTCGTTGACAAATGGAAAAACGCCGACGACAGTCTGCGTCTTTCCGCCTTCGTATATCTCCAAAACGGTATAACCGTTGCGGTCATTACGAAATATTATGCTTTGTACAACTCCGCTTATCTGCATTTTTCCCTTGCCTTATTGGGCGGCGAGTTTCTTTAATATCTCTGTCTTGTCGGTCATTTCCCAGCTAAAGCCTTGGTTCTCCCTGCCAAAATGGCCGTAAGCCGAAGTTTTGGAGTAGATGGGCCTACGAAGATCAAGCTGGCTGATTATGGCCGCAGGGCGCAAATCGAAGGCCTTTTCAATGATTTCCGCCAGCTTTTCATCGGAAACGGTTCCCGTGGCAAAGCTGTTTACATTGATGGCAACAGGGCGTGCAACTCCGATTGCGTATGCAAGCTGCACCTCACAGCGCCTTGCAAGACCTGCCGCCACTATGTTTTTGGCTATGTAGCGGGCCATGTAAGAGGCTGAGCGGTCCACCTTGGTGGGATCTTTGCCGGAAAAAGCGCCGCCGCCGTGGCGGGAATAGCCGCCGTATGTGTCCACGATTATCTTCCTTCCGGTAAGGCCGCTGTCGCCCTGGGGGCCGCCCACCACGAACCTGCCTGTGGGGTTGATGAGGAAGCGAGTGTTTTCATTGATATATTCTTTGGGGATCACAGGCAAAACCACATGCTCTATGACCTCTTTTTCTATCTGTTCATGGCTGACATCAGGCGAATGCTGAGTGGAAACCACGATTGTGTCTATCAAGACCGGCCTGTCGTTTTCATACAGGAAGCTCACCTGAGACTTACCGTCCGGCCGCAGATAGGGCAAAACGCCCTTCTTGCGCACATGGGCCAGTTGCTCGGTCAGTTTGTGGGCATAATGGATGGCCGCCGGCATGAGGGCAGGGGTTTCGTCTGCCGCGTAGCCGAACATCATGCCTTGATCGCCGGCGCCGGTGTCGTTTTCGTCCACGGCGGAATCCAGCGCGCTGTCCACGCCCAGGGCGATATCCGGAGACTGCTCGTTCAATGCCAGCAGAATGGCTGATGTTTCGCTGCAAAAGCCAAAGGCGGGATCGGTGTAGCCCACATTGCGGATGGCCTCCTTGGCGACCTTGCGCACGTCGATGGTGGCAGTTGAGGTGATTTCACCGAATATCATCATGACGCCGCTGGCTGCGCAGCATTCGCAAGCGACCCTTGCATTGGGATCCTTGGCGATATAGGCGTCTAAGACCGCGTCAGAAACTGCATCGCAGAGCTTGTCCGGGTGCCCTTCAGTGACAGATTCGGATGTGAAAAGATAGTTTTTCATGGCTGTACCCCTTGATATTCTTTTTCTTATATAAACTTTATAAAAAGCAAGCTCATTCGGCAATTATTGCCCCGCCCAGGCAGACTTCGCTGTCGCCCTGGTCATAAAGAGCGATAACTTGCCCTGGCGTGACTGCACGCTGGGCCTTTTCAAACTGCACTTTCAGGAAATTCCCTTCGACCTGCACATGGCAGGGTTGGTCGCTTTGCCTGTAGCGGATTTTAGCGAAGGCCTTAAAGCTTTCCGACGGAGGGCCTTTAGAAACCCAAACCGGTTTTTCAGCCGTGAGTGAGGCCGAAAAGAGCAGCTCATGCTCGCCCCGCTCCACATAAAGAACGTTTTCGTTCATGTCCTTTTTGATGACAAACCAACTTTCTCCCGCACCGCCAAGGCCCAAGCCCCGCCGCTGGCCCAATGTGTAATACATAAGCCCGTCATGCTCGCCCACGGTTTTGCCGTCAAGCGTTCTCATATCGCCGGGCTGCGCCGGCAGATACTGCATCAAAAACTGCTTGAAGTTGCGCTCGCCAATGAAGCAGATCCCTGTGGAGTCCTTCTTTTTGGCCGTTGGAAGGCCGCTGTTCTCGGCTATGCTGCGGATCTCATTCTTCGTCAGGTGCCCCACTGGGAAAAGCGCCCTTTCAAGCTGGGCGCTTCGCAGCATCGAAAGGAAATAGCTCTGATCCTTGCCCTTGTCAACGCCCTTCAGAAGCTGAACGCCGCCGCTTTGCGGATGCCTTAGCCTGGCAAAGTGGCCCGTGGCCATAAGATCGGCGCCGCTTTTCAGGGCAAAGTCCAAAAACGCTTTAAATTTTATTTCGCTATTGCAAAGGACGTCCGGGTTTGGAGTTCTTCCTTTTTTGTGTTCGTTTAAAAAATAAGAAAAGACCCTGTCCATGTATTCCTTCGCGAAGTTGACTGTGTAATAGGGAATGCCGATGGCATCGCAGACGTCCTTCATGTCCTGATAGTCCTGGGTGTCGGTGCAGATGCCCTCGTCATCCTTTTCCTCCCAGTTTTTCATGAAAACGCCCGTGACTTTATAGCCCTGCTCCTTAAGAAGTAAGGCCGCCACCGACGAATCCACACCGCCGGACATGCCGACGATTACATGCTCTGAGTTTTTATTTTCCATTCCATCTTCCCGTAAATTCAAAGGTTCGCCGGCCTTTCGTGTTGCGAAGCCGTGAACGATAAGTTATAATCAAGTATATGTCAACATCATAAATTCGTCAATGGAGGAACGCTATGAGCGGCAATTTTTTCAACATTATTGATTACGGCGCCAAGGAGGGCGGCCAGGTTCTGTGCTCAAAGGCATTCGCTGATGCGATTGCCGCCTGCGAAAAGGCAGGAGGGGGCACCGTCCACGTTCCCGCAGGCAGATATCTGACAGGCCCGCTGCTTCTTAAGAGCAACATGCGCCTGTTTTTGGATGCGGGCGCTCACATCATGTTCGTGCAGGATCAAGAGCAGTATCCTGTGGTTACATCCAGGTGGGAGGGCGTGGATGGCGCTGTCTACCAAAGCTGCATATTCGCCATCGACTCCCATGACATAATTGTCGAGGGCTATGGTACTTTGGATGGCCAGGGTGAATACTGGTGGAACGCGATGAAGGAAAAGACCTTGAAACATGCAAGGCCGAAGCTGATAAGCTTCCACAACTGCCAGAGGATAACCCTCAAGGGCGTCAAGCTGATCAACTCCCCCGCGTGGACTTTCAACCCCATCTACTGCACAAATGTGCTGGTGGACGGGATCACCATTGAAAACCCTGCAAACTCCCCCAACACAGACGGCGTCAACCCTGAAAGCTGCGACATGGTTCGCGTTCAGGGCTGCTATATCTCCGTGGGCGACGACTGCGTGACCTTGAAATCCGGCACCGAGCACGCCTCAAGACGGGTGCCCTGCCAGAATATAACTGTCACAAACTGTGTGATGGCCCACGGCCATGGCGGAGTTGTCATCGGCAGCGAGATGAGCGGCGGCGTGCGCAATGTTAGCATTTCCAACTGCGTGTTCTTTAAAACCGATAGGGGCGTTCGCATCAAGACCAGGCGTGGGCGCGGCGGCACAGTTGAGGACGTGCGCGTGAACAATATAGTGATGGACCAGGTCAATTGCCCCTTTGTCATCAACCTTTACTACCACTGCGGGCCAGACGGCCATGAAAAGCATGTCTGGGACAAGGCGCCCTATCCCGTGGATGAAAAAACGCCGGTTGTGCGAAGGGTGTATTTCTCAAACATCACCGCGAAGGATATCCGCTCCTGCGCGGGCTTCATATACGGCCTGCCCGAAAGCATGGTGGAGGACATCTCCTTTGATAACATGCTGGTGATGCTGGGCGACGGCCACGAGCCGGAGCTTCCCGCTATGATGGACTACCTTGACCCAATGACCAAGAAGGGCTTCTTTGTTGCCAACGCCAAGGATATTGATTTCACAAGAGTGACCGTGACCGGCGCCGATGGCGAGGCGTTCCACATTGAAAGCAGCGAAAGCGTGCGCCTTGACGGCTGCAAAGCCAAGGACTGCACCGGCGAGCTGGTCAAGGAAGTCTGATTCACATAACCGTTAAAAGCGCGGCAAACCCGCGCTTTTATTGATGTGAGGGGAGCGCTCCGGGGCTCTGCCCCAGACCCCGCAAGGGGCTGGCCCCTTGACCCTTATCAATTTTCCAAAAGAACATTCAACCTGGACAAAGGGATTACAAAGGGATGAATCCCTTTGGCGGGAGCGCGAGGGCAGAGCCCTCGTGAGTGCCACGGTGCATAACATAAGCTTTGCGGCTAAGAACTATGTGTGGTAGAATATTACGGAACGATGGCTTTGAATTGAGGTGGGCGATATGAGCGAAAACGGTAAAAAAATTGCAGTGCTTGATGGCAACAGTCTGGTCTACAGGGCATTTTATGCGCTGCCCTTGAGCATGGAAGCAAGCCCCGGCGTTTACACCAACGCAGTATATGGCTTCTTAACGATGCTGCTAAAAATAATTGGAGACTATGCACCCAGCCATATGGCGGTGGCCTTTGACATGGAAGGTCCCACCTTTCGCCATGAAAGCTATGGCCAATATAAGGCTGGCAGGCGCGAAACTCCCCAGGAGCTTATACCTCAGTTTGATATTGTGCGCGAGGTGCTTAACGGCATGGGCATTAAGCATTACATGCTGCCCTCATATGAGGCCGACGATATATTGGGCACCATCGCCAAAAAAGTGAGAAATGACGGATTTGAAACGCTGCTGGTTACCGGCGACAGGGATTCGTTCCAGCTCATTGACGATAATACCAGTGTGCTTTTCACCCGAAAGGGCATCAGCGAGGTGGACATGCTGACGCCGGAAAACCTTGTGGAGAAGTTTGGAATCGCCCCTGACAAAGTGACCGATCTTAAGGCGCTGATGGGTGACAGCTCGGACAATATCCCCGGCATAGCGGGCATAGGCGAAAAGACGGCCCTCAAGCTGCTGGGCCAGTTCGGTGATTTAAAAAGCACGCTGGACGGCTATGAACAGCTGAAGGGCAAGCTGCGCGAGAGGGTTGAAAACGGCAGAGAAATCGCACTATTGAGCAAGAAGCTGGCTGAGATCGACTGCAACATACCTTTGGATTTTATCGTTGATGAATGTAAGCTTAAGGATTTTGCCAGCACAAAAGCCGCGAGCGTGCTGTCCAAATATGGCTTTAAGTCGATTTTGGCGAGGCTTTCCCTTGCGGGCGATGAAAAGGCGCCGGGGAAAACCGTTATCGACTGGCAGCGGGAGACGCTTTTATCAGCTGATCAGGCGAAAAAGGCCCTTGAAAAAATCGCCCGGGCGGAGAAAAGCGCCGCCATTTGCGCAGGCGGGCCTCAGATCGCCGCGGAGGGGAAGATATACGCCTTTGCGTTGAAGCAGTCATTGATAGACGAGGGGATGGATGAGGACGAACTATTCCTTCTTTTAAAGCCTTATTTTGAAAGCAGCCAAAGGAAATGGCTTTACAATTCAAAGGAAACAAGGACTTTGATGCTGTCGAAGGGCATTACTTTGGGCGAAAACGTGGACGATGCAATGCTCTGCGAATATATTCTGGACGGCGAGGCCCAGAAACAGGACTTTTCATCAGCCGGCGGGCTTTATGAGGCCGCCCTTTACTACGAAGAAACCCTGGAAAAAAGCGGTCTGAAGAAGATATACACCGATGTGGAATTGCCACTTTCCAAGCTGCTTTTCAGGATGGAGCAGGCGGGCTTCACCATCGATGCACAGGATCTGCGCCAAATCGGCGCGGGGCTGCTGAGCCAGATGAAGGATATAGAGCAGGTGATATATCTGCTGGCGGGGCGCCCCTTCAACATACTTTCCCCAAAGCAGCTGGGGCAGGTGCTCTTTGAGGAGCTGGGCTTGCCTTATTCCAAAAAGACAAAGACGGGCTATTCCACCGACGCTCAGGTGCTGGAGGGCCTTTTGGACAAGCACGACATAATCGAGCCTATATTGGAATATAGGATGCTCTCAAAGCTCCATGGCACATATATCGAGGGCCTGGCATCCAAAGCGGATGAGAACGGCCGCATACATACCACCTTTTTCCAGACGGGAACATCCACAGGAAGGCTTTCAAGCGCCGATCCTAATCTTCAGAATATTCCGGTGAGAACTGAAACGGGCAGGGAAATCAGACGGGTTTTCATTCCTTCAGGGCCGGAAAATATGCTGATAGCGGCGGACTATTCACAGATTGAGCTGCGGGTGCTGGCCCATATGTCCGGCGATGAGAACTTCATCAAAGCCTTTTTGGACGGCGAGGATATTCACGCCTACACGGCGGCGGAGGTTTTCGGCGTTGATATAAACGAAGTGACTCGGGAGATGCGCTCCGACGCAAAGGCCGTCAACTTCGGCATAGTCTATGGCATAAGCGACTTTGGCCTTGCAAGGAACATAAACATCACACGCAAGCAGGCGGCGGGCTATATCGACCGCTTCTTTGAGCGGTACCCCAAAGTCAAGCGATTTATGGACAATGCGGTGGCCCAGGCCAAGGCGGAGGGATATGTGGCGACCATTTTAGGCAACAGGCGCTATATTCCCCAGATCAAGTCGCCCAACCACAATGTTCGCTCCTTCGGGGAGAGGATTGCAATGAACACGCCCATACAGGGCAGCGCGGCGGATATAATAAAGATTGCGATGCTGCGGGCCGACGAGGCCCTGGCAAAAAGCGGCCTTAAAACAAAGCTGATTTTGCAGGTGCATGACGAGCTGATCTTGGATGCGCCCAAGGATGAGACCGAAAAAGCCTGTGAGCTTTTGAAGGAGGCAATGGAGGGCGCGGTGACGCTGAAGGTGCCCATCACCGTGGATGTGCGGGTGGCGAAAAACTGGAAGGACACGAAATGACGGCAGTGGGAGCGAAGCAGATGAAAATAATCGGTCTGACGGGGGGCATCGCCATGGGCAAAACCACCGTCGCGGACTTTCTGCGCGGCCTTGACGCCAGGGTCATCGATGCGGACGAGATATCCCGAAGTCTAACCGCAAAGGGCGGGAAGGCGCTTCCGGTCATCAGGCAGCAGTTTGGGGCGGAGTTTTTCTCCGGCGATGAGCTTGACCGGAAAATGCTGGCCACGGCAATTTTTGGGAGCGCCAAAGCCCGGGAAAAGCTTAATGCAGCCGTTCATCCCCTTGTTTTTGAGGAAGTGCAAAAGCGCATTGATGAAGCCCGCCGGGCCGGCGAAAAGGCGGTTGTTCTGGACATTCCGCTGCTGTTTGAAACGGGCTACCAGAAAAACTGCGATGAGGTGTGGCTTATTGTGACTGATCCTGCAACCCAGATTAGACGGCTGATGGAAAGAAGCGGCCTTACCCGGGAGCAGGCGAAAAAACGCATCGCCGCCCAGATGCCGATGGATGAAAAGATCGCTCTGTTAAGGAAAAATGACAGGATAATTGACAACAACGGCGATATTGAGCATATATATCAAAATATCAAAGAGCTTTGGTATGAAGCTGGGGGAGAATGAACCATGGCAAAGAAGAAGATAGTTTCCGTGGTGGCGCTAATAATAGCACTGTCAATAGTGGCGACGACACTGTTTGCCACCATATACAGCGCCATTTACGCATAGCATGAAGCTGTTCGTCAGGAGGGAGGACGGCCGAAAGGGCTGGAGACTGGCCGCGGGAGCCGGGGTTTTCATATTTCTGATCATAATCATGGTGGCGGTGGCTTCCATATACTTCGGCGTCGTTTCCCAAAAGAACCTTTACATGCTGGAATATGTGGATGAAATCAGCCTGTACAGCCAAAAGTACGGGCTTGATCCATACCTTATAAGCGCGATGATCTACTGTGAGTCCACCTTCCGATCAGATGCGGTTTCCAGCGTGGGCGCCACGGGGCTGATGCAGATAATGCCCAGCACCGGCCGCTGGCTGGCCGAAAAAATTGGCATTAAGAACTTCACCGCTCAGATGCTCTACAGACCCTCGGTAAACATAGAGATGGGCTGCTATTACATGAGGTTTTTGTTGGACCGCTACGGCGAAAATGTCCACAACGCCATAGCCGCATATCACAGCGGCCAAGGCAGGGTGGACGGCTGGCTGAAAGATCCTGCCATAAGCGATGATGGAGAGAACCTGCACAATATTCCGGAGGGTGAAACCCGAAAATATACACAGCGGGTAATGAAAGTACATGAGATTTATAAAAAGCTTTACAAGGACTCGTTCCAGCAATAGAAAAGCCGCGCTTTTCATGGCGGTTTTTATTTCTGCGCTTCTGCTCTGGGGCTGCGGGCATGGCGGCGATAACGGCGAAAACACCGACATGGCCATGCCAACTGTGGCGCCTCAGGAAAACCTTGCGCCCCCCAAAAGCCTGGAGGTGGAGGGCGCGGGGGAGCTTCGGCTTGCCATGCCCTTGGACGAGAGCAGCATCGACCCTTATGCATCGTCATCATACAAGATGCAGAATCTTTTAAACCTGGTGTATGAATCGCCCATTGTTTTGGATTTTTCCGGCAAACCCCAGCCGTATCTGTTTGAAACCTGGGAAATAAACGGGGACGGTTCCGCCACATTTACCATAAGGAAAAACCTGCGCTTCCACAGCGGTGAAATGCTGGACTGCTCGCATATCGCAGAAAATCTGCGTAAGATCCGTGTGGAAGGCGAGGAGTCCATCTATGCCTATGTGATGGACGAGGTGGAAAGCTGGCAGCTTTCCGAGGATAATATGCAGATTACAATCTTCCCGACGAGGGGCGTTTACCCCATGCTGATGTCGCTGACATTTCCTGTCACAAATGTTTTTGGCGATGCCGGTGATTTTCAAGTCTCCGGCACGGGGCCATACCTCGTTTCCAGCTTTCAGGAAGGGGAGGGCATGCGGCTTTTGCGGAATGAAAGCTGGTGGCTCATACCGCCGCAGATAGAAGCCGTAAGCGTGCGCGCCCTCAAGGATGACGAGGCGCAGATAGAGAGCCTGCTTTCAGGGGGGATTGATCTTGTCTACACCAGAGCAACTAGCCTTGTCTCCTACAGAAATTCCAAAACGGTGGACTCGGTTTCAGTAAGGGGCGGCACGTTCGAGTTCATAGCGATTAATCTGAACAGCTCGCTTTTCAGCGGCAAACTTCTTTTCAAAAACGCGATTATTCAGGCTGTGGACAAAAAGGATCTAATAGCAAACGTGTACCAAAATGCGGCGCTGCCTGCGGATTTCCCTGTGCCTGCTGATGCCTGGTTTTATAGCGGCGCGCACGAACCCTTGGGCTACAGCGGGGAAAAGTCTAAGGAGCTGCTGGAGAGGATGGGCTACTCGGACAGGGATGGCGACGGATATCTTGACGAATCGGCCAGAAGCAGCGAGCCGCTCACGCTTAGACTGATAACAAATTCCCACGTTAGCTCCTCGGTGCACAGGGACGCTGTCAGGCGGCTGGAAAAGCAGCTTAAGGCGGTGGGTATAAAAGCCGATGTTCGGGTGCTGGAGATGGACGATTTCCACGCCGCCCTTGAAAGCGGAGAGTTTGACCTGGCATATGTGGGTGCGGCCGTGGGTGCAGACCCTCTTTTGGAGGAGTTTTTCTCTGCGGAAGGCGGGCTAAATTTCTCGGGCTATTCAAGCGCACAGATGGAAGGCTTGCTTGCGGAAAGGGCGCAGGCAGTGACGCAGCAGGACTTTATGGCGATATCGGCGAAAATTGAGCAAAGGGCCATGGAAGATATGCCAATAATAGGCGTGTGCTTCAGAAACAACACCATATTAAAGTCGAAAAGCCTTTCGGGGCTGGGAGCGGTCAGGAGCGAGAACATTTTCATAAACATAGACGAATGGTTGTTGGAGCCGGATGATGATAGCAAATATTGATGCAGCAAGGTCTGCGGAAAATGAAATAAGTGGCAGGGCCTTTGCGAAGATTAATCTTGCGCTGAATATAAAGGTAAAGCGGCCGGACGGCTACCATGAGATGGATATGCTGATGGCGAAGGTTTCCCTTTTTGATGAGATTCAGGTGCAAAGGCTGGAGGGAGCAAGTGAAAGTGCGCTTTCTGTTCACGGCTGCCCAAAGGAGCTGTCTGGCGGGAATAATTTGATTCTCAGGGCTCACCAGGCAGTGGAAAAGGCTGCCGGGCGCAGACTGCCCTGCAATTATGTTCTTAACAAGAGAATCCCCGTTGCGGCGGGGCTTGGGGGCGGCAGCTCCGACGCGGCATTTGCTATAGCGGTTGTAAATGAGCTGTACGGTTTGGGCTTTTCGATGAAGAGGCTGAGTGATATTGCTGCACAGGTGGGCTCCGACATGCCGTTTTTTCTTTTTTCCGGCAGTGGAAATGTGGTGAGGGCAACGGGCCGTGGCATTGATTTGGCGGAAACGGGTGTGAATCTGAAGGTACATGTGGTAATAATTAAACCCTGCGAGGGCATTTTGACCG
>JBNRMR010000008.1:0-9801 GCA_050309705.1 Christensenellales bacterium | reverse complement strand
TGGAGCCTTCCCCCTCACCGAACCTGAAGCCGACGCGATCGAAGTTCATCCCCCCCGAGCCGCCTGTGAACTCAAGCGCATATTTCTTTCCTGAGACTTTTTCAGCCATGGGCGAATGCGCATTGCCATCCATCATTGGAACAGCAAGGGAATCGATTAGGGAAGCGAGCTCCCGGCGGGCCTCATCGTCTTCCGGCAGAGCATCGCCAAGGCTGTGCTTCACATTGCTTAAAAACGCCTTCTGCACCAAAGCAGCGCCATATGGATGGGGCTGGGTGTCGGCGATTGTGGTGAATATCAGGTCCTCCTCCGGATAACAGAACACATTCTGTGTGCCCATGCCAGAGCAGCCGAAGCCGTTTTCCGGCCAGCGCCAGAACTGGTAGCCGTAGCCTTCCGCCCTTCTGGCGACAGAGTTGTCGATCTGGCGGGAAGTGGCCTCGGTGATGTACTCCTCGCTTATCAGCTGCTTTCCATCGGTCCATCTGCCCTTGTTCAAAATCACATAAGCGAACTTAGTCAGATCCCGCAGAGTGCAGCAAAGGCCGGAGCCTCCCCATGAAAACTGGCCGTCCCCCGTCTTGACACAGAAGGCATCCTCACTGAAACCCATGTGCCTGAGCATCTTATCCTTCATATAATCGATAAATAGTTTGCCCGTGACCCTTTCGACTATGGCCGTGAGAGTTGTGGTGGCGGATGTGTCTTTGGATAACACCTGCCCAGGGTAATGGGTTGGCGTTTCATTAAAAAATGTGCCCACCCAGTCCTCATTGGGATCGTCCCTGCGGCCGTAGGTGGTGTTTTTATGGGCGCTGGACATCATCAAAAGGTCGCGTATTGTCATCGCCGCAATGTAAGGATGAACCTTTTCGGGCAGCTTGTCAGGGAAAAAGGATGCCGCCTTATCGGTCAGGGAAATTCTGCCCTCATCGCAAAGAAGGCCTATTGCCACCGAAACGAAGCTTTTGGTGGTGGAGTACATCCTGTGGAAGCTGGCCTCTGTGAACGGACTATAGTAGGCTTCAGCCGCAACCTTGCCGTGGCGCATGATGACAAAGCCGTGGATGTTCAGCTTTTCATGGCCCAACTCCTCTATGAACGAAACTATCGCCTTCGATGGAATGCCCAGGCTTTCAGGCGTCGCCGCCGGAAAAAATGTATTGTTTGACATAGCTTTTCTCCTTATCATCTTGTTTTTTGCTTTTTGATAGATGGTCGAGTGCGCGCATACCTGCTGGTGGCTCCGCCCCCTGACCACCGCCAAAGTTTTTTGCTTCAACCCTTTGGAATCCCTTATCACACGGGGGCTTCCTTTGTGGTCGAGTGCGCGCTGTGCTTGCTGGCGCTCTTCTTGCTACACCCATTTTAATCGACGTTCATCTGCTTTCTGCAAAGCCAAAGTCTGTCCCTGTCTGTTTTTACATATAACAGCAGTATATACCAACTAACATCTTTTTTCAATCCGATTAAAAAAGCGCGGAAGTTTTCCCGCGCTTTGCTGCTCCATGCCATTTTATTCTCCGAGACAAAAATCAATTCTTCCATTCGACGCCGTACTCCCCTGTGAAGCAACCCGTGCAAAAGGGCATAGCGCAGTTCTTGCAGGCCCTTAAAAGCCCCTGGACGCTGATGAAACCCAGGCTGTCCGCGCCAATCTTTTTGGAAATTTCTTCCTTGCTCATCTGGTTGGCGATAAGGGCGCTCTCGTCGCCGATATCGGTGCCGTAATGACAGGTGTTGACGAAGGGCGGCGATGAAACCCTGAAATGCACCTCTTTTGCACCGGACTCCCTCAGGCTTTTAATTATCTTCGCGCTGGTGGTGCCCCGGACTATTGAGTCGTCGATCAGCACAATGCGCTTTCCCTGCACATTGTATTTTAGCGGGTTCAGCTTCATCCTGACGGCCTCCTCCCTCTGGGACTGTAAGGGGTAAATAAAGCTTCTGCCTATGTAGCGGTTCTTCACAAAGCCGCTCACAAGGGGCAGTCCGCTTTGGGCGGCATAGCCCATGGCCGCTTCAAGGCCGCTGTCGGGAACGCCGCAAACCACATCTGCATCCACGGGGAATTCCTTTGCAAGCTCCTTGCCCATGTTGAAACGCGCCTCGTAGACACTCAAACCGTCGATGACGGAGTCCGTCCTGGCGAAATAGACGTATTCAAATATGCAAAGCCCCCTCGTTTTGGAGCTGAGATGAACCCCACTGTATGTGATCTCGCCTTCCTCTATCACCAAGACTTCCCCCGGCGACAGGTCCCGCACAAACTCGAAGCCACAGCCCTCTATGGCACAGCTTTCCGAGGCCACCGCCATGCCGTACTCGTTCTTGCCTATGCACAGCGGCCGAAAGCCGTTGGCATCGCGAATGGCGATCAGCTTTTTATCGCTGGTGATCAGCACAAGCGAAAACGCGCCCCTCAACAGCTTTGCAGCCTTGACAGCGCCCTGCAGAGCGTTCACTTCCCTCAATATGTTATAAGCCATCAGCGATGATATGACCTCGCTGTCACTGGTGGCGCTAAAGTCCAGGCCCTGCGGCTCCAAAAATTCGCGAATTTCCCTCGCATTGGTCAGGTTGCCGTTATGGGCTGTGGCTATCCTTCCCGTCAAAAACTCCGTCACAAAGGGCTGCACGTTCTCTTTGGCGTTACAGCCGGTGGTGGAATAGCGGCTGTGACCGATTGCCACCTTGCTTTCGGGAATGCCGCTCAGCACCTCATGGGGGAAAACATCGTTCACAAGGCCCAGGTCTTTGGCGCAATATATGGCCTGCCCCACCGTCACGGCTATGCCCGCGCTCTCCTGACCGCGGTGCTGCATCGCCAGCAGTGCGTTATACGAAATTCCCCCTGCTTCCGGACTGGCTTGGGCGTTCAGGCTCACGCCAAACACAGCGCATTCTTCATGAAGTTTATCTAAAAACATTGCGTTTCCCCTCTTTTTCCCGCTTTTTCGACCGCCTATATTCTGCGATCATTTCACACTATTTCATGCTTACATTTCATTATAGGTTTTTTTCGCCGTCCCTGTCAACGCAAACACAGAACCCCAAGCCGTTCTTTTCTTTGAACGTTCGGGTTTTCATGTTGGCTTTATTGTCTTTAACGTGATAAAATAATTAAAACTCCGGGAGGATTACATGAAAAGCAAGGACTACATTCTCTTTGATCTGGACGGCACGTTGACCGATCCATGCCTTGGCATAACTAAGTCTGTGCGCCATGCTCTGGACTTTTTCGGCGTTCCTGCCGGCAGCCTGGACGAGCTTAAGCCCTTCATCGGCCCACCCCTTAAGGATTCTTTTATGGAGCTTTACGGCTTCAGCGAGGAAAAGGCCATTGATGCCATTGAGAAATACCGCGAGTATTTCAGCGTGGCCGGCATTTATGAAAACGAGCTGTACGAGGGCATCTCTAGGCTCCTAAAGGACCTTAAATCAGCCGGCAAAAAGCTGATCTTAGCCACCTCAAAGCCCGAGGTGTTCGCCAGGATAATCCTTAAACACTTTGAAATTGACCACTTTTTTGACTTTGTTTCCGGCAGCGAGCTGGACGGGCGCAGAACAGACAAGGCCGAGGTCATCGCCCACGCTCTTGAGGGCGCAAAAATCGCCGATCTTTCGCTGGCGGTGATGATCGGCGACAGAAAGCATGATATAATCGGCGCGAAAAAGCATGGATTAAAGAGCATCGGCGTACTTTACGGCTACGGCGGCCTGGCCGAGCTTGAGGCCGCTGGAGCAGACACAATCGCCGCTACTGTGGCTGAGCTTTCCCGTCTTCTTCTTTAGCGGTCTTTTTCGGCGGCGTTTTGCTGCCGTCTTTCACTTTATCACCCTTTTCAAGGGCAGGATCTGTAATTCCCTTTAACATGCCGTGGGAAACGCGCCATATATATAAGCTTGCCACAGTTCCGTAGGGCGAATAGCGCCTTTTATACTTGGCGAAAAGCTGCGGTGTGATCTCCCTGTGGCGGTGCAGCATCCTGAGCCCCCGGTGGATCGCCATATCGCTCCAGCTCATTATGTCCGGGCGCTGGAGCGAGAATATCATCAGCATTTCAGCAGTCCATGTGCCGACGCCCTTTATCCGGCTCAGCCGCGCGCAGAGCTGCTCGTCAGGCATTTCCTTCAGTTCCTCCGTGTCCAGGCTGCCATCAACTATGTTCTGGGCAATTTCCTTTATATACTGTGCTTTTCGCATCGATAAACCGCATGTTTGGATCGTTTCGGCAGACAGCGATGCGATTGTTTGCGGCTTCACAGGATTGAACATATCATTAAAGCGCAGCCATATTGTTCTTTGCGCCTTTGTGGATATCTGCTGGCCGATAATCGCGTTTATCAGCGCCATAAAGATGTCCGGTATGACCTCCCTTTGTATATGTCCAATTTCATCTATGGCTTTGCCCAAAGCGGGATCTCTTGCCTTTAAGTAGGCAGTTTCCTTCTCCCCATATTGCAAATATTTACTATCTTCCATTCTCTGAGTTCCTCATCCTTTATGAATGCTTATTCAGCTCCTAGGCGGACGCTTTGAGCCTCGCCTTATTTGGATGTCAAGCTCTCCAAGGGTCTCGTGGACGCACTCCGCCTCTCGCCGAGCCACAGTCCGTTCTTCGTCGCTGTAATTTCTCTGATTGAACAGATCCTCAAGGGCCCTTGCGTAATCACGCCTTGCGGCGGCGTTCAGCTCAGCCCAGTTAACAGCTTTGAACATGCCCATTATGCCTTCGTCCAGGGGCAGCTTTCCCTGCAGCATCAACACCGCGATCACCGGATACCCCGCGTAGCCCTGCCAATAGGTTGCGTTATCGTTGGAGGAGTATAGCTCTTGCCCCGTTTCGGTTCTCCCCCAGGTAACGGCATATTCCTTGTCACCGCTTGAGGAAATTACCCGCGCACTGCTATCAAAAAGGCTTACGCGCCCATCGGCTATGGCGCTGTAGGCCTCGTATATCTTTTCTATCGGGGGCATCTTTTTCATCCGTCAGCCCTCCCTGTAGAGGCTTTTCAGCAGAGTAATCTCATCAGCGTAGCCATCAGTATCGTTCGGGGTTTCCAAATAGAAGGGCAATTCCCGCAGCGAACTGTGGTTGATGATCCGCTCAAAGGCATCAATGCCGATGCTGCCCTCGCCAATCTTCGCATGGCGATCCTTGCGGCTTGCAAAAGGGTTCATGCTGTCATTCAAATGTACGGCTTTCAGGCGCTGCAGACCGATTATGTTGTCGAACTCCTCCAGCACCTCATCCAGCGCGTTTACGATATCATAGCCCGCGGAAAAAACATGGCAGGTGTCCAGGCAAACGCCCAGATGCCTGTCCAGAGAAACGCCGTCGATTATTCTGCGCAGTTCATCAAAGCTGCTCCCTATTTCACTGCCCTTGCCGGGCATCGTTTCCAGCAGCACCACCGTGGATTGCTCCGGTCTTATGACGTCGTTCAGCAGCCGGGTGGTAAGCTCAATCCCCACATCCACACCCTGCTTCACATGACTGCCGGGGTGAAAATTATAAAGGCTTCCGGGCGTATGCTCCAGCCGGGCGAGGTCGTCGGCCATTGTTGCTTTGGCGAAGGCCCTCAGTTTTTCGTCGGCAGAGCAGGGGTTTAGGGTGTAGGCAGCATGGGCCAATATGGGGTGAAGCCTGTTTTCGGCTGCAAAATCACGATAGGCAGCCACGTCATTCTCGTCAAGCAGCTTTGCAGCACCGCCCCGAGGATTCCTTGTGAAAAACTGAAAGGTGTTGGCGCCTATGCGCAAAGCCTCATTGCCCATGGCAAGATACCCCTTCGACGACGACAGATGGCATCCGATTTTTAACATATCTTATTCTTAACCTCCCAAATTGTCTGGAGCTGTCAAAGCGCGGTGCCCTTTTTCGGCGTGAACATCCCGGACATATCCACGCCCTCCAGCTCAAGCAGCTTTATCTTCGCACCGATTCCCCCGGCATAGCCCGTCAGGCTGCCGCCTGCGCCCACCACCCGGTGGCAGGGAATAATTATCGATATGGGGTTATGGCCCACCGCGCCCCCCACAGCCTGGCTGGACATGCTGGTTCTGTTCATCCGCGCCGCCATTTTCTTTGCGATATCCCCATAAGTCACGACCTGGCCGTATGGAATCTCCAGCAAAATTCTCCACACTTCCTGGCGAAACAGGCTGCCCTCAGGGCAAAGCAGCAGTGCGGAAGCGTCCGGCTTTTCGCCGCTGAAATAGCTGTCCAGCCATTTTTTCGCCGCGATAAAGACAGGCGCGTCATCCTTTGTGGCTGCATCTTCGGCAATGCCCGCTCCATGATACTTCTGCCCATCAAGCCACAGGCCTGTGAGGTTTTCTCCCCGCGCCGCCAGCGTGATTGTGCCCAGCGGCGAGCGATATGTGGTCATGTATTTCATTTGCACCTCCTAAAGCGAGTTCCAAAGGTTGACCGTCGCATAGCTTCGCCACGGCCTCCATTTCTCCGCCAATTCAATCATTTCCTTTGCAGTATGAGGCTTTAGCGCTTTTTTTATGCCGGCGTCAGTTTCCAGGAAAGCATCGGTCCACTCCATCGTGCGCATGGCGATGTACTTCGCCGTCCAACTGCCGACGCCGGGAATGGCCATCAGCTTTTTCATCTCCTCCTGCAGGTTGGCGGGCAGGTTAAAATCGATATCCCCCTCAGCCGAAGCCCTCGCCAATTCCAATATCGTCCTTGCACGAGGGGCGGTGATGCCCAGAACGCCAAGACTGCTTTCTATTGTCCCATGCAAAAAGAGCATGTCCTTTGGCGTGGGAAAAACGTGGGTCAATCCCTCGATTCCGCTCTGAACGGGCCTGCCGTAAGCGCGGACGAGCCTTCCCGCCAGTGTGCTTGCCGCCTTCACAGATATCTGCTGCCCCAAAACCGCCCTGACTGCCATTTCAAAGGGATCAAAGCTGCCGGGGACGCGGGTTCCCAAGGCGCAAAGCCCCGGGCGGATGTCGTTCATGGGCTCAAGTGCTTCGTAAACCGTGCTAGGGTCACAATAAAGGTCGAACAAGCGGCGTAATCTCGCCAACACTTGGGGCAAAACAGGCAGCAGCGCTTCGCTTAACTCCATAGAAAGAGCATTCTTTTTCGGGTTGTTTTTTACCCGCAACCAGCCGTACAGGCTTTCTCCGCGTGAGTTTACAAGTTGAACAGTCCGCTGATATTCATTTGCCTGCACCGCCTCCACCCCCGGGATGGCCCTTGCAGCCAGGAAAGCAAGCATCTCCTCAAACCGATATGGCGGACGGTAGCTCAAGGCCAGCTTTACGCCGCTTGCCGCGCCCGCTTTGTCTTTTTGCACTTTCCCCTCCGCCGCTTTTTTTCTAAGGGAAGTAGGCGAAAGCCTGTAATGCTTCTTAAAAAGATCGTTGAAGCGGCGCAGGCTGCCAAAGCCTGATGACATCGCCACATCCAGGACGGACAGATCCGTGTCCGTCAGCAAATTTTTCGCCAACAGCAAACGGCATGTCTGTATATATTGAACCGGCGAAACATTATATTGCGCGGCGAACACGCGCCGAAGATGGCGGCCTGTGCAGCCCAGTCTATCAGCCATTTCGTCCAGCTTCTGCCCGCTTGCACTGCTTTCCTCCAGCATTCTAGCCGCTCTGTGGGCAAGGTCCGCGCTTGCATCGGCTTTCGATGAGCCGGGTGCGAGCTCCGGCCTGCACAAAAGACAGGGGCGATAGCCCGCCTGCTCGGCTTCAGCCGCCGTTCCGTAGAAGTTGCAGTTTTGCGCCTTGGGCTGCTTGGCGCGGCACACCGGGCGGCAATATATACCCGTAGTCGATATGCCAACAAAGAAGCGGCCGTCGAATCGGGCGTCCTTTGCCGCAAATGCCGCATATAGTCCGCTGCTGTCTTCAGTCAATGTCCTCACCCTTCGCTCCCACAATTTCCTACGGGCCCGCCAACCCGCAATTTTCTTCGAAAATAGCTAAACTTATTATATCTTGTTTGTCGGCGGACTTTCCTTCGGGCCCGCCAAACCGCAATTTTCTTCGAAAATAGCTAAACCTATTATATCATGTTTCAGGCAAATATCCCGCCATTTTCGGACATGCTTTTTTCCCGCATTTTTGCAAAAGTAAAACGGCATGACCAAAGCCACGCCGTTTCATTCAGTTATTATGTCGATATCAGCACGCTTTTACAGCGTCCTTGCCTCGTAATGGGTGTGCAGAAGCTCATGCGCCTTGTGGTCACCCGGCTTGCCCAGATATTCATTATACAGGCGCTTGATCTCCGGATTATCGTGGGACTTACGCAGCACCTTCGCCTCGTCCTCGTCATAAAGGCCCCTTGCACGGGTTACGCGCGGGTCGATGGTGGCCCTTATCTTGGCGTCCAACACGGGCTGGCCGCCGCCGTTGACACATCCTCCCGGACAGGCCATGACTTCAACGAAGTGATATTCCGCCTCGCCGTTTCTGATGCGGTTTATCAGCTTTTTAGCTGCGCCCAAAGAGCTGGTGACAGCTACCCTTATATCCATTCCGCCAAGGGTGAGGGTGGCCTCCTTGATGCCGGCAATACCGCGCACCGCATTGTATTCAATCTTTTCCACTGACCTGCCCTCGATTATGTCCGCAGCGGTTCTGATTGCCGCTTCCATAACGCCGCCGGTGGCTCCGAAGATGGCCCCCGCGCCAGATGATTCGCCCATCATGTCGTCAAAGAGTTCCTCGTCCGGCAGGGCTGTGAAATCGATTCCGGATTCCTTTATCATCTTGGCGATCTCGCGCGTGGTCAAAACCACATCCACGCTTTGATAGCCCTTCGTGTTTATCTCCGGGCGGGCAGCCTCAAACTTCTTGGCTGTGCAGGGCATTATCGCCACTGAAACGATGTCCTTGATATCAACACCCGCATGCTCGGAATAATAGCTCTTCACCAGCGCACCGACCATGGACATGGGCGAGCGGCAGGTGGAAACGTTTTCAAGCATATCGGGGAAGTTATGCTCTATGTACTTAACCCATCCCGGAGAGCAGGAGGTAAACATGGGCAGCTTGCCGCCGTTTTTGATCCGGCTCACCAACTCGTGGGCTTCTTCCATTATCGTAAGGTCCGCGCCAAAGTCCGTGTCAAAAACCTTGTCAAAGCCCATCCGCTTCATGGCCTGAGTCATCTTGCCGGTGACCCTGGTGCCCACGGGCATTCCAAACTCCTCGCCAAGGGCGACCCTCACCGAGGGGGCCGACTGCACCACCACATGCTTTGTGGGGTCGTTCAGCGCATCCCAGACCTTTTGGGTGTCGTCCTTTTCGCGAAGCGCTGCAACGGGGCAGCTCACGATGCACTGGCCGCAGTTGATGCAGTCAATCTGGGTGATGTCCATGCCCAGAGGCGGCGCAATGATTGTTTTAAAGCCCCTGTTCACCGGTCCGATAGCCCCTACCTGCTGTATGACGCGGCAAGCGCCAACGCATCTTCTGCAGAGAATGCACTTGTTGGGGTTGCGCACTATGGATGTGGAAGAAAGATCCATCGGGTAGTCGATGTTCTCACCATCATAGGGTATATCCCCCACGTTCAGCTCCACTGAAAGCTTTTGAAGCTCGCAGTTCTGGGAACGGGGGCAAGTAAGGCATGTGCGCTCATGGTTGGAGAGTATCAGCTCCAGAACAGTCCTCCTGGACTCGCGCACCTTTGGGGTGTTGGTCTTAACGTTCATGCCCTCGCTGACAGGCATCACGCAGGCGGCGCTCAAAGCCCTCGCGCCGGTGTCCACCACGCACATGCGGCAAGCGCCGATCTGGTTTACTCCCTTGAGATA
>JBNRMR010000007.1:0-5676 GCA_050309705.1 Christensenellales bacterium | reverse complement strand
CATCTCCCCTGCGGCATCGTCCTGTCGAAGCTGCACCACCGCATGGGGCATTTTGCCCGTTCGTGGGTCATTCAGGCCAATCGGCTTCATGGGACCAAAGGCAAGGGTCTGCCGACCGCGCCTGGCCATGGACTCCACCGGCATGCAGCCCTCAAAGAGCATGTTTTCCTCAAAGCCGTGGATATCGGCGGTTTGCGCGCTTAAAAGAGCGTCCACAAAAGCGTCGTACTGAATCTTGTCCATGGGGCAGTTGATGTAATCAGACCCCTCCCCCTTATCATAGCGCGACTTGAAATAGGCCTTTTCCATATCTATGCTGTCTTTTGTGACTATGGGCGCAGCGGCGTCGAAGAAATAAAGGGCGTCCTTCCCCGCCATTTTGGCGATATCGTCGGCAAGGCTGCCGTCTGTCAAGGGCCCGGTGGCGATAATGCAATACCCCGGAGGGATTTCATCCACCCTGCCAGCCTTGATATCAACATTCGGATGCCCTCCAAGCGCCTTCGTGATGTATTCGCTGAAAAGAAGCCTGTCCACCGCCAAAGCGCCCCCTGCCGGCACTGCGCAGGCGTCCGCCGCCTTCAGCACCAATGAATCGAGCCTGCGCATCTCCTCCTTTAAGAGGCCTGAAGCGCTGTCCAGCCTTGATGCCTTTAAAGAGTTGGAACAGACCAGCTCGCCAAAGCCCGCCATGCTGTGGGCAGGCGACATCTCCGCCGGCTTCATGTCCCAAAGCGTCACATATACGCCCGACTGCGCAAGCTGCCAGGCCGCCTCGCTGCCGGCAAGACCAGCGCCTATTACAGTCGCTTTTTTATCGATTATTGCCGCTGAATTATTCGTCATCTTCCCTCACCTGGGGTTTTTGCTTATTCTTGCAGGTTTCATTAGTGCAAAGATTATACTCTTCGCCGTTCCTGTCGAATTTGCGGACCATCATGCTTTCGCATTTTTCGCATTTTTCCTTCACCGGCATATCCCACGAAACAAAATCGCAACTTGGGTATTTCTCACAGCCATAGAATTTCCTGCCCCGCTTTGACATCCGCTCCAATATCTTTCCGCCGCACTTGGGGCATGGCGCATCTATCGCCACGGTTATGGGCTGCGTGTTCTTGCATTCGGGATAGTTGGGACATGCCAGGAACTTTCCAAAGCGCCCCATCTTATAGACCATGTTTATATTGCAGTTTTCGCAGATCACATCGGATACCTCGTCCTCGATAACTATCTTCTCGATGAGCTGCTCCGCATTTTCCACGGATTCCTTAAAGCCCAAATAAAAATCGCTGACGACGCCCTGCCAGGTCATTGTGCCCTCCTCCACATCGTCCAGCTTTTCTTCAAGGGATGCCGTGAACTCAACGTCCATTATGTCCTTAAAATGCTCACTCATTATGTCCGTCACAATATCGCCCAGCTCTGTCGGGAAAAGCGTCCTGCTCTGGCGCTTGACATATCCCCTGCTGATTATGGTGGAAATCGTCGGTGCATATGTCGAGGGCCTGCCGATGCCCTTATCTTCCAGCGTGCGAACCAAGGATGCCTCGGTGTATCTGGGAGGCGGCTGCGTGAAGTGCTGCTGGCTGTTCACATCGGAAATGCCAAGAACGCTGTCCTCCTTCACGCTCGGCAGGGAGCTTTCCTTTTCTTCGGGGGTATCGCTGCCCTCCTCATAAACGGCGGTGAAGCCGGCGAACTTTTTCTTCATGCCCACAAAGGAGAAGTCCGCGTCGCCATTGCTTATGCGCAAAGTCAGAACATCGTAGACTGCGGGAGTCATCTGGCTGGCAACAAAGCGGCTGTATATGAGCTTGTAAAGCCTGAGCTGGTCACGGGTGAGGGATGCCTTTATGCTCTCAGGCGTTCTTGCAAGCAGCGTGGGGCGGATGGCCTCGTGGGCGTCCTGCGAACCGCGCTTGCTCTTAAATGTGTTGGGCGTCTGGGGCAGAAACTCAGGCGCATAGTTTTGGGAGATATACCCGCGCACATCGTCCATGGCCTCCTGGGAGATTCTGGTGGAGTCCGTCCTAATATAGCTGACAAGTCCCACCGCGCCCTCGCCCTGTATCTCCACGCCTTCGTAGAGCTGCTGGGCGATAAGCATGGTCTTGGAGGTGGTGAAGTTTAGCTTCCTTGCCGCCTCCTGCTGAAGGTTTGAGGTGGTGAAGGGCGGGGCCGGGTTTTTTCGCCGCTCGCTCCAGCGCACCGATTTCACCTTATATTCGCCCTTTTCGATGCGAAGAAGGGCCTCGTTCGCCTTTTCCTCGTTGTTTATTGCCACTTTCTCGCCGCCGAAGCCCGCGAACTTGGCGGTGAACTTCTTTTTGCCGTCGGAAAACACCGCGTCGATCAGCCAGTATTCCTCCGGAACAAAGCTTTGTATCTCCCTTTCCCTATCCACGATTATTTTCGTGGCAACGCTCTGCACCCTTCCCGCTGAAAGGCCTTTGCGCACCTTCGCCCAAAGCAGGGGGCTTATCTTGTAGCCCACCAGCCTATCCAGAATCCTTCGGGCCTGCTGGGCGTCCACCCGGGTGTGGTCGATGGGCCTGGGGTTCTTTATCGCGCTTGAAACAGCGTTCTTAGTGATTTCATTAAACTCGATCCTGCAGGGGGAGTTTTCATCCAGCTTCAAAATATGCGCAAGATGCCATGATATGGCCTCACCCTCCCGATCGGGGTCTGTCGCAAGATATATCTTCGAGGCGCTCTTTGCCTCGCGCTTGATCTTGTCGATTATGGGCCCGCGCCCTCTTATTGTGATATATTTTGGGTCAAAACCGTTTTCCACGTCCACCCCAAGGGTCGATTTGGGCAAATCCCTGATGTGGCCGTTGGAGGCCTCTATTTTATATCCTTTTCCCAAAAATTTTCCGATTGTCTTCGCCTTCGCGGGGGATTCCACTATTACCAATGTCTGTTTTTTTGCTGCCATCTATTTCCTCCAGGTAAATAAATACTGTACTAATATCAAATAGAAAACACCCTTCCCGGATATTGTTTTATTATTCCCCTTAAACTAAGCATTGTCAAGAGCGAATTTAAACGTTCGGCCTTAAAGCCAGTTTTTCGGCACAATTCGTCGAAGGAAAGCTCCTCCGTCAAAAGTGGCTCCACGATCATCCTCTCCTCATCGCTCAGCTCTGGCAAAGGCGTCTTCCTGCCCGAAGGCAGCGCAACTTCCGCCTCACGAGATGACCATTGCATGGGCTCCATTATGTCTCGCGCCTCCAAAACCATCCCCGCGCCCTGGCGTATCAGCCGGTTGGGCTGAAAGCTTAAGGGGGAGTTTATCTGTCCGGGCACCGCGAAAACATCCCGGGAGCTGTCCAGAGCGTAATCGACGGTTATCATCGCACCGGAGCTTTGCCGGCCCTCAACCAGCAGCAGCGCCTGCGCTAGCCCCGCGATAATCCTGTTTCTCTGCCTAAAAAACGCCGGCAATGGCGACGTTCCCGGCAGATACTCGCTCACCAGCAGGCCCCTTTGGGCGATCTGCTCGTATAGCTCCAGGTTCTCCGGAGGGTAGCACACATCCAGACCGTTTCCGAAAACGGCCATCGTGCTTCCGCCTCCCTTTAGCGCACCGCAGTGTGCTGACGAGTCTATGCCCCTTGCCATACCGGAAATGATCGTCCCCCCCTGGGCGGCAAGGTCTCGGCTGAGGGAGTAGGCGCATTCAAGGCCATAGCGCGATGCATTCCTGGAGCCCACCACCGCCAGCAGCCTTTCCCTGGGCAGCCGCATGGTTCCCTTGATATAAAGAACATATGGCGGATCGAATATCTCCTCCAATAGGGCGGGATAGTCGTCTGTGAACCGGCAGACGGCGCGGATTGAAAGCTTTGACAACCTCGCGGCCAAGTCCTCCTGATAGCTTTTTGACGCCGCCTTCCAAAAGCCCTCCGCCTGCTTTTCGCCGATGATTTCCCTCACAGTGGTTTTGTGCAAAGAGAAAATTTCCCTGGGCTCATCCACCACGGCAAGCAGCGCGCTCATTCGCTTTGCTCCCACGCCGCTCACCCCGGACAAGGCGATTAGCGCAAGTTCATTCTCGGTGTATTTCATGGCCATTCTCCTTCATGCCCTAAGACCAATATTTCCTGTCAAGGCTTCTGTACTGCACCGCCTCGGCCACATGCTCCTGGACTATTTCACCCCCGCCTGCAAGATCGGCAATTGTCCGCGCCACCTTCAGCATTCTGGTGTAGCCCCTGGTGGAAAGGCCCATCTTTTCAGCGGCCATCTCCATCAGTGCTTTTGCTTCATTTGTCATGGCGCAGTATTTTCGAAGCTGCCTGGCGCCAAGCTGGGCGTTAGAGAAAATGCCCTGTCCCTCATAGCGCTCTGTCTGCACTCTTCTGGCTGCGTCCACCCGCTTTCGCACCTGGGCGCTGGTCTCCTCGTCCCCCTGGGGCGAAGAAATCTCCGAAACGTTTATTGACTCCACCTCAATATGCATATCTATCCTGTCCAGCAGAGGGCCGGATATTCTTCCCATATAACGGCTGACAGCGGCAGGCGTGCACCGGCACTGGGCGTTCCTCGCCCCTAGATTCCCGCAAGGGCATGGGTTCATGGCGCAGATCATCATGAACCGGGAAGGATAGGACACCTGCGCCCCCACCCGCACCACCATCACCTGGCCATCTTCCATGGGCTGGCGCAAGGCTTCCAGCACGTTCCTTGGAAACTCCGGAAGCTCATCCAAAAACAGCACGCCGTTATGGGCCTTTGATATCTCTCCCGGCATTGCGTTTTTGCCCCCACCCACCAGTGCCGCGCTGCTGGCCGTGTGATGAGGCGCTCTGAATGGCCGCTGTGCCATAAGCTCGCGGCTCTTGCCCAAAGCGCCTGAAACTGAGTGTATCTTCGTGACCTCCAAGGCCTCCTCGAATGTCATGGGAGGGAGTATCGATGGAAGGCATCTGGCAAGCATCGTCTTGCCGGAGCCGGGGGAGCCGATCATCAGCAGATTATGCCCTCCTGCGGCGGCGATCTCCAAAGCCCGTTTGGCGGCTTTCTGCCCGCGGACATATTTAAGGTCGCTTCCGCCGGAGGCTTTATCATAAAATGGAACATACTCCATTCGCTCTATTGGGGCAATTGGCCTTTCGCCCACCAAATGCGCAACCACCGCTGCAAGGTTCTTCACAGGATATATCTCAACATCCTGTATGCAGGCGCACTCCTGTGCATTTTCCGGAGGTAATATGAACTTCTTGATGCCCCTTTGCCGCGCTGAAATCACCATGGGCAGAGCGCCGTTTATGCTGCGCACAGCCCCGTCCAGCGAAAGCTCCCCCGCCATCACATATTCCCCAGCGCTTCCCGGGGGAATTTTACCCGTGGCAATCAACAGCGCCGCGGCTATGGGCAGGTCATAAAGAGGGCCTTCCTTTTTAACGTCGGCGGGGGCCAGGTTCACAGTGGTGTGCATGAACGGAAATTCAATTTTGCTGTTGCTTATGGCGGCCCGAACCCTCTCCCGTGATTCCTTCACCGCCGCATCGGGCAAGCCCACCACCTCGAAAGTGGGCATGCCGGGGCGCGCATCCACCTCAACGGTGACGATATAGCCCTCGATTCCAGTAATACCGCATGACCTAACGCTCGCCAACACCGACATTTCCCCCATGCATATGCTGCTTTATATTTAATATTATCATGGAC
>JBNRMR010000006.1:0-3657 GCA_050309705.1 Christensenellales bacterium | reverse complement strand
GGATAGCGTCGGCGGCATGGCTGCTGTGCAGCATCTGCTTGACGGTTCGCCCCTTAAAAAAGTTGGGCAGCCTGATGAGATCGCAACAGTTGCGCTGTTCCTGGCCACGGACGATTCGTCCTTCATGACAGGCCAGCTCGTGCGCGTTGACGGCGGCATTGATATCTAGGGAGATTATGCTGCGCGGGGGGACGATGCGGGTCTCTGCCCCGCGCCTCGCAAGCTTTTGAAAAAGCTTGACCAAAACTTTTTATAATGGGGTCAAGGGGAGTTATCCCCTTGCGGGTACAGGGCAGCGCCCTGTGTCGTTTCCCAAAGGAGCCTCGAACACTTCCCCATAAAAAAGACTTTACCCCGCTTTGCATTCCTGCAGGCGGGGTAAAGTTTTTGCTTTGATTTTTTGCTTTAGCACAAATATCTTCGCAAAAAAGGCTTTTTGTGTTATCATATAGCTAACAAGAAAAGAAAAGGAAGGGCGCAAGGACATGGCTGACTTTTCAAGAACAGACAGGCTATCGCCGCAGGTGCGGTCGCAGGTATACGAAATTATAAAGGGCCTTAAGGATCCCAGAATCCCCGAGGTCTTTACCGTTACATATGCAAACGTGACCAATGACCTGCGCTACGCCAGGGTGGGCATCAGCGCCATGCTGGATGAAAAGGCTCAACGCGATATGATGAAGGCGCTCAAGGGAGCGGCGGGCTTCATCCGGAGGGAGTTGGGCTCACGGATTGATTTGCGCTACACGCCGGAGATTACCTTTGAGCTGGACAATTCAATCGAAAGAAGTGTGCGGATACAAAGCACATTGAATACAATCACAAGGGAGCTTGAGGAAGCTGACCTGAGGGACAGGGAAGAGGGCGATGACGAATAGTTTGCTTAAGATCAGCAGGGCGCTGAAATCGGCGGCGAAAATTGCCCTGTTCACACATATTTCACCAGACGGCGACGCCCTTGGCAGCGCTTTGGCGCTTAAGATAGCATTGGACCAGATGGGCAAGGAATGCAGTCTTTTCTGCGAGGATAAGGCGCCCGAAAAGTACAGCTTCATGCCCTGCGCTGAGAAGATAATCACAACACCGGGCAATGCGGCAAACTTCGACATGGCCATTTCCGTTGACGCGGCAGATCAATTCCGCCTGGGCATTCACAAAGACTTCTTTCTTTCATTTGAAAACAGCGCCTGCTTAGACCACCATGGCACAAACAGCGGCTTTGCCAAGCTGAACTATATCGACGCCACGAAGGCATCCTCGGCTGAGCTGGTTTTAAGGTTATTAGACCAACTCAAAGCTTCTTTGACGGATGAAATACGCCTTTGCTTGTTCATCGGCGTCTCCACCGATACATTCCACTTCAGCTTCAACAACACCACGGGCGAAACCCTCGCCGCAGCGTCGCGCATGGTCTACCCCGGCATGGACATGGACAGTCTCACCGGGCGGGTATATCGCTTCAGGCCTCTTAAGAAAACGAAGCTTATGGGCCAGGTGCTTTCCAGCATAAAGGAATACTGCGAAGGAAAGATAATCACAATGACCAGCACCGACCAGCAGCGCAGGGAATGCGGCGCGCTGGATGAGGACTACGAGGGCATAATAAACTATGGGATAGAGTCCATTGGCGTTAAGATAGCCATACTCGCCCGCGCCATAGACAGCGGCGGCCACATCAAGATGTCATTTCGCAGCAAGGGAGACCTGGACGTTGGCGAACTGGCGGCCATGTTTGGCGGCGGCGGCCACAAGAATGCATCCGGATGCACTATTTTTGGGGCAGACATCGACGAAATAACGCATGCTGTGGCAGAAAAAGCAAAAGGACTTCTGAAGTAGAAATGAACGGATTTATTAACATATTAAAGCCTTCGGGAATGACAAGCAATTATGCCGTCGTCGGTGTGCGCAGGCTTTTGCCAAAGGGAACAAAGGTTGGACATATGGGCACGCTGGACCCGGCCGCTGCGGGGGTTTTGCCCATCGGCGTGGGATTTTCAGCCCGGCTTTTTGATTATGTGATCGAAAAAGAAAAGGAATATATCTGCGAAGTAACATTTGGCGTGGAAACCGACACACAGGACGCCCAGGGCAAGATCATTTCCAAAACCTCCGCAGATGTTAAGGAGAGGGACCTGCTCAAGATTGTTCCCTCCTTTGTGGGTGACATCATGCAGACGCCGCCCGCCTATTCCGCTGTGGTCAAGGACGGCAAAAAGCTTTACAGCATCGCCAGGAGCGGAGGCGACGCCACCGTTCCCCAAAGGCCGGCGAGGGTGGAGTCCATTGAGATTCTGGACAAGACCGGCGAAAACAGATTTATGATGAGGGTGGTCTGCGGAAGGGGCACATATATCCGCACAATATGCCACGACATGGGCGCGGCGCTGGGCTGCGGGGCTTATTGTTCGTTTCTGTTGCGCACAAGGGCAGGGCGGTTTTCCCTTGAAAACAGTTTGCGCCTGGATGAGCTGACGCAGGAGAACATGCCAGGAAAGCTGCTGCCGGCAGATTTTCCGATTGAGCACATGAAAAGGCTGACGGCCTCCCGGGAGCTTCGCCCCATCGTCCGCAACGGAACGCCACTGGTGCTTGAAAGCTATGAGGGCGGCGATGGCCTTGAAGAAGGCGAGAACGCCAGGATATATATTGAAAACGACTTTGTGGGAATCGGCAGGGCGGAAGAGGGCATGCTCCGCTTTTCGGCGCTGAAGCCCGTGGGCGAGATCTGACGAGGTTTTTGGAATGCAAGGCAAGGCATCTGTGCAGAAAAGAGCCGTGGCGCTAGGTTTTTTCGACGGCGTGCATATCGGCCATCAGGCGCTTATAAGAGCTTTACTCCTTCGACAGCAGGAGATAAAATGCGCCTATACATTTTTAAACCATCCCCAAAGCTTCTTCGGTTTCGGCGGGGATCAAGAGCTTTTGTGCAGCGCTCCGGAAAGGGAACGGCTCTTAAAGCTGCATGGCGTTCAGGAGGTCATAATGGCCCCCTTTGACGACGAAATGGCCCGGATGCCGGCAGAGCAGTTTGCAATTTTTGTTCTGGATGGTTTAAGCGCCGGTTCAGTGGTGGTGGGGAAAAACTACCGCTTTGGCAAGGGGGCAATGGGAAACCCTCCGATGCTGGAAAAGCTTGCAGCGGCTCGCGGAGCAGAGCTGATAGAGGCCGAAACGGTTTTTTATGAAGGGCAGCCGGTTTCGTCCACCCGCATCAGGGGTGCGCTAAAAAATGGCGACATTGCGCAGGCGAACGCGATGCTGGGGCGCAGCTACTCCATCGAAGGCACTGTCCGCGAGGGGAGAAAGATTGGCCGCACGCTGAACATACCCACCGCTAACATCCCTGTGCCGGAAAGCAGGGCCATTCCCATGGACGGTGTTTATCAGGGCTTGGTGGAGCTCGACGGCAAAAAATGGAAGGCCTTGATAAACGTGGGGAAAAACCCCACAGTCGATGGCGAATTGCGGCTGATAGAAAGCCATCTGCTGGGCTTTGAAGGCGATATCTACGGCAGAGATATAAAAGTGAGGTTCGAAAGGCGAATCCGCGGGGAGGTAAAATTTTCTTCCAAGGAGGAGCTTAAGGCCCAGATCATGAGGGATATCGATTCAGCTTTATAAATTTATTTCCATATGAAATTTTAATGTATTTAC
>JBNRMR010000005.1:0-17381 GCA_050309705.1 Christensenellales bacterium | reverse complement strand
GCATCTTCATCCATCAGCTTTATGTCTGCATATATATGCGAAAAAAGCTTAAGAACCGGCTTTACCCGGTCAAAATCGAAGAGAAGGTTGGTCTCCACAGCAACATCGATTCCCTCGCGCGCGCAAGCCTCGGCCAGGGCGGCCGCAAACTCAGGCTGGCACAGAGCTTCCCCGCCAGATAGCGTCACTCCGCCGCCAGAACGCTTGTAATAAGCCTTGTCCTGAACAACTTCGGCCATCACTTCCTCAACGGTTGCCGGCTTGCCCACAACCACCAGCGCTCCGGGGGTGCAGGCAGCTTCGCAGTCGCCGCAGACCGTGCAACGATCGCGGTCTATTGTGATCCCGCCGCCGTTGGCATCCAATGAAAGCGCATCGTGTGGACACACTTCAACGCAGTGTCCGCATCCGATGCACTTAGTTTTATAATACATCAATGATGGCCCCATAGAAATCGTCTCAGGATTATGGCACCATTTGCAACGCATGTTGCACCCCTTAAAAAAAACCGTAGTACGGATTCCCGCACCGTCATTCAAGCTAAACCGCTGAATGTTGGTCAGCTGTCCTTTCATGATATCACCTCGACGTTGTAATTCCGGCGAATTTGTAGTTTGTGTGCATCTATTATGGCATATGTTGTCGTGTGCGTGCAATAAATGAAAGTGAGTTAACATGAAGATATGTGATTTTTATGGAGGTATTGCCCGAATATAAGAGTTATTTCGCTGTTGTAAAAAAAGGCCAAGGACTTTGAGTACGGACGATAAAGCTTTTTTTATAAGCGCAAAATATGGCGCTTTTTTAAAAAATGGCGTGATGCCGCCCCCAAAACCTGAAAATATGAGAGGGTGACAAGTGTAAATTTCTAATATAATATGGACTCTTAATGTGATAGAATATTGGTGGAGCTAACTGTCGGAATACACATTTGCCGATGCCTTCGCTGGAGGTCTATAGTGATATTTTTGTAAGACATAGATTGTGCTTAACAGGTGCAAGCGGGGAGCGCATCCATGGAATGCTTTGCTGTTTTACTAAAAAGCATATGCACGATTAACTATATTTATCTCTCTCCTCTGCGCTGTTTTAAAATCGTTTAACGAAAAAGAGGGTGCGTTCACGTTGGCCTTAATGTGCTTTTTGGATTGCATTATTTATTTTTTGCGTGAGAATATTTTGGAAAAAAAGAAGGCTCGCATGACTGGCTGCGAGCGCATGGTTACTATACAAGATCATAAAAGCTGAGAGAATGTGAGGGAATGATATGACAGAAAAGCACGCAGACTGGAACAATCTTAAAAGAGAAGCGCCCCAATGGTTTCGCGATGCCAAGTTCGGGCTTTTCTTCCACTGGGGGCCATACAGCGTGCCGGCCTATGAAAACGAATGGTATTCCCGAAATATGTACGCCAAAGGGCTCAGCCAGAACAAATGGCATACTAAGCATTATGGCTCGCTAAATGAATTCGGCTATAAGGATTTTATACCAATGTTTAAGGGCGAGGCCTTTAACCCCGACGAGTGGGCGGACTTGGTCGTCAAAAGCGGCGCAAAATATGCCGGGCCTGTCTGCGAGCATGCCGACAACTACTCCTTATGGGATAGCGCCATAAACCCCATTAACAGCGTAAAAACCGGCCCAAAGCGGGATATCACCGGCGAGTGCGCTAAAGCCTTACGCCAAAGGGGAATCAGGTTTCTGGCAACATTTCATCACCAATGGCTATGGGGCTGGTTTATGTCCACCGATAGCGAAGCTGATGTCTATGACCCCAAGAACGAAGTCTATTACGGCCCGGCTCTCCCCCTGGAGACGAATCGCTACAGCCCTTACCGACTGCCGGACGCGGCCTTTAACACGGTGTGGGCGGCGAAAGTGAAGGAGGTTGTTGAAAAATATGGACCAGACATCATATATTTTGACAGCAGAGCCAACATCATCAGCGATGAGGCCAAGCGGGACATGCTATCCTTTTATTATGAAAGATACCGCCAGCTTGACGGCATAATCACCTATAAACAGGAGGATTTTCCCGCCGATGTGGGCATATATGATGTGGAAATCGGCGGTTTTGATTCGATCCGGAAAGAGCCCTGGCAGACGGACGACCGCCTGGAGGACAATGTTACCTGGTGCATAGTCCAAGAGCCAAAATATAAGAATGCAAGAGAGATAATCCACCAGCTCTGCGATGTGGTTTCAAAGAACGGCAATCTGCTTTTGAACGTGGGGCCAATGACGGATGGCAGCTTTCATACTGAGGCGAAAAAGCAGCTTTTCTCCATCGGCGGCTGGCTTGAAAGATGCGGGGAAGCCATATACAGCACGCGCCCGTGGAAAATGGCCGTGGAAGGTCCTACCGGTTCAAAAAGCGGAAGCTATGATATAAATATGATAAAAAAGCAGCTCAGGGAGGGAGCGGCCCTCGACAATCGCAACGGCCTTTACACCGCTGCCGATTTCCGGTTTACCGCCGGCGCCGAAGCATGCTACGCCATTGCGCTGGGCTGGCCTGATGACGGAAAATGGGTGATCCACGCCATGAACAGCAAAAACATGCCCCAAATCAGCCAGGTTTCTCTTGTGGGCGGCGGCAGCCTGCCCTTTCGACAGGACGACAAGGCGCTGACGGTTCATGCCCCCGCGCAAAAGCCCTTTGATTATGCCTGGCCGCTGAAAATCCTGGCGGCTCATCAGTAGGATTTATGATGAAAAATACGACTCGATGATTTCCTTGCCGCCCTCGCGGAAGATCCTCCCGGCACGCATCCAGATCACTCTGTCGGCAAGGGCTTCGGCGCAGCGGAAATCGTGGGTGATGGTAATCATGCTGTTGCCGGTTTCCATGTGAAACTTATTGAGGATGGAGACCATATGCGCAAGATTGCCGTAATCCTGGCCGACGGTGGGTTCGTCCAGAAGAAGCAGCTCCGGAGCGGTGGCCATGACGGCTGCAATGCTCACCCTGCGCTTTTGCCCCTCTGAAAGAGAGTGGGGATGGCGCCCCGCGATGGACAAAAGGCCAAAGTCATTCAAGCAGAGCTCGCCCCAGCCAGCCGCTGCGCCGTGGCAAAGCTCTTCGCGGACTGTCGGCATGAAAAGCTGATAGCTCGGCTCCTGGTAAACATAGCCGACGCGCTTGAACCAATCGCGTGTGCCGGGCTTTTCGGGAATGGAGGCGCTTGTGCTGCCCGCCGATGGCTTTATCAGCCCGGCAAGCAGGCGCAGCAGGGTGGTTTTGCCGCAACCATTTTCGCCGAGAAGCACAATACGCTCCCCCTTCCTGATGGTCAGGCTCACATCCCGGACTATTTCGGCTTGCCTTATATGATAGGAAAGATTTTTTGCAATTAGCAACGGTTCCCCCAAAGGACGGCTTTTGCTGATAGAATCGGCAATTTTCTTCGTGCTTGAATAGCTGATGTCCCCGCGCCCGACTTCAGCGACGCCTTTGCCTTCAAGGGAAAAAATCCTGTCGGCATAAGGCGCTACGATGTCCAGCCTGTGTTCCACCAGCAGCACCGCATAACCACTTTTGCATAAATCTTTCAAAACGCCAAGGAGCAGCTTTGATCCAGCAATATCCAAATTTGCCAGTGGCTCGTCCATCAGCAGGATTTTCTGACCCATGGCCAGAACGCATGCAGCCATCAGCCGCTGCTTTTGGCCGCCTGAAAGAGTCCTGGTGGGCGCGTCCGCGTCAAGAGACAGTAGCGCGCAGGCTTCCTCGATGCGGCGGCGGATATCGCTTTGGGGCAGGTTAAGGTTTTCGCAGCCGAAAGCGATCTCGTCGTCAACCCGGCTGTGGAAAATCTGGCTGTCGGGGTTTTGAAGAACGCTCCCCACCTTGCGGGCAATCTCTGCCATTTTAAGGCCGATGATGGACCTGCCGTCAACAAGAACATCCCCCTGGATGTCAGCGCTCACAGCATTGGGTATGACGCCGTTGATGGCGCTTAATAGTGTGGTTTTTCCCTCGCCGGAAAGCCCGGACATCACCGCCAGTTCCCCGTAGCTCAGCTTAAGATTGCAGTTTTTGAGCACCTGCTCGCCGCCAGGGTAGCTTACGGTAAGGTTTTTCAGCTCTATCGCGGTTTTCATACGGCCACCATCCATCCCGCCAGCATCCCCAGTGCGGCTATGCAGTAAATTGCGTCTCGTGCGCGAAACTGAACGCTCTTATATATGCTGACCTCCTCGTCTCCTGTGGAAAAGGCGCGGGTTTCCAGAGACAGCGCCATGGTATCGGACAAGTTCACAAGCCTTATCATCACCGGGATTATGAACGCCCTATAAAATGAGCCCCTTACGCCTCGGGTGCGCATGGCCTCCCGGACGCGGCGCAGTTCATCTCCCACGACAGGCACAAAGCGTATCGCGATGAGCATCCCAAGGGTGAGCAAGCGAGAGGCGCCCATTTTGTCCATGCTGCGGGTCAGATTGATGGGCGGCAGGGTGACCATGGGTATCGCGGATACACCGATGAGCATCACGCGGCCGGCCATCTGTGCGGCGATCATAGGGCTTCGCTGGAACAGCAGGGAGAAAAGTGCAAACACTGCGCTTACGGGGATGAATACCAGTACGCACTTGATGGTGACGCGCCAAAGTCCGAAGGCGCAGTATAGGAGGCATACCGCCAGCAAAAACAGCGGATACAGCGGATGCTTTGCATACATCAGGCCCACAACCAGCAGTGCGATGGCCGAAAAAAGGCAGACAAGGGGATATAGTGGGTTTTTTACCTGCAATCGATCCATAATTATAGCTTCCCCGCCTTTTCAAGCTCTTTTCCAATTTTGCTGCCTATGAATGCGCCCAGAACGCTTAGCAAAATGGTGCCCAGACAGGTGAGAATCACAAACCAGGAATCGCCAATCACACTTGATAAGCTCACGCCGTTCATTATTACTGAAAACAGAGCTGTGAAGGGAAGCGTCATGGGGATCATCAGCGAGGCGGCGGTGTATATGGCCTTGTTGCCATCGTAGCTTTTGAATAATAGCAGCGTGACCAGCTCTGTGATGAGGGCGCTCACAGTGTTGGTGACAAACATCACAGGGCTCATCATCAGCAAAATGACGGAGTTGAAAAAACCCAGCAAAGTGAGTGCCCCGGGCTTTCTCACCTTCATCAGTGCCAGTGTGACGAACACGCCGTAGAAAACCGCCGTCGCCATGTTGCGAAGCCCAAAAAGGCTGATTGACATCAGCGGCATGGCAACTGCGCTGCAAACGAACAAAAGCGCCGCCATTATGGCCAAAAAAACTATATCCTTGATCTTAAATTTTTGCAGCTTCATTTGTCTTTCTCCTGGAATAATATGCATGTTTTATGGCAAGCACGGGGTGTTTGAATATTATGCGCGGGCCGGAGTAGCGCATTACTAAGCGTATTTTTTCCCGCATATCGGGCTTATAACAATGCGTTTGACAATTTGAGCAAAAAGTTTTCGTTTCCATGTATGGACACCTGGCGCTTCGCTCTTCGGCGTACGCCTTAAGCCCCTCACATTCAGGGCAAAGCCCCGAAGCTTTGTGGTTGCCCTTGCAGTAAAGCGCAATCATCTCGCCGATCAGCTCTTGCTCCTGTTTTCGCTTCATGCCAATGTCCATCAGCTCATCCTCCCCCGCTCGACGCTATAAACAGTTTGCGCCAGCTTCATTGTCGATTTGCGATGCGAAACTAAAATGACAGTCTTGTTTCCACGCTCCCGCTCAAGAGCCTTTAGAATTACCCCTTCGCTCAGGCTGTCCAGATTGCTGGTGGGCTCATCCAACATCATAAGCTCAGCGTCATGCAGAAAAGCGCGAGCAAGGCCGATGCGCTGCCTCTCTCCGCCGGAAAGGCGGTCGCCCAGCTCGCCAACATTGGTGGCATAGTCTTCGGGCAGGGTTTCGATAAAGTCGTGGATTGCCGCCTTCTTTGCCGCGGAGATAACCTCGTCCCGGGTGGCGTCGTGCCTGCCAACTTTAATATTGCTTTCAATGGAGCCGTTAAAAAGGCTTGTTTCCTGTGTTACCAGGCTCTGCATGTCCCTGAGATCAGAGGTGTTAACCTGCTGGATGTCGCGCCCGGAAATTCGCACCTGTCCGCTGTCTGCATCCCAAAAGCGCATGAACAGCTTTAAAAGAGTCGATTTTCCCGAGCCGCTCTTGCCGGTAATTCCGACCACCGTTCCCTTGGGGACGTCCACGGATATATCGGACAGCACACCCTCGTCCCCATAGGCGAACTCAACCCCTTGGCAGTCAGCGCCGGAGAAGTAGGTTTTCTTGCCGCCCGCCATTTCTTGAACCACAGGCTCCTCGTCCAGCAGGTCAAGCACGCGGTTGCCGCTGGCTATAGTTTGCTGAAGACCTGCCCCCAAGTTGGACAACGCCGCGGGCGGCCCGAATGAACTCATCAGGGCGATGATGGATATCAGCGCGGAAGAAAAGGAGATCGCTCCGGTTTGGTGGAGGATAATCCCAGCCAGCAGCATCAGCAACAAAAAAGAGGAGATCACCGTGTTCGTCAGCGCCACGTTTTTCCCAGCGTTGATTTTCACCTTTTCGTTTTCCCTTGAGAGTTGTCTGCTTTGGCGCATCATCTCATCAAGCCTGTTTCCGCCGCCCCCATATTGTATGCTCTCTCGCATGCCCCGAAGGCTCTCCAGCATATGGGTGTTAAGTGCTCCCAACTGTTCGCGAATAGCTTCGCCCTGGGCCCTGGTCCGCTGAGCAGTGTGCAAAGGCAGGAACACTCCTACGGTCACATATGCAAAAAGGGCTATGAGCGCCAGCACAAAATGGAAGCTGCCTATAAAGGCGGTCATGAGAACCGTCATTATCACTGCGATAAACACCGGCGATATCGTGTGGGCGTAAAACACCTCCAGAAGCTCGATGTCAGAGGTAATGATTGAGATAAGGTTCCCCTTATCCCGCACTTCCAGCTTTGCGGGGGACAGCTTCCTTAAAGCATCGAATACATGGCTTCGTATCAGCGCCAGCAGCTTAAATGCTATGTAATGGTTGCATAGCTGTTCACCGTAGCGAAAAAATCCGCGCAAAACAGCACAAGCAATGGCGGCTGCAAATAGGTAGCCCAGAGAATTTAAATCGGCGCTTAAAACCTTTTCAATGCCATACCCGCCGATGAGGGAGATGGAAATGGCAGCCACAAAGCCCAGCACGCCCAGGGCAATTGCAAGCAGCATATGCGCAAGCATTGGGCGCACAAGGCCTACAAGCCGCATCATCACGGCAAGGCTACTTCTGCTTTTTTTCATTGTCCCGCACCATACCTTTCCAGCTCTTGCTGACTATTCCACAGCGCCCGATAGGCGTCGCAGCCTCGCAGCAACTCGTCATGCCGCCCGGCCCCCGCGACTTTTCCATCCTTAAGGACATATATGCAATCGGAGCCTACGACATTTAAAAGCCGGTGGGAGATCATTATTACGGTCTTGCTCCCCGCAAGCTGATGAATGACTGCCGCAATATCATTTTCGCTTTCCACATCGATGTTGGAGGTGGCTTCATCAAATATATAGACAGGGCTGTTATGCAAAAGCCCCCGGGCCAGGGCCAGCCGCTGCCGCTGACCGCCTGAAAGATTAGCGCCGTTTTCAGCCACATGGGTATCAAGCCCCTTTTCAGCCAGTAGAAAACCATCCAGCTTCACGCGCTCCAGCCCTTGCCACAGCTCCTCCCTGGATGCGTCCGGCTTTCCAAGCAGTAGGTTTTCTTCCACCGTTCCTTTGAACAGGTAGCCATTATGGTCGATGCAGGTCACATTCTTCATGAGGCTTTCCTCACGGATTTCCGATAGCTCAACCCCGCCGATTGTCGCACTTCCTGAGTACCTTCGGCTACGCCCCGTAAGAATGGCGGCAATGGTCGATTTGCCAGAGCCGCTCTCTCCAACGATGGAATAAAATCCTCCCTGGGGGAATTCCATGTTGATATCCTGCAGGATTTCGCGGCTGCCGTCATATGAGAAGCTAACGCCTTTAAGAGCCATATCATATCTTTCTCCCACTTGAGCAAAGACAGGCATCGGGTCGTCGATATCCAAAATGCGAAACAGCCTGTCGCTTGCGGCCACGCCGCTCATGGCCGTGTGGAAATATGACCCCAATGCCCGCAAAGGGAGAAAGAACTCAGCCGCCAGCATAATCATCACAAATGAACCCCAAAAGCTCGTCGTCCCGCTTCGGTAGCCAATCAGCGCAAATATTAGCCCTGCCGCCGCGCCGCTGTAGGCGATAATATCCATAATCGTAACTGAATTGAGCTGCATGGTCAACACTCTCATGGTCACCACGCGAAAAGTTTCGGATTCCTCCGCCATTTCCTCGGCCTTCCTGGCGTCCGCCTGGTAAATCTTCAGCGTCGTCAGGCCCATCAAGCTCTCCAAAAATGAATCGCCCAGCTTTGCATACTGTCCCCAGTGCTTGCTAAGAATCTTCTTTGCTATCCGCTGGACCGCCATAATTGATATTGGAATCAGAGGAACCATGACCAGCAAAACTATGGCCGTCGGCAGATGGATGAACGCCATGAACACAAAAAGGGTCAAAGGTGCAATCATGCTGTATAAAAGCTGTGGCAAGAATGCGCCGTAATAGGTTTCAAGCTGCTCAACGCCCTACGTGGCTACCTGCACCGCCTCTGCAGTTGGCACCTTCTCATGATAGGATGCACCAAGACGCGAAAGCTTTTTGTATAGCTTTTCCCGAAGCATGGCCTTTATTGGGGCAGACGCCCGTGCGCCCATCTTTGCTGCCTGCACAGATAGAAGATGGCGAAACGCAATGCTCAGCACAAGCAGCGTCCATGGCCAGACTCGAAGCAGATCCTGCCCTGTGAGAGCGCCATTCAACAAAAAGCCGATTGTGCTCACCAGCGCCAGATTGCACAGCAGCATGCCCCACTGGCAGCCCGCATTACCAAAGATGAACCTTTTCGAATCGCCCAAAAGCGCGATCAGTCGCTTGTTTATCATTTGTATATGGTACTCCTTATTAAGAATTAGCAAAAACTAACCCGCCGCGAAAAAGAAGGGTTAGACTAAGCTAACAAGGTTAGTTTAGCAGATATGGGGCTTTATGACAAGCCATATATTAATTCATTTAGCATAACAAAACGAAAAGGCGAATTGAGGGAAGGCCGCAAGGCTGCTTGGCGTTTGCGCAATGCGACCCTGCGGAAGGGAGGGATGCGCCGCGCGGTAATTGGAGGGAACTCGGCAGGAGAAATCGTGAAAGGCTCTGGCCAAGTGGCTTATTCAGCCCCCTTTCGGCCGGGCAACTGCTTTCGATCAACTGAAAGGAATTATCATACTGCCAGCTCCAGATGCGGACGCATTTCCGCCTGTTTCTGGTATATATAAATGCAAGAAACCAAAATACTGAATAGTTGGGGAGGAGTGAGCAAAAAAAGATTCACGACAGGGATCTGGGCCGAATCGAGATGCGCAATATCCCACTGCTTGATTACATGGAGGGCTTTTTTGGCACATACACTAATTCTGGCAAGGTGCTGGTGGCCTATCGCATTGCAGAGGATGTAGGCGAGAAGGATTGGCGCAATGTCGCCGCCGTAAACGACGATGGAATCGGGCTTTCGCTGATATGCTCCGGTGTGATCCCGCGGGAAATTGCGGACGCTCGGGGAATTTTTGCCTTTGGCCGGAGATAATTATCGCCCCTGATGATGAGCATATGTGTTGGACTGCCCTAACCATGAGTGGTGCTGTCAACTATCTGGGCACTTCTTCCGGCCATATGCGCATTCGTAACCCTTTTCATCTATAAAAACATCCCGGCATAAAAGCCCGCAGGAAAGCGCTGAATGAAGCGACGGGCGTGAACACAAGCAAAATCCCTGCAACAAAGCGTTTGCAGGGATTTTCACTTGAATTTGATATTGACTTTTCTAAATCTCCTCGATATATGTAACCCCTGGGGCATTGCCCAGGGCCTCCGTCATCTCGGCGTGGGTTCTTCTCACAAGGCTTTTTGCGCTTATGGTAAAGCACATGACGGAATCGACTCCCGTCGCGCTTCTGCTTATCTGCACATCAAAGATATCAAATGAGTTTTCCCTGGCATATTTCAAAAAGCAGGAGAACTCCAGGCCCTGGCCATACTCCACATAAAGGTCTACCACCTTTGAGTGGTTGCGTATTAATTTATCAAAATGCTGCATTCCCGAAAGCACGATGTATATCGTGATTCCGCTGATTATCGCCCCTTCATAAAAGCCCAGGCCTATGGCAAGTCCGCTGCAGGCGGCTGCCCAAAGTCCTGCGGCGGTGGTGATGCCCTTCACATTGTTTTTGCTGGTCATTATTATGGTTCCCGCACCCAGGAAGCCCACCCCGCTTATCACCTGTGCGCCCATGCGAACGGGATCGGTGGACTGTAAGAACTGGAAGGCATACTGGTTTGTCATCATCACCATGGCGGAGCCAAAGCAGACCAGCATGTATGTCCTGAATCCGGCGGGGCGATTCTTGCGCCCCCTTTCCATGCCCAGCAGACCTCCAATTATTAGCGATAGAAGCACTCTTATTATGATTGACAATGTGTTAAGTTCTCGTATAGCTTCCATTTGATACCTCGCTTTGCTCATAAAGGCTGTAGGGGATTTACCTCATATAGATATTATACTTCGAATGGGTACAAAACTTGACTGAGACCGCTTAATAAATGTTTCCAGGCATATTTGGCATTTCATCAGCTTATTCTGCAAAGTCTGAGGCAGCCCGTTCATGAGCGGTTTGCATAAACGGGCTGTTGCGCGTGGGTTCGCGTTTTTCTTAAATCTCGTTAGCCTTGGGGAGATATCAGCGCCGGCAACCACTTGTGGGTCAGGCCTTGTTGCGGATCAGCGCTGGATCAAACTTGGGCCTTCTGTCATCGTGGAGCAGGCCGTTTTGTTCCTGCTGAACATCGCTCGTCTGCGTGTAACAATACCCGCAGACCCAGGGCAGGCTTTCAATGGCCTCCGTCATGTCGACTATCCGCCGGACAAATTGGTCCTCGGTTTCAACAACGTTGCCATAACCCCAGCTTCCCTCGCCGCCGGCGCCGGCAAAGGCTGCGCCGCCATATTCGCTTATTATCACCGGCTGGCCCTTGTAGCCATATCCTTTTGCGAAGGCCATTTTGCTCTTGTTGAAGGCAACCTTACCGGAAAGTATCTCATCGCGGCGTCCCTGATATCTTTCAAGGAAGTCTTCGCCCTTTTCCTCGTAGTCATGCAGTGTGATTATGTCCGAAACCGTGTGCTCCCAGCCGTCGTTGGCGACGACGGGGCGCATTGGGTCCATGGCCTTTGTGAGGTTGTATATGGCTTCGGTAAATTTCTGCTGGCTTTTGTCGCTGAAAACACTGGGTATGCCCCAGGATTCGTTAAATGGAGTCCAGGTGATGACAGAGGGATGATTGTAGTGCTGACTGACGATAGCTGTCCACTCCTGCGTGAACATGCCCATGGCTTCGGCGCCAAACTCATATGTGGAGGGCATTTCGCACCAGGCCAGAAGGCCTTTCACATCGCACCAATAATAAAAGCGCTCGTCCTCGGTTTTCTGATGCTTCCTTACGCCGTTATATCCAAAGGCGATGGTATAATCAATGTCCGAAATCAAAGCCGCTTCATCCGGGGGCGTTAAATGGCTGTCCTTCCAGTAGCCCTGGTCCAACAGCAGCCGTTGATAAAGAGGCCTGCCGTTGAGCAAAACCACATCGCCCTCAATGCGGATTTCCCTCATCCCAAAGTAAGACAAGACTTCGTCCAGCTCTTTTCCGTCTCTTATAAGCCTGTAGCGTATGTCGTAAAGGACGGGGTCGTTTGGCGACCATGTACGAATGCCCCACGGGTGAACCTCCAGGGAGCGGACTTCCGCGAAAAACTCACCGCGCTTTTTTGTTACCGGAACGCGTGCGCTGCTGACGAATGTTTCCCCAAAGTAAATTTCGGCTTCAAGTTCGAGGGCCTTGCCATAATCATCGGCGCAGACATCCCATTCGACCTTCAGCTTTTGGCTGTCCAGCATGGGCGTTTGGCGGACTGATGCGATATGCTCCTTCGAGCGGTATTCCAGCCAAACCGTCTTCCATATTCCCGTTGTCTGCACATACCAGCAGCCGAAGCTTTCAGGCGTCCAGCGCTGTTTTCCCCGGGGTTGCATCATGTCGTTAGAATCTTGGGCGCGAACCACCAGCAGGTTTTCGCCGTCTTCCAGAAGGTCGCTTATGTCGAAGCTGAAGCGGGTGTAGCCGCCCTTGTGAGAGCCTGCCAGCCTTCCATTGACCCAGGCCTTTGTGAAATGATCGCAGCCCTCAAAATGTAAAATGACCCGTTCGCTTTTGTTTCTTCGGGGCGGCAAAGAACGCTGATACCAGACAACAGGATGGAAGGTTTCATCGCCAATGCCGCTGGCGGGCGACTCATAGCTGAAAGGAACAGTAATGCTATGGGTGGCGGGTAAATGATTTTGCCAGCGAAGCCCCTCCCCTGCGTCTTTGTCATCGAAGGCGAAGTCCCATTTGCCGTTCAGATTCAGCCAGTCGGGGCGTGAAAACTGAGGCCTTGGGTAATTAGGCTGATAAGCTCTGGTCATTTAATACCCTCCTGTTATTTTGATGTTGATTTATTATAACCATAATCTGACAGAGGAGCAAGCCAATTGACCCTGCGCATATGAATTTTCAGGCTCCCAAAGGGAAATTCAGCGCCAGCCGCTTTTCATAATTTTTTATTAATGCCAAGATTATCAGCTGCGAAAAAGCAAAAGCAACTGAAAACACCTTGCAATGAATCTGTAAAAATGCCCGCACCAATGTGAGATGAGGGCATTTTGTTTGTGGTGCTTACAGCCTGAGCCTGCTGTCAATAAAATATGAGAAGTTGTCAACCCTTGTCGGCTCCACGACGTAAAATGCAACCTGGGGCTTTTCAGCGGCCTTAATGTTGATCTCGATTCTGTGGCGGCCGGCTGCAAGCCTTTTTATGGCCCGCTTTTCCTGTGATGAGCGATGATAGGCGGGGATAAACGGCGTTGGAGCATCGCTGTCAAAAAGGACTTCGCCATTTACCTTCAAGGAAGCCGCGGCATCGGTGGAGACAATGAAGCTTATTAGCTTTTCTTCTTCGATCTCAAGGATGGTTTCCGCCCTGTAGGCGCCCGCCCCCGAACTTTCATAGAGCCCGGAAAAATCGATTAGCGCCGTGGGGAATTCGGCATCAACAGAGCCGCCATCGCCGGATATGCGCCATTCAAAGGTGGGCACCAGCGTGAAGGGAACGCTGTGGCGAGCCCAGAGGGTTGTCGCTTTTGGCCTGCGCTCAATTTTGACAAAGCACTCGTGCCAACCCCCCCCCTCCTTGATGCGCCTTACTGTAAAGTCAAAAGTTTTAGACTCTCCTGGCGAAAGCTCCAGCGCCTGTTTTTCGCCGCCTGCAAGCTCTTTTGGAAGCTCCAGCCAGACGCTGCCGGAGTAATTTACGCTAAGCCCATTTTCTACTCGGAGGCTTATGCGCTTCTCGTCTTTTCCTATTGCGGGATGCTCCCCCTCAAATGTCATTACCAGTGAAAGCTCCGGCTGGGTGAAGCTTCCCTCGGGCAGAAGCCAGCGGTTTTGCCGGCATTCATAATTGAGTGCAAAGGCTCTGGAATCGGGGATGTTCTCCCACTCTGCTTGAACGAGCAAGTGCATTTTGTATGTACGCTCGGTCAGTTCGTCGATATTCTTCGGCGCATTAAAGCCGTTGACGGCGGCGCTCACCAAGATCTGATCGCCTATGGGATCAACCCACCTTTGATCGATGACCTTCATTCCCCCCAATATACCCAATATGGAGCCCAGAGTTGCCACGGTGCAGTCGGTGTCGTAGCCGCAATTGCAGGCCATTAAAATGGCATCGGAGAAATCCTTGCCGTAAAGAAGACCCAGGATTGTGAACGCGATGTTGGGCGGAGCATAGGTGAAATTGGGCGTTGCATAGCGGTCAATGATTTTTTGCCTGGCCTCCTGCCAGCCCAGTCCCTCCCGGTGGTATGAAACAATATCCAAAACGGCCTTGGCGGTCTGGCAGTCCTTCGGGATGTACTTAAGCGCTTCGCCGATCAATGTCAGCTTGTCGCTTTCCTCAAAGGCCAGGCATTCAAGCACCGCAAAGAATACTTCGCCGTAGACGCCCTCGCCGCCGGCGTGATCGACGCTGGCATCCTGCAGGGCATAATATGCGGCAAGGGCCGGGTTGCCAGCGGCCACCATTGCCCATATTTCCGAGCGGATGGGCGAGCCCATGCAGTCGGTAAACAGATTATTGTAACAGCCTGCCAGCGGGGGAGCGATACCCCGGCGCATGTTTGTCAGCGCATGGCCATATTCGTCAAAGGGAAAGAACACATGTGACAGCCACTCCTTGCCCAGATGCGCGGTGGTGATGCGCGCGCCATATTGCTCCAGGCAGTGCAGGTTCACAAGCTGAAGGTCAAGGTCGTCGTTTGGCACCGGGCCGCTAAACTCCTGGGTGTAAAAGCTTATGTCCAAAAGCTCCATTCGTCCCTCCAGCGGGCCTCCCAGAGTGCCGCCGATGTTCTTTCCGTACCATCCACCGCGGATCTTGTCCAGCAAAATTTCTTTTGAAAGCATTTTCTCTCCTCCTTGTGCTTTTGAGTCAATAATATCGTGGATGCGAAAAAAAATCAGTGGCTGTAGTTGTTTGTTTGTAGGCTTTTGTGATATTTTTGTGCTATAGTTATCGAAGGAGGATGCCAAAATGAATCGTTTTATGGCAAGGGATAGGATAAACTTCGATGAAAACATCAATATTTACACCTACACAGCCTACAAGGATGAGGCGCTGCACACCCATGATTTTCTGGAGATTGTCTATGTCCAGTCCGGAACTGGCCGTCACTGCGTGGGGGGGACATGGTATCCTGTTGAGCGGGGTAATATCCTGTTCATAAATCTGGGACAAACCCATGCCTTTTGTTCCAATGGGCAGATGCAGCTGACCAATATACTGCTGATGCCTGAATTTATCGACGGTGGGCTGATCGACGCAGACAACGCATTCGGCATGCTGGCTCTGTCCGCTTTTTCGGAGCTGAAAATAGACAACGAGAGCTTTATGCCAGCCATCGCCCTTGACGGCAGGGAGATTATGGAGATGGAGCGCCTGCTTGTGGACATGCAAAGCGAGTTTTCAGGAAAGCTTCCAAACTATAAAACCGCACTGAAGGGTTATGTCTACATCCTGTTCACGCGGCTTTTCAGGGCCATGCAGCGCGAACAGGGCGACGTGGTGGGGCATGTGGGCAAGGTTGTGCTGGAAGTCCTTGAATATATTGAGCAAAACTACGACCAGAAGCTATCTTTACAGGGGCTTGCGGAGCGTTGTTTTTATAGCGCCTCCTATTTCAGCCGAGTTTTCAAACAGTCCTTTGGCAAGACGTTAACCGAGCATATAAACGAGTTGCGTATAGAAAAGGCGGCGCAGTTGCTTACAAGCACGGAGCTTAACGTTACAGAGATATGTGGGAAAGTGGGCTTTCGAGACCGCAAACAGTTCTACAGGCTTTTCCGCGAGCTCACAGGGCAATCTCCAACTGAATACCGCAAGGCCAAGTGAAGGCCGATGCTCTGGCTTCGCTTGGAAAGAGAGCTTATACTTTTAAGGCAGCTTTTAAGCGCAAAACTAGCCGCCCCAAAGCGGATAGGGAAATGATATGGTTCTTATTATTAGATCAGCTATTAATGAAGGAAATGGCGGGGTCGGGCCAGGTGGAGAGGTCGCTGACAAAAAAATATGAAAAAACGGGAGCGTGCTTTGAGTTTTAGCTGCTCCCGTTTTCATGTCCTGCGCGGTTTGATTAAGTGCGGCAGGACTGGCCGTTATTTGCTACGTTGTTCGCCTGTGCACTCTTTTGCCCTGCCTATGGGAGGACGGGGTCTACGCCAGCTTGATAGAGTTCGGCGAATCTTTCCGCTCCTGCGGCTTCAAGGTTGCTGATGAAGGAATCCCATCTGGCGTCTGTCACGCCGTGCATGATCATCTCCGCGACGGCCTCATCGTACAGAGGCTCAAGGTTTGCGAATATCTGGTTGCGCTCGGCCTGAGTATCGGGGGTGAACACGGCCAGGTTGGCCAGGTATGTGTGGGCGTATGGCGCCAGCAGGCCCTTTTCCTCATACAGCGCACTGTATTCTATTCTCTCGATGCGGTAATCGGGCTGCTGGAACACTGTGTTATAGTAGTAACCGGGCAGGTAGCAGATTCCGTTGACGCCCATCGCGTATTGCATTACGCCCTGGTCGCCTTCGGGGCCCAGCTCGCACTTGCCCTCATCGTTCCAGTTCCAAAGCACGCCTTCAGGTCCGTAGTAGGCTTCAAAGGTGAGCTGATCCTCCAGCTGGTAGTCCACCCACATGGCGCTTTCCTGCAGGTAGGGGTTGGTGGCGGTGAAGAACGCGCGCTGAGATGCGACAGCAAACTGCCTGCGGAAGCTGACAGAATAGCCGTCCGCTGCGGGAGTCAGCAGGAACACCATGTCCTCCTCCAGGATGTCCCAGCCCATGGACTTCAACCGGTGCATGGTGGTCAGGCCCACGTTGTTCTGGTTGTACTTGGAAATCTTGGTGTTATCGTCCTGGGTGATGGTGTTGACGTCCATCAGGCCCTCACTGTACAGCCTGTGCATGTACTCAATCGCCTCTCGGTATCCGGGCTGGAAGGGGTTGAACACCACCTTTTTGTTCTCGTCTATGCTGACGTGAATGTCGCTTTCGGGAATGCCCCACATAAAGAAGAAGTAGGTGGTCAGTTCGTCAAAGGTGCCGGTGTAGCCCAGGCGGTTGGAATCGGCGGCCAGGAATGCCTGCAAAGCCCCATACAGCTCCTCGGTGTTGGTGGGCAGGGGAAGGTTGGCCTCATCCAGCCACTTTTTGTTGATGAAGAAGGAGCCCGGGTGATTGGTGCCGTCATCAGCGATTCTGCCGATGGCGTACATCTTGCCGTCGGTTCTGACAAGGCTCTTCCAGGCGGCGGTATCTGCTTCAAGGCGTTCCTTGTAAATGGGCATGTAGGAGTCGATGAGGTCATCCACGGGCAGCAGTATGCCCTGGTCCACGCCGTAGATCTCCGCGTCGATGGTGCCGCCGTTGATGATCATGTCGGTATAATCACCGGAGGCGAACATCAGGTTTACCTGAGTGTTCCAGTCGGACGCGTTCACCTGGGTGTAGTCGATGTGGATGTTGGTGTCATCCTCAAGCTTTTCAGCCCACCACAGGCCATCCATTGTGGTGGCGTCGGTGTCGCGGATGTACTGAAGAACGGAAAGGGTGATCTTATCCTTCACTATAGGC
>JBNRMR010000004.1:0-29782 GCA_050309705.1 Christensenellales bacterium | reverse complement strand
CCCCGGGACGACGAAGCGGAACATGGGGCTTTCCTTCCATGATTTAACGTGGTAAAATAAGGTTGACACAAATTGTTTCTTTAAGGAGGCATGCCATGTATCGCTCAAAGCTGGAATCAAACAGCCTGCATCTTCTCTATGAGGCCATCCTGGCGCTGGAAACCGAGGAGGACTGCCACCGCTTTTTCGACGATCTTTGCACCATATCTGAGCTTCAGTCCATATCTCAGCGCATGATGGTGGCCGTCATGCTGGATAAGGGCATGACCTACAGCGACATCGCCGGCAAGACAGGCGCTTCCACGGCGACCATCAGCCGAGTTAACCGCTGCCTCATATTCGGAGCCGAGGGCTACAGGCGGATTTTGGACAGGCTTCCTGAAGAAGCAAAAAACATTAAAGTCAACGAGGGAGAATAAATGCCTTTAATAGACCTGGCAACACTAAACACCCCGCAAAGGCAGGCAGTTGAATGCACTGAGGGGCCTTTGCTGATACTGGCAGGTGCGGGCTCGGGGAAAACAAGGGTGCTGACATACCGTATCGCCCATATAATTTCCAAGAAGAATATTGCCCCATGGAATATACTTGCCATCACTTTCACAAACAAGGCCGCAAAGGAGATGCAGGAGCGCCTTGAGGGCCTCCTTGGCGAGCGCGCGCAGGACATCTGGGTCAGCACATTTCATTCCATGTGCGCCAGGATACTTCGCCGTGATATCGAGAAGCTAGGGTACACCCGCTCCTTCACCATATACGATGAGGATGACGCCATCACTCTTTTGCGCCAGATAATAAAGGACTTGAACCTGTCCGACAAGCTTTATGCCGCCAAGGATGTCAAATATGTCATTTCATCGGCGAAAAACGCCCTTCAAAGCCCAAAGGAATTTCTTAAGAGCACCCAGGGTGATTTCCGCTCGGTAAAAATCCACGATATATACTCCGTCTACGAAAAGCGCCTTAAGGAAAACAATGCCCTGGACTTTGATGACCTGCTGGTGAAAACCTTGGAGCTTTTTGCACAGCATCCCCCCGTGCTGGAATATTACCGAAATAAATTCATGTACATCCATGTGGATGAATATCAGGATACCAATATGCCCCAGTACATGCTGGTGAATATGATGGGCGGCAAATATCAGAATGTCTGCGTGGTGGGCGACGACGACCAGTCCATATATAGCTGGAGGGGCGCCGACATCCGAAACATTTTGGAGTTTGAAAAGGACTACAAGGATTGTACCATAATAAAGCTGGAGCAGAACTACCGCTCCACCGGCAATATCCTCGCCGCAGCCAACGGCGTGATAAAAAACAACATGGGCCGAAAGAACAAGAAGCTCTGGACCGGCAAGGACGATGGCGAGCCAGTGCTGGAAGTCTGCCTTCGCGATGAAAACCACGAGGCCTCCTATGTTGTGAGCGACATAAACCGTCTGATAGGCGAGGGGGCAAGGCCGGCGGACTTTGCCGTGCTATACCGCATGAATGCCCAATCCCGGGTGATGGAAGAACATTTCGTGCAGGCGGGCATTCCCTACAGGGTTTTTGGCGGCCTAAAGTTCTATGACAGAAAAGAAGTCAAGGATATACTTTCATATTTAAAGCTCATCGCAAACCCGCTGGATGATGTGAGCCTGACGAGGATAATAAACGTGCCCAGGCGAGGCATAGGCGACGCCACCGTGGAAACCATAAGGGCGCGGGCCCTTGAAAGCGGCGAGTCGCTGTTTATGTCGCTGTTTGACCTGGAGGAAGTGCAGCTTAGGCCCCAGGCGAAAAGGGCGCTTTCAGGCTTCGCCGACATGATGGGCGATTTCATGGCCGTGAAGGACGAGATGCCCCTGGGGGATTTCGTCGAAAGGGTGATTTTTGCCACGGGTCTTCGCTCCCAGTATGAGGACAAAAACGACGATGAATCAGTCGCCAGGCTGCAGAATATAAAGGAGTTCAAGGGCGCGGTGGACAACTACGCCAGCGAAGTTCCTGAAGCCACACTGGAGCAATACCTTGAAAACGTGGCCCTGGTTTCCGACACGGACGAGGAAAACGCCGGTGCGGGGGCCGTCACTTTGATGACAATGCACAGCGCAAAGGGCCTGGAATTCCCATATGTCTATGTGATCGGCGTTGAGGAAAACGTTTTTCCCGGCGCAAGGTCATTCACAGACCATGACAGGCTGGAGGAGGAGCGCAGGCTTTGTTATGTGGCCATCACAAGAGGCGAAAAAAGGGTGTGTCTCCTTAGGGCGAAGCAGAGGATGCTCTTCGGCATGACGCAAAGAAATCTGCCCTCACGTTTTTTAAAGGAGATCCCGGCGAATACTAAGGACATACTGGATCTTTCACTGCCAAGCGGGAATGCTTTTGGAGCTTTGGGCTCACAGGAGTCATTCGGTTCCTTCACAGGAAGGGAAAGGCAGCCCCGGCGCAGAGAAACGCCCAGGACCACCGGCGGTCAGTCATCGGTTCCCAGCTTCGGCAATCCCATATCGGCGACCCTCAGCGGCGAAAGTTACAGCGCCGGCGACAGGGTTTCCCATCCGAAATTTGGCGATGGCGTTGTCCGCAAAGTGGATGGAAGCGGCGCCAGACAGACGGTGACCATAGCCTTCGAGGGCGGCGAAAGGAAGCTCATTTCATCCATTGCGCCGCTGAAAAAGCTGTAGATTGCAAAGGATATACTCTGCATGCTAAGGAATTGGTGTGATAAAAAGTTTCGTTTCCGGGCGGCAGAAAGATATCAGGCCACGGAGCGGCAGTGGAAGCTTTCGGGTAATTCAAAATCTGCTTGATGTAAAGTTTGGGCTCCAACACTTTTCAAAGGGTTGGCCGCCGGCGGCAGAAAGATATCAGGCCACGGCGTAGCAGTGGAAGCTTCCGGGTAATTCAAAATCTGCGTGATATAAAGTTTGGGCTCCAACACTTTTCAAAGGGTTGGCCGCCGGAGGCAGAAAAGCCTAGCATAGAAGACAAAAACACAGAGGGCGGGAAGTGAAGATGCAGCCAAGTGCAACAAAAATGGACGATATGAAAAAGCTTGTGGAAAGGATAAACCATCTGGCGCACAGGTATTATGTGCTGGATGATCCAATCGTTAGCGATGCGGAGTACGACCGGCTCTTTGACGAACTTTTGCGGCTGGAAAAGGAGACGGGGACGGTGCTGCCCGACAGCCCGACGACGCGGGTCGGCGGTGAGATTCTGCCCGGCTTTGAGCCGTATATCCACCCGGCAAGGCTCTGGAGCTTCGACAAGGCCCAGTCTGAACCGGCGCTTTTGGCGTGGATGGAGAAAATTTGGGCGCGCTTTCCGGAGGCTTTCTTCACGGTGGAGCAGAAGTATGACGGGCTAAACGTGACTTTGCTATATGAAAACGGCCTTTTGACCAACGCCGCCACAAGGGGCGACGGCATCGTGGGCGAGAGCATTTTCGCCCAGGTGCGGACGATATCATCCATTCCGTTAAGCATTCCTTATAAAGGCGCAATCGTGGTGCAGGGCGAAGGTGTGATGCATCTTAGCACCCTTAAGAAGTATAACGAAACGGCCCCTGTTCCCTTGAAAAACGCCAGGAACGGCGCGGCCGGGGCATTGCGCAACCTTGACCCCAGGGTGACGGCTTCCAGGAAGCTGGACGCTTATTTTTACAATGTGCCATACGCTGAAAATCCTGACGAGCTGCCCTACGACAGCCAGGCGGGCATGAGGGATTTCCTTGCCGCACAGGGCTTTAAGACGGGGGAATTCTTCAGGCTCTGCGAAACGGCGGAGGAGGTCATTGGCGCTGTGAGGGAAGTGGGCGAGGGCAGAGCGCATGAGGACACGTTAATAGACGGCGCGGTGATAAAGCTGAACCAGCTTGCTTTTAGGGATAGCCTTGGCTATACCGACCGCTTTCCCCGCTGGGCGATCGCCTATAAATACGAATCGCAGGAGGTCATCACCACGCTGGAGACAGTCACATGGAATGTGGGGCGCACAGGCAAGCTGACACCCCAGGCGCATCTTGAACCGGTTGACTTGGGTGGAGTGACTGTTAAGAGAGCCACGCTTAATAACGCCGGGGATATCCAAAGAAAAAATGTGAAGCTGGGCTCGAAGGTGTGGCTGCGCCGCTCAAACGACGTCATCCCGGAGATAATGGGCACGGCGGACGAAAACCCCGGCGAGCTTTTGCCGGTGCCGGTGCCGGAGGTCTGCCCCCACTGCGGAGCGCCGGTGGAGGAGAGGGGCGCGAATATTTTCTGCTCCAACCTTGAAAGCTGCATGCCCCAGTCGGTGCGGGCCATCGACCACTATGCATCAAGGAGCGCCATGGACATCGGTTCTCTCAGCGAAAGGACGGCGGAGCTGCTTTACAACGAGCTGCACCTGCGCGACCCTGCCGATCTTTATGAGCTTAAGATGGACGATCTCAAGGAGCTGGAGGGCTTCGGCGAAATGCGGGCTGCCAAGTTGCTTTCGGCCATTGAAAAGAGCAAGCAGCGGCCGCTGAGCGCCTTCATAAACGCTCTTGGAATACCGAATGTGGGCGTGAAAACAGCCAGAGACCTTGCCCAGAGCTTTGCGGATATTGACGAGCTGGCGGCGGCGGATGTGGAAAGGCTGGTGCAGATCGGCGAGATCGGCGATATCATGGCCCGAAGCATTGTGGATTTTTTTGCAAGCGAACAAAACATGGCGCTGCTAAGGCGGCTTAAGGCCCATGGAGTTGACCCCAAGGGAGAAGCTGCGGCAGGCGAAGGCGGTGCTTTTTCGGGGCTGACGGTGGTCATAACAGGCGCTCTTGAGAGCATGGGCCGCAAGGAGGCGGAAGCGCTGGTGGAAAGCCTCGGCGGCAAAACTTCCGGCAGCGTTTCAAAGAAGACATCGCTTTTGGTGGCGGGAGAGGCCGCCGGTTCCAAGCTGGACAAAGCTCTGGCCCTGGGCGTGAAGGTGATTGACGAGGAAGAATTCTTGAGCATGGCCGGGAAAAGCGAATAGCTCAAAAAGATATCACAAAGAGATCACATCAAGGATAAGGGGGAGCCATGGCGTACAAAGCAATTATTTTTGATTTTTTGGTATAGGCGATACTCTGGTGGAATATAGGCCCAACTATTCGCAGATATATGGCGGCAGGATACGTTCGCTGGGAATGGAAGTCACCGACGACATGGCAAGGGAGATAAGCAAGGCCGTGAATTGGGCCGTCGGCCAGCAGTCCATAAGGGAGATGAACGGCGAGAGCCGCGCAACGCCCGCGGAATCGGCCATTAATAAGAACCGGGCGGCGCTGTCCTGCGTTGATTTTCCCGAGGATATGACGGAAGCTTACCTTCAGGCGATGTCGCTGATGCCGAAGGTAGATCAGGAGATGAAGGTGATCCCGGGCGTGATGGAAATGCTTAAGACGCTTAGGAAAAAGTACCGCCTGGCCATAGTTTCCAATTATTATGCGTGGCTTGCCGGCCGCTTAAAAGAGCTGAGGCTATATGATTGCTTTGAGCAGGTGATTATTTCCGAGGCCGTAGGCGTTGAAAAGCCTGATGTGCGCATTATGGAGATCGCCTTAAAGGAGCTTGGGCTGCCGCCGGAAAGCTGCCTGTATGTGGGAGATCACCACCCGCTGGATGTTTTTTGCTCAAAGAAAGCGGGGATGGACTGCGCATGGATCATAGGCGATTGGGATGAAATCCATGGGCTTGAGCCGCACCGGGCGGATTACCGTATAAAAAGCATTGCTGAACTGACGGATATATTATGCTGTTAGTAAAAAGAAAATAAACATTAATAAAGATAAAAGAGGAAAACGAGGAGAAAACATGCGCCAGGGGAAATTGACCAACGAGCAATTATCCAAAATAGTTTTGTCGGAGCTTAAGCCGGCCAGGGATGACGTGGTGCTGCGCCCGGGAGTGGGCGTAGACTGCGGCGCTGTGGCCTTCGGCGACCAGCTCTGCGTTCTTTCCACCGATCCCATCACAGTGAAAACCGCCGGGGCGGGCGCCCTTGCCGTGCAGGTCAGCATAAACGATGTGGCTGCCTCCGGGGCGGAACCGGTGGCGGCGCTTTTGACCATCCTTGCCCCACCAGACGTTGATATAGGCGAAATATCCGCCATTGTCCAGGGTGCGCAGCTGATGGCGAAAAAGGAAAATATAGAGATAATCGGCGGCCACACCGAGGTGACCGACGCCGTTAACCGCATAGTTTTGTCCGTCACGGCCCTTGGAAAGGTTTTAAGGGAAAAGCTAATCAGCGCTGAAAACGCCAAAGAGGGGGACGATATTGTGATGACGAAGTACGCCGCCATCGAGGGTACCCGCATAATATTGGGCGATGATGCCCCCTTCAGCGAGGACATGCTCTCCGTCTCAAAGGAGGCGCGCATTGCCTCTGCCCTTGGCGCCAGCGCCATGCACGACGCCACCGAGGGGGGCGTTCTTGGCGCGGCCTGGGAGATCGCTCAGGCATGCGGTCTTGGCGTCCACATATTCGCGGACAATATCCCCGTGCACCCCGTGACGGCCGAAATCTGCGGCAAAAGGGGCATCGATCCCCTGCGGCTGATCGCCAGCGGCAGCATGATAATCGCCCATTCCCGGGGCGCGAAGCTCTGCTTAGAGCTTGAAAACCAGGGCGTTAAGGCCACGGTAATCGGCAAACTGGTAAAGGGCGAAAGCAAGATCACCCTCGCCGAGAAAACCCTACCCCTCTCCTCCCCCGAAGCCGACGAGATATACAAGCTTTAGTAATGCGCTGCGATATAGTTTGAGAAAAAACTTTAATAAACATAATTGTGGGAGGATGGCGTTCCAATTATAAAAGGCGTGACGAAGCTGGGGAATGACGGCTATAGGGCGCTGTATTTTTGCACATCGCCGGAATCAAGGTTTTTCAAATGGTATGCCGCCCACCCGCGGACGTCGGCGTATCTGTTTGACGACGACCCGAACATCCCCTATCCTTCGGCCGATGAAAAGTATTATTCGCTGGCGCTGAAGGGCGATACGGAGGCTGTGACGGATATCGAGACAAAGAAGCGCTTTCTGTCGGAATACTTATCGGGCTTTTTCCCAGACGGCATAAACGATAAGAATTATCACCTGGTTCGGTTCAGTGTGGAAAAGGGGAAGTATTACAGGGGCGTTACCGGTAATTTCCTGTCAATGGATTTTGCAACCGATTAAAAGCTCCTTTAAGGAGGTAAATATGAATAACCGGCTGTTTTATAAGACGCCTGCAAGCTATTGGGAGGAGGCGCTCCCCATTGGCAACGGCAGGCTGGGCGCCATGGTTTTTGGCGGGCTGGACATGGAGCGGATTCAGCTAAACGAGGACACGATCTGGTCAGGCTATCTGAAGGACGACGCAAAGACCAACACCGGGGAGGACTTTGCCCATGTCCGAAAGCTCATAGACGCGGGCGAATACGCCGCCGCGAAAAGCTACATAGATGCCAATATGGAGGGGGACTGGACTGAGTCATACCTTACCATGGGCGATCTGTTTTTGCGGTTTTCCAAATCCGGAACCCACCGCAACTACGAGCGCAGCCTTGATATTACCGCGGGCATATGCTCTGTTACCTATGAAAAGGACTTGAACGATTTCCGAGCGGACTTCAAAAAGATAAAAAGAGAGATATTTGCCGATTATGAAAATGATGTAATTATAATGAAACTTCTCTCCCCAGACGGCGGCAAAATCAGCTTCACTGCAAATGTGGACAGCGTTATCAGGAGCTCATCATCCGCAGAGGACGACTATCTTTTTCTGCGCGGCAAATGTCCTTCAAGGGTGGAGCCCAGCTATGTGAAGCGCGAGACCCCCATTGTTTATGACGGTGGAAAAAGGACGATAGAGTTCGAACTGGCTGCAAAGTTCGTCAGCAAAGGCGGCTGGCGCGAAAGGCATGAAAACAAAATTGAAATCGTCAATGCCGATGAGGTCTTAATCTATATAACCGCGTTTTCAAGCTTTCAATCTTTTGATAAAGAGCCGGCAGCAGGGCTTGACCTGAGAGAAAAGTGCATTAAGACCATTGAAAAAGCCGCTGTAAAGAATTATGATGAAATAAAAAAGAAGCATGTGGATGATTTCGGCGAAATTATGAACAGGGTGAAGCTTAGCATCGAAACTGATGTGGAAAAAGCTGAGCTGCCCACAGACATGCTTTTGCAGAACATGAAAGACGGCCTGGATGATGGAAGCTTGGCGGCATTGCTGTTTAATTATGGCAGATATCTCCTTGTTTCTTCGTCCAGGGGAAGCTGCCAGCCGGCCAACCTGCAGGGCATATGGAACCATGAAATTAGACCAGCCTGGAGCAGCAATCTTACCACCAACATCAACACTCAGATGAACTACTGGCATTCGCATACGGCTAATCTGGGGGAATTTGCCGAGCCCCTGTTTAAAGCCATAGAGGAGATGAGCATAACCGGCCAGAAGGCAGCGAGAAATTACTTTCTTTGTGGTGGCTTCTGTGTGGCTCATAATGTGGATATCTGGCGGAAGACCTCGCCCGCGTCGGGAAATGCCACCCATTCATTCTGGCCAATGGCGGGGGGATGGCTCTGCCGGCACATGTGGGAGCATTATCTTTTCAGCGGCGACAAAAACTTTCTCAAAGACCGGGCCTATGGCATCATTAAAAAAGCGTCTGAGTTTTTCATGGACTGGCTCATTGAGGATGAAAGCGGCTATATGGTCACATCGCCTTCCGTTTCGCCGGAAAACATTTTTATTGCTGATAATGGCGAAGTTTCAAGCGTTTTTAAGGCGTCCACAATGGACATTGCTATCATCAAAGAGTGCTTCACTGAGTTCATCGACGCTTCAAGGATATTAGGCTATGAGGATGAATTCATCGAAAAGGTCAAAGAAGCCCTGGGCAAACTGCCCCCATATCGCACCGGCAAACACGGCCAGTTGATGGAATGGTTTGAGGATTTTGACGAATATGAGCCGGGACATCGTCATTTTTCGCATCTTTATGGCGTTTACCCCGGAAACGATATTGCCGTGGGCCAGCGGGACGATCTTATAGACGCGGCCAGGATGACGCTAAAGCGCCGCCTGGAAAACGGCGGAGGCCACACGGGTTGGAGCTGCGCCTGGCTCATATGCACATATGCTAGGTTTTGTGACGGCGAAGGTGCATACGACTTTGTGAAAATGCTTTTCAATAACTCCATTTACAACAATCTTTTCGATATGCACCCTCCCTTTCAGATAGACGGCAACATGGGGTTTTCAGCCGGCATCGTGGAGATGCTGCTGCACAGCCACTATGAGGATTATGCAATCAAGCTTCTTCCCGCCCTGCCAAGGGCCTGGAAAAGCGGTTCGGTGTCCGGTCTGCGGGCGCGAAAGGGCTTTGAGGTGAGCATTGTTTGGCGGGATGGAGCCTTAAAGGAGGCGGAGATTAAGTCTTGCCTTGGGGAAGATCTGGAAATAATCACATCGCAGGCCATTGACTTTCAAGAAAACGGGGTTAGCATCTGCGCCCAAAAGACTGAAAAAGGATATATTGTCAAAACGGACAAGGGTAAGAGCTACCGGATAACGTTAGTAAACTGCAATAAATAGGAGGGCAATATGCGAATCACAGAGGATATAACGAGGATTGTTTGCTCTAAAGGAAGCGCCATACCGGCTGCAAGCTATCTTATTCAGGAAAAGGTGGAGCCTGTTATTTTTTACAGGAGCGAGGAAGTGGATTTTCAAAGCACCGCAGGCAGTGTGATAAAAATGCTGTCATGGGAGCTTAAAGAGAGGGAAATAATCAGCTATGCTGTTGATGACAAAGTCAAGATTGTCACCCGGCAAACGGCTGACGGTGAAAGGTCCTCCATTGAGAATGCGGCATCGGTGAAGATAGGCGAGGCTTTTTCGGGGAAAATCAATTTCCAGATAACTGATGGGGAGCTTATATTCGGGCTCGGGCAAAACGAGCATGGAATGCTAAACCACCGGGATGAGAAGGAATATCTTTACCAAAACAATATGAAGATTCCAATGCCAGTTTTTGTGTCCAGCAATAATTACGCAGTGTTTTTTGACGCCAATTGCTTGATGACATATGAGGAAAGAGACAGCATAATTACTGTGGAGTTCGACGCTGTAGACCATATTGATTACTATATCGTCACCGGCGAGGATTTCGACGATATAATTGGGAAGATCCGCTGGCTCACGGGGGCGGCGGTGATGCTTCCCAAATGGGCATTTGGCTACATCCAATCCCGGGAAAGATATAAAACTCAGTATGAAATTCTGGAAACAGTGAAGGAGTTTGAAAAAAGGGATATCCCCCTTTCCTGCATAATTCTTGACTGGCTCTCCTGGGAGGATGGGAAATGGGGGAACAAGATTTTGGACAAATCCCGCTTCCCCAATTTTAATGCGCTGATGGATGAGCTGCATGAAAGGGGAAAGGCGCTGCTTATCTCCGTGTGGCCCAGCATGCACAAAAACAGCGAAAACAACGCAGAAATGCTAAAGGCGGGGAAATTGCTGGCGAACCTTTCCACATATGACGCCTTCGACGAGGAGGCCCGCAAGCTTTATTGGAAGCAGTGCGAGGCCGAGCTGTTTTCATCGGGGGTGGATGGGTGGTGGTGCGATTCCACCGAGCCCTTCACGCCGGACTGGAAAGGCGCGGTAAAACTGAGCGATGAGGAAAGATATTTTCTGTCCAAAGAATCTTTGACTAAATACTTCGACGCCAGGAACGCCAACGCCTATGCCTTGTTCCACGCAAAGGGGATGTATGAAAACCAAAGGAGCAGCTCTGAGGAAAAGAGGGTGGTGAACCTGACCCGCTCCGGCTATCCCTCCATTCAAAAATACGGCGCAATCCTCTGGTCGGGGGATATAATGGCCACATGGCAGGTGTTCAAGGACCAGTTGGCCGAGGGGCTTAGCATGTGCATCAGCGGCATACCCTATTGGACTTTGGATATCGGCGCGTTTTTTGTTGGCGCAAATGAAACCTGGAGACGCAGGGACAAGAACAATGTGGGCGATGCTCCCTGGTTCTGGCAGGGCGATTTTGACGGCGGAGCTTCCGATTATGGCTACCGCGAGCTTTACGCCAGGTGGCTGCAGATGGGTGCATTCCTGCCCATAATGCGCTCCCATGGAACAGACGCCCCGAGGGAACCCTGGCAATTTGGCGATAAGGGAGAAAAATGCTATGACAGCATTGTGAAGTACATAAAGCTAAGGCACAGCCTCCTGCCCTACAGCTATTCTTTGGCATCCCAGGTATACCGCAAGGGCTTCACCATGATGAGGAGCCTGGCTTTCGACTTCGCCCACGACGAAAGGGCCATAGGGATCGATGACCAGTTCATGTACGGAAAGAGTTTCTTGGTTTGCCCTGTTTTCGAGCCCATGGAGTTTGGCCCGGGCAATGCAAGGCTGGACAAGGATCAGCACAGGGATGTTTACCTGCCGCGGCTTACACAGGGCTGGTGGTATGATTATTATATGAAGGAAGCGATCGACCCCGGACAGATGATCAGAGCATTTGCCCCCGTTGAAACCATGCCGCTTTATGCCAAGTCCGGCGCCATCATACCGATGGCAAGGGAGCTTAAAGAGTTCGATGCCCTTGAAATATACTCCGGTGCGGATGGCGAATTCGAGCTTTACTTCGACAATGGGGTTGACTATGCATATGAAAAGGGCGAGTACGCGGTTGTTAAGCTTGAGTGGATAGACCGGGAAAGAGAGCTGCGCATCAGCCATATCGAGGGAGACTACCCCTGCTCTTGCGAGTTTGATGTTACTGTGTTCAATAATCTGGGCGGCAAGCTTGAAAAGACAGTGAAGTATGATGGCGGCAAAAAAGCTGTGAGCTTTTAGAAGCGGCCGGGAAAGCCGATGGCTTTGAAGAGGGAGGATAAAAATGCTCTATAAAAAGAACTGGGATGAGACAAAGACAAAATGGCGTAACTATTGGCAGCGAAAGAACGAGGGCAGGCCCCTTATGTGCGTTATAGCCCAAAAAGAGCATGACAAAGAAAAGGCGGGGGCGCTGCTTTCCAAGAATGTTCAGGAGAAGTATTTCGACCCCCAAAAGCGGGTGGAAAGATATAGGCATTTTTGTGAAAACCACGAATTTCTTGCGGAGTCTTTCCCCAATATAAACCCCGATTTCGGCCCAGGCTCCATGGCATCCTACCTGGGTTGCAACACGATTTTCGATATGAACACAGTCTGGTATGAGGACTTCATAAAAGACTGGAGGGATATCGGCAAGCTGGAATTCGACCCCGAAAACAAATATTTCAAAAAACACACACAGCTATACAGGGATATCAAAGCCCTCATAGGCGAGGATGTCATCCTTTGCATACCGGACATAATCGAGAATCTGGACATTTTGGCCTCCATGCGAGGCGGACAAAACCTAATATATGATATGATCGATGAGCCCGAGGAAATAAGCAGGCGCATCGCTGAGCTGGACGATATCTACTTCGACTATTACGACAGTTTTTTTGATATCGTAAAATATGAGGGCAACAGCTCTGCCTACACCACATTCCAGATCTGGGGCGAGGGCAGGACTGCAAAGCTTCAATGCGACTTTTCGGCGGTGATGTCCCCCGGCCAGTTCCGGGATTTTGTGCAGGAATCGCTGAGAAAGCAGGCAAAGCGCCTTGATAATGTGCTGTATCATCTGGATGGGCCCGACGCTGTAAAACATCTGGACGCCATACTTGAAATTGATGAAATAGATGCCCTGCAATGGACCAGCGGAAGCTATAACCCCGACGGCAGCTTTGAAGAATGGTTTGATATATATGATAAAGCTGTAAGGGCGGGCAAGGGACTTTGGGTTCACATATATTCAGGCAGCTTGGATGAACAGATAAAACGGCTGGATAAGCTTGTTGAAAGATATGGCTCAAGGGCGTTGTTCATGTATTTTGCGCCCATGCCTGAAGAAAACGCCCAAAGGCTTTTGGATCATGCTGAAAAGCACTGGAACAGCGTCATGGGAAATATTTACAAATGATTTGGCTAAAAGAATTGAAGCATTAAGCGCGCGTGGAACCGGCAGACCGCCGCCAGGCGCGCTTCAGAGGGTGAATGTTTGGAAAGGAATTGCGATGATGGTTCGACTTCAAAAGGTCACCCAGGAGCAAGCCGAGATATGGCTGGAGCTGCAGATTGAAGCGTATTTGCCGCTGCTGGAAAAATATCAAGATCATGAAACAAGTCCGGCAACGGAAACATTTGGGCGGATTGTTGAACGGCTGAATCGCTCTGATGGAGAGCATTTTTTCATACTAAAGGACGGCGAAGCTGTTGGCGGCGTTCGCGTGGCCTGGCGGGCGGAGTCCGCGCGCTATCGCCTTGGCGGCATTTTTGTTCTTCCTCGATTTCAAAACCTGGGGATAGGGGGAATTGCCATGCAAATGGTGGAAGCCCGATATCCGGACGCGGCCTCGTGGGAGCTCGATACGATTTTGCAGGAAAAGCGCAATCTGCATTTTTATGAAAAGCTCGGCTACAGGCGCGAGGGCGCAGAAAATGTTGTGAATGATAAATTGACACTTGTATCTTACAAAAAGTATTTGTAAAAGCATAATAAAAGCGCCGGAAATGGAGTTGTTGCTCCTGGCCCGGCGCTTTCTTCGTATTTTGATAATCTGTTTCTTCCGCCGATTTCCCCAAAGAAGGAGAAGGGCGCTAGTTTTCCACAATAACCTTAAGGGTTTCCCGGGGGTGTTCGGCTGCCCATTTGAAGGCGTCTGCCGCTCTGTCAAAGGCGAAACGATGGGTGATCAGTTCTTGGGTCTTTATCCTGCCGTCACAAAGCCATGCGATGGCCGTGCCGAAGGCATTGGCATAGCGGTTGACGCCGATATAATCCAGCTCTTTGTCAAGAAGGGCGGCCACATCCAACTCCACCAGGTTTTTATCAGGCCAACCCACCTGAACAACTTTGCCGCCCGGACGCGCCATGGAGAACAGCCCGGCCGTGGCTTTGGAGCTTCCCGCAGTTTCAAAGACCGCATCGCCGATGTTGAGCAAGGAGGAATCGCCGGGGAGAAAGGCTTCGTCAGCGCCAAGCTGCTTTGCCAGGGAAAGGCGCTGCTCAATCATGTCAACGCATATGGCCCGTCCGCCGCCTGCCGCCTTGAAGGCCTGCAGCGTTAGCAGGCCGATCGGCCCCGCGCCCACTACAATGCCTGTTGTTCCCGGCTGCACTCGCGCCCGGTTAACTGCATGAACTGCCACTGCTAAGGGCTCCGCCAGGGCGGCGTCAATCAGCGAAAGGGAATCGGGTATGGGGAAAACGAAGCTTTCATGAACGGCGATATAGTCGCAAAAGGTGCCGTTTATCGGCGGCGCGGATAAGAAGACCACATCCGGGCAGAGATTATACCTGCCAATTTTACATAAGCTGCAACGGCCACAGGCAATGCCCGGCTCGATGACCACCCTGTCACCCTCCCGCAGCTTTCGGACGCCCTCGCCAACCGCCGCAACGGTGCCGCTGGCCTCATGGCCGGGTATGTATGGCTCTGTCACGACAAAATTGCCGAGCCTGCCTTCCCTGAAGAAATGGACATCAGAGCCGCAGATGCCGTTGGCGGCAATTTTTATTAAGACCTCGCCCTTCCCGGGGCGGGGGATTTCCCTTTCCTCAATAGTAAGATTATGCTGCGCATCAAGATATAAGCATCGATTGATTTCCGACATGATCACCACTTCTTTCTTGACCCAGCGCTCATTCGGCGGTGGGCTGCATGTGGAACGCAAACGTGAAACTTTCCGGCTGGAAGCGATACTTTTCAAGGAGCGCCGGGCCGCAGCTGTTGGAGCCGATGCCGCTTTGGGCATAGTCCAGGCAGAATACCGAATGGCCGCATTTTTCCAGCTCGAAGTTGTGGGCCTTGCCGGTAAGCTCCTCCTGTGTGTAGGGAGAAAGATTGAAGCTGAAGCCGCTTGAGCGCACGGTAAGTGCGCTTCCCCCGCCGTGAATCTTAACCGATTTACAACCCCAGTGGCTGCCGTTTTCCTGGGGCTTAAGGTAATCCTCGTGCATATCCCCCGCGGTGGCACTGAAAAGGCCGAAGCGGGATGCGCGGCGCTTGTCGCAGTAGCTTTCGTGGGGGCCCCAGCCCAGATACTGCGCTGTGTGCATTTCAGCGGGAAGGAACATGCGCAGCCCAAAGCGGGGAAGGAAGGGCAGCGCCGTATCCCTCAGGCAGGAAAGCTCCGCGTGGACGCCACCTTCGCCGTCAATGCGCCAGATGGCGTCTATATTAAGGATGTTTTGGATGTAAACCGCGCCGATGGACAGCCTTGCCCGTATCACCGCGGAGCCATCTTCCACAGCGGCGGAGGACTCATAAACCCTCACAGTGGCACGGTCATAGCCGGCGTTTTGCCACTCCAGGCGGATTTGACGGTCATTGTCGGTGGGGGCGCGCCAGATATTGAAGCCCATGGGCTTTTCCAGAAGGGTCCTGTTGCAATAACTCATCTTTGAAAATGTGCCGGTCAGCCTGCCAAACACATAGCGGAAGGCTGGCCCTTCCACGATGATGGCAGTGTCATGCTGCTCTATGGCAGGGGCCGGAGCCTTTGCCGGTGCGGGCACAATAAACTCCTCCAGACGCAGTGCTATCTGGTCAAAGCCCAGAATGTGACCGGGGGAGGTGAAGGGCATATGTGCAGTTTGGATATAGCTGATGTCCAGGCAGCAGTCGCCCCGGTCAGCCGCAGGATAATCCAGCTTTATTGTCTTGCTTTCCATGGGGGCGATATCAAGCTGGAGGCTTCCCGAGGCCACGGCCTTTCCGTTTCGGGTGAAGGTCCATGAGGCGGTCAGCAGCTCGTTCGTGTTGGTGAAGCGCAGCTTGTTTGTGAATGTGATGGCTCCGTCATCCTCCAGCCGGGCGCGGACAGGTCGGCACACATTGGCGTATTCCAGCAGGCCCTTATGGGGCGTGCGGTCGGGATAGACCAGGCCGTCCATGCAGAAGTTGCCATCGTGGGGGAACTCGCCAAAGTCGCCGCCATAGAAATATTTAGGTCTGCCGTCGGCTGTGCGGCCCATGTACACGGCGTGATCGCACCATTCCCAGACGAAGCCGCCGCAAAACCCTGGGTATTTTTCCATCAACTCAAAGTAATCCTCGGCATCGCCGGGGCCATTGCCCATGGCGTGTATGTATTCGCATTGCACAAAGGGCTTTTTCGCTGCGCCATTGCTTTCGCTTTCAAAATAATCGATTATATCGGAAAGGGGTGCGTACATACGGCTGTGAAAGTCCAGCGCCGAGCCTTCGTACACATGCCCTCCGCCCTGCCATCTGACGCCCTCGTAGTGCAAAAGGCGGGAAGGATCGTACTGCTTGACCCATCTGCCGGCCTTCTCGAAGCTGGGGCCATAGCCGGATTCGTTCCCCAGGGACCAGATGAGCACACTGGGGCGGTTCTTATCCCTAACAACGGCGCGCTGAACCCGGTCAAGTATGGGTTCGTCAAAGCGGCTGTCCCGGGCGATAAGGCTGTAGGTTTTGTCAGCGCCGCCGCCGTATATGGTTGTGGCGCCGTGGCACTCGATGTCCGCCTCCAAAATCACATAGAAGCCGTATTCATCGCAAAGCTCCGTAAACCAGGGCGCGTTGGGGTAATGGCTGGTGCGGATGGCATTTATGTTATGCTGTTTCATCAAGGCAAGATCTTTTATGACGGATTCCCGGGTGACTGCAGGGCCTAAAACCGGGTCGCTATCATGGCGGTTAACGCCGTTAAAGCGCACTGGAACTCCGTTTAGCAAAAGCACGCCGTCGGATATACTTATCTGGCGGATTCCCACCTTCTGGGCGATGAATTCACCCCCGGCGTTTATGATCAGGGTGTAAAGAGCGGGCTGTTCAGCGTTCCAAAGAACGGGGCTTTCCACAGTGAATGAAAGCTTGCCGCCCTCGGCCCAGCAGTTGGCGGCGGTGTTTCCGTCCGGGCAAAGCAGCTCGGCAAAGATGTCGCAGTCGCCTCGGCGCATCAGCTCCACGCTGATCTCGGCCTTTCCGCCATCCAGGAGATTTGTATGTATGAAGAAATCACGCAGATGCTTTTCCGGGCGGGAAAGCAGGTATACTTCCCGGAATATGCCGCTCATCCTCAGCTTGTCCTGATCCTCCAGATAGCTGCCGTCGCACCATTTAAGCACCAGCACAGCAATATGGTTCTTGCCCTGGGTGACAAAATTCGTCACGTCAAGCTCGCTTGTGGAATGGGAAACCTGGCTGTAGCCCACGAACTTTCCGCCGATATAAAGATAGAAGCAGGAATCCACCCCCTCAAAGTTTATATAATGGCGTGTGCCCGGCGCAAATTCCGGCAGTTCAAACTCACGAATGTACAGCCCGCAAGGGTTCATGGAGGGCACATAGGGCGGATCGTAGGGGAAGGGGTATTTGATGTTCGTGTATTGGTGGTGGTCGTAGCCATGCATTTGCCAGGCGGAAGGCACAGGGATGGTGCGCATGTTCTCCCGGCCGTAATCTGGCGAAAAGGCGTCCTGAGGCAGATCATAGGGGGAGGGAAAGTAGGCAAAATGCCAGTCGCCGCACAGGTTCGTCACCCGGGAGCTGCCACCGGAAAGGGCCTCCTCCCTCGTTTCGCAGGGGATGTAATAGCTGCGGTTTTTCTCGGTGTTCACATGTAGCCTTGTAAGATCCTCGTGAAAATTTGGAATAATCATGGCATGCACCTTTCATTCTGCTTATATTTGCTGATGAAGCCTGGCCGCTATGACGATTGACAGCAGAGCGCCAGCCCTCGCTTTTTCTTTACCGATGACCTAATTAAAGCATATTTTCCCAGTGAAATCAAGCCGGGAAAAGAAAGGGCGGAAGATTCAAGTCCTCCGCTCCCGCTGGTTTTTTTACATATTATTATTGAATGAAGATCATATGGTTTTGGCGACTGCCTGGGTGACGGCGGGCAGGAAGAGCGCATGATCTGAGGGGATTCGTTGGCAGCCGAATACGAGGACTGTCCTTTTCACAGGGTCCATCCGAAGGCTTGTGCCGGCAGCGCCATTCCAGCCGAAGGAGCCCTTGCTCTCGGCGTAATCGGTGAGGGTGGGGTTCTCCAAAACGCGCATGGTCAGGCCATAGCTGTAGCCGCTTCTGTCTTCGGCATGGCCGAAGGTGTCCTGCTGGCGGCCATCAAGTTGCCTTGTGCGCATCAACTTCACGGTTTCTGCCTTGAGGAGCCTTTCGCCGCTTAACTCGCCATCGTTCAGGAGCATGTTGCCGAACTTGGCGAAGTCGTCCAAGGTTGATATAAGGCCTGCCCCTCCCGAGTGGAGCATCCTGTGGGGCGCAAATTCGAACATCAAAGACCGCTTTTTCTCAACCAGCCCCCTGTTTGTGGGGATGTATGTTTTTGCAAGCCTGCTTTTTATATGCTCCGGCGCATCGGGATTTACAAAGCAGGTGCTTTCCATGCCCAGGGGATCAAATATGTTTTCCTGGAAGAAGCTGCTCAGCGGTTTTCCTGATATTGCAACTATAACCGCGCCCAGCACATCGGTGCTCATGCCATAGCGCCATTCTTCGCCGGGATGGAAGCAAAGGGGGCATTTCGCCAACATTTTTGCAAAAGTGACCGTGTCGATTTCTTGGTTATCACGCTCGCCTTTGAGCATGTCCCGCATCAGCTTCTCGACATAGCCGTTGGCGGCAGTGGTGGCGGCGTTCACGCCATTGTTATCGCCGTATGAAATGCCGGAGGTCATTGTCAGGAGGTTGAATATGGTTATCGGGCGCTTGGCTGGAACGAGTTCGACCCGGCCGTCGATCTCCTCGCAGACGGGAGTGTGGGCAAACTCCGGCAAAAACTCGCTTATGGGCGTATCCAGAGAAAAGGCGCCTCTTTCCATCAGCATCATTGCCGCGGCGGCTGTGACCGGCTTTGTCATTGAATAGACCCGAAGGACGCTGCTTCTTTCCAGTGGAAGGTTTTGATCTATATCGGCAAGCCCGAAACTGCCGAAGTATGCTTCCCGCCCGTTTTTTGTCACCAGTGCGGAGACTCCCGCCGCCATCTTTTTTTCAATAAAAGATTTTAGTAATGAATCGATATTATTCACTTATCATCCCTCCGTTCTCCGGCCGTTTTTTGTCCATAGTAGGCTTTTTCTCCGTGCTTGCGCTCAAAGTGCTTGTCCAACAGCGCTTGAGGTGCGTTCTGCGCCAGTGGATTTATGCCCTTCGAGATATAGGCCATTGCGGCCAGTTCCTCCAGAACCACAGCGTTGTGGACGGCTTCGGCGGCGCTCTTCCCCCAGGAAAAAGGGCCATGGTTTTTGACCAGCACAGAGGGAAGATGAAGGGGGTTTATGCCCTCAAACGTTTCGATTATTACATTGCCCGTTTCCGATTCATATTCGCCGTTTATCTCGTCTGCGCAAAGAGCCCTTGTGATTGGTACCGGGCCGTGGAAGTAGTCGGCGTGGGTGGTGCCAAGGGCGGGTATGGCAAGGCCGGACTGGGCCCAGGCGGTGGCGTATCTGGAATGGGTGTGTACAACGCCGCCGATCTGGGGAAAGGCCCTGTAAAGCGCCAGGTGGGTGGGCATGTCGGAGGAGGGACGAAGGGAGCCGCTCACCACATTGCCCTCAAGATCCACCGCCACCATGTCATCGGGCTTCATATCCGCATAGGGAACGCCGCTGGGCTTTATCAGAAAAACGCCCTTTGCCCTGTCGATTTGGCTGACATTTCCCCATGTGTAAACCACCAGCCCTCGGCTTACAAGCTCTATGTTTTGTTCGTAAACGATTCTTTTTAGATCCTTCAATTCGGTCATATCGTCCTCCTGATTTATAAAGCGCTGAAAGATTCATTTTGGCGATGAGGGGTCAAGGGGAGTTATCCCCTTGCGGAATATGGGGGTGCGGGGGAAAAGGGCGGAACCCTTTTCCCCCGCAGGGGCGGCGCGAAGCGCCGCCCCTGCGGGGCTCCATCATTTCAGCTTGAACCTCACGTTCACAAGACCGACGGAGCTTTCATATTCATGCTTCGGCTCGAGCAACCCTGTTTCTTCATCTCTGAGGTAGACGATTATGTTATTGCTGTCCTGATTGGCGCATATGAGCCACTTGCCAGAGGGGGAGATGGCAAAGCCCCGGGGCGTTTTGCCTAATGAGGGCGCGTAGCCTGCTATGCTTGCCTGGCCGTATTGATCAATGCTGTATATGGCAAGGGAGTCATGGCCGCGGTTGGAGGCGTAGACAAACTTCCCGTCAGGGCTCACATGCACATCCGAGCAGGTGCTTACGCCGTCGAAGCTGTCAGGCAAAGCGGCAAGGTGCTGCATCTCGATAAGCGCGCCGTTGTTCAGCACTTTAAAGACTGCCATCGTGCTGCCCATCTCGTTGAGAAGATAGGCCACCTGCCTGTTCGGCGCGAAGGTCAGATGCCTGGGGCCGCTGCCGGCGGGCTTTATCTTCACCTGGCCCTCTTTGACGAAAGCCTGCTTTTTTTCGTCGTTCTTATACCAGACCACTCTGTCGGTTCCCAGGTCGCAGACATAGACGATGTCATGCCAGGGGGACCAGACTGTGCTGTGGCAGTAGGGTTGAGTTTGGCGCTTTGGGTCCACGCTTTGGCCCTGGTGGCGCTTGGTCTGGCCGTATGGGGTCAGCTTGCCGTCTTCCTCCAGCTTCCAGATTCTGAAGCTGCCGGAGGAATAGTTGGCGGCGGCCACAAATGAATTGGTTCTGTCCACCATCACATAGCAGGGGTCCTTGCCGCCGGTGTGGTATTTGTCCAAAAAGCGCATTTCGCCGCCTTCCGCCTTCCAAACATGGACAAAGCCCTTGCCCGTCTCCTTTTCCTTTGAGACGCTGAAGAAATATTCAAACGCTTGATCAAAATTGGTGTAGGATGGATTGAAAAGGCCGTCCAGTTTTCCCTTATATTCCAAAGAGCCATCCTTTTCGCTGAACTCGTAGAAGGGCACATATGTGCCGCCACGGCTGGCGAAACTGCCAAAATACACATCATATCTTTCCATAATACGCCTCCGAAATCCTTAGATATCAATAAGTTAAGTATACCACCCGGGGGATGATTCCTCAACATACTGAACATAATATTAACAAAATAAGGCTGTTTCATGCTTCCTTTAGCCAGGGGAATATGATATAATTGCCTGGGCAAAAACTTTATGCAAAGGAGAATTTTAAATGTCTATTATTACAAAAATCAGCGCTCTTGAAGTCATCGACTCCAGGGGAAACCCCACTGTTGAAGTCGAGGTATACACCGAGTCCGGCGCATACGGCAGAGCCATGGTTCCCTCCGGCGCTTCCACGGGCGAACACGAGGCGATTGAGCTTCGCGATGGCGACAAAAAGCGCTATCTGGGCAAGGGTGTTTTGAAGGCGGTTGCCAATGTGAACGATGTCATCGCTCCCGCTCTGGTGAATAGCTATGAAGTGACCGACCAGGTGGGCATTGACAGGGCGATGATAGCTCTGGATGGCACCGAGAACAAGGGCAAGCTGGGCGCAAACGCCATTTTGGGCGTTTCAATGGCTGTTGCTCACGCCGCGGCAGACTATCACGGCCTGCCCCTTTACCAGTACCTGGGCGGCTTCAACGCAAAGCAGCTTCCCACCCCCATGATGAACATATTGAACGGGGGTTCCCACGCCGACAACTCCGTGGACTTCCAGGAGTTCATGATAATGCCCGTTGGCGCACCCTCTTTCAGGGAGTGCATCCGCATGGGTGCGGAAGTTTTCCATGCCCTTAAAAAAGTCCTTTCCGACAAGGGCGAAAGCACCTCCGTGGGCGATGAGGGCGGCTTTGCCCCCAACCTTAAGAGCAACCGCGAGGCTGTTGAGGTCATCGTTGAGGCCATCAAGCAGGCTGGATACAAGCCCGGCGAGGACGTCAAAATCGCCATGGACGTGGCTTCCTCCGAGTTCTACAACAAGGAAACTGGTAAATATGACCTGGCCGGCGAGGGCAGGAGCCTGACTGTTGACGAGCTGATCGACCTTTACGAGGAGCTGGTGACCGACTTCCCCATCATCTCCATCGAGGACGGCCTGGACGAGAACGACTGGGACGGCTACAAAAAGCTCACCGCCCGCCTGGGCGACAAGGTTCAGTTGGTTGGGGATGACTTCTTCGTCACCAACACCAAGCGCCTTGCCCGGGGCATCGAGATGGGCATGTGCAATTCTATATTGATCAAGGTCAACCAGATAGGCACACTGACTGAGACCTTCGAGGCAATCGAGATGGCAAAGCGCGCGGGCTACACCGCAGTGGTTTCCCACCGCTCCGGCGAGACCGAGGACGTGACCATCGCCGACATCGCCGTGGCCACCAACGCGGGCCAGATCAAGACCGGCTCCATGAGCAGGACTGACCGCGTAGCCAAGTACAACAGGCTTCTTAAGATCGAATCCCAGTTGGGTGACAGCGCGGTCTACGGAGGGCTTAAGTGCTTCTACAACCTGAAGGTGTAATTAGTAAAAAGTAAAACTTAAAAGGCTCTCTGCTTTGAGGGGGCCTTTTTTGTCGCGCTTTTGTTTGAATGAGGCTTGTGCTATAATAATTTCATATGAAAGCACGAGGGGAACGGCGCATTGACAAAGAAACAATATATAAGGGCGAATTTTTTAGGCCGGGAAAGGGTAGTTTGCATCAGCGACATGCACGGCGATATGGCGCTTTTTTTGGCCTTGCTTGAAAAAGTGAAGCTCACTGAAAAGGACGCGCTTGTGATATTGGGCGATTTTTGCAACAAGGGCCCCGACTGTCGCGAGATGACCGAGCTGGTATATGAGCTGGACAAGCGGGAGAATGTCTTTGTGCTGTCGGGAAACGGCGAGAAATACAACACTGACAGCTATTTAGGCGACCGCTCTTGGCTTTTGCGCTATGTCCCCAAGTGGAAGGGCGACATCTTTTCCTCATGGGCAAAGAGCCTGGGATATCCTCAGATAGACGGTGGCAATCTGGACGCGGCCTGCGACGCAATTGACAGGGAATACGGCCATATCATCCGATGGCTAAGGGATCTGCCCCTTTACCTGGAAACTCCGGACACCATTTTTGTGCACGCTGGCATGAGGGAGATCCCCGAAGAAGGAAAGGCTGACCCCAAGGCGCTGCTTTCTGACGGCGAGTACCTATACAGCGGCGAGAATAACACCGGCAAGCGGGTGGTCGTGGGGCATTATCCCACATCGAACTTTGGAGAGGGTTATGCTTCCGGCGGGCTTTTGGTCCATGAAGACCGTAACATCATCGGCATTGACGGCGGTGTGATGGTGAAACGCTGGTGCAGGCTGAACGCTCTGGTGATAAAAGGCGGCGAAATTTCCTGCGAATATGTCCACCGCTTTCCTATGTTTGAGGCGGCCTGCGATGTTTTCGGGGAGAACCCGATTGCGCCAATGCAGGACAACTGGCCGGATTACCGCCTGGAGCTTCTCCAAAGGGGTGCGGAATTCGCCCTTTGCAGGAAGAAGATATCAGGGCAGATCGGCCTTGTGAAAAGCGAGCATCTGGCCGAGGACAACGAAGGCTTTTTTTATAAAAGAAACTCCAATTCTTTTTTTATGACCGTGGAGAAAGGCGAGGAGCTGGCGCTTCTGGATGGAAATTGTGGGCAGTTTGCCTATGTGATGCAGGCCAGCGGAGCGATGGGCTTTGTGCCGGCGCGGGCGCTGGGCATGAAGGTGAGGGAAGATGCACTACGATAATATCTGCGACGGGATTTTTGTTTCGCGGCCTAATCGTTTTGTGGCCATCGCGGTAATCGATGGCGAGGAAACCCGCTGCCATGTGAAGAACACCGGGCGGCTGAGCGAGCTGCTGACTCCCGGCGCTCATCTGGCGGTTCAAAGGATGAATCCCTCCGCGAGAAAAACGGGCTACGACCTTATCGGCGTGAAAACCGATCAAGGTTATGTGAACATCGACAGCCAGGCTCCCAACCGCCTTTTCGAGGAATGGCTGCTCGCGGGTCACGGGCCGATTAAGCCCGCCGAGATAAAGCGTGAGTATAAATATTTATCATCTCGCCTTGATTTTATGATCACGGACGTGGACGGCACAGGGCATCTGGTGGAGACAAAGGGAGTCACTTTGATCGAAAATGGCAGGGCTCTCTTTCCCGATGCGCCCACAGAAAGAGGAGTGCGCCATCTGGAGCATCTATCCCGGGCGGCGGCGGAGGGCTATGAAAGCTGGGCGGTCTTCATCGTGAAGGCGGACTTTGCTTTGCGCTTTTCCCCGAACGAAGAAAAACACCCGCAGTTTGCAGAGGCGCTGAGGCTTGCGGCAAAGAGCGGCGTGAACATATTAGCGCTGCATTGCGATGTCTCCCGAGATGGAATTTCCGTGAAGGGGCCGCTGCCGGTTAAGCTGTGAGCTGAGAAAAAGAGCGGGAGCAAGGCTGCTTTCATCCGCGGCGCCGAGTGGGAGAAATGCAAAGCGCGTGGAGCGCGCTTTGTTTTTCGTGGGCGGGTGGGGCCCTCACTGATGGAAACAAAAAAGTTATTGTTCCCTCAGGCGCTCTGATGTAGTATAATGAACCCCGCGGATTTTGGCGCTTTCTCTGTAAAGTGCGTCCGCCATAATGCAATGCAAAAAAACGCGAGGTAATTGCGCATGAAGAAAGTACTGGGATGCATCCGCAGGGCGGATAAGGACTTTGACCTGATATCCGATGGAGATCATATCGTCATCGGCGTTTCCGGGGGAAAGGACAGCCTTCTGCTGCTCCGGGCCCTAAGGCTCTATCAGTATTTTTCCAAAGCATCCTTTAAGCTTACTGCGGCAACTCTGGATATGGGCATGGACGGCTTGGACTTTTCAAAAGTGAAGGCGCTCTGCGGCGAACTGGGCGTGCCATACATAATTCGTAAAACCGAGATTGCCCGCATCGTCTTTGACGAGCGCAAGGAGAAAAACCCATGTTCGCTTTGTGCAAACCTGCGAAGGGGCGCGTTAAATTCACTGGCCAGGGAGATCGGCGCCAACAAGGTTGCGCTGGGGCATCACAGGGAGGACCTTCTGGAGACGCTCTTTTTAAGCCTGCTGTTTGAAGGAAGGCTCCACACATTTTCCCCAAAGACATATCTGACCCGCACAGGCATTACCGCCATACGGCCCATGATATATCTACCGGAAGCCCATGTAATAAGCATGGCGAAGAAGCTTGAGCTTCCCATAGTCCACAATCCCTGCCCGGCAAACGGCCACACCAAGCGGCAGGAGATGAAGGAGCTGTTAAGTCACCTTTGCACCATTACCCCGGATGCTAAGGACAAATTGCTAAGAGCCATAAGGGCCGGCGGCGTTTTGGGGAAGTTGGCGGAGGCTTCTGCGCAGGAGGATATTTAGTTTTAACCTCTGCCCTTAAGGCCTTAATATAAAAGAAAAGGGAGGCCGGCTTGCCCGGGAACAGCAATGAAGATATACGATATTTCAAGAGGGCTTTTGACCGCGCCGGTTTTTCCCGATGACATGGCTCCGGCGGTTGAAGTTGTCAGCAGCACGGAAAGCGGCGATGGCTACAGCAAATCCCATCTGTGCATGACCTCCCACAGCGGCACCCATGTGGACGCTCCAAGCCACTTCATAGGCGGCGGAAGAACCATAGACCAAATGGAGCTTTTTCGTTTTGTGGGTCCTTGCACCGTTTGGGAAAAGGACGGGCGCATAAGCGCGCAGGAGGTCAAGGCGCTGTCGGCCCTCTGGGAAAAGCGGCTGCTGATAAAAGGCGATGTTGTGCTGGACGACGATGCGGCGCAGGCCCTGGTGGATGCCGGCATTTTGCTGGTGGGCGTGGAAGGCATGACAGTGGGTCTGCCGGAGGCTCCGGCCAGCACCCATGTGATTCTTCTTTCTGCGGAAGTGATAATACTGGAGAGCCTGGATCTTTCTATGGTTGGCCCGGGAGATTATAAGCTTTGCGCCGCGCCTCTTAAAGTGGAGGGCTGCGACGGCGCACCATGCCGCGCTTTGCTCTGGGAAGAATAGCCGAATATCGCCGCGAAAGAGATCGCCCTTTCAACAATTCGCATTTTAACCAATAATCCGTTAAAATATTCGCGGCGCTTATGTTACAAATGCAAAATATATGATATAATGTAAACTCACCGGGATTTTTTTAATGGCTTTTGCGGAGCGAGTCCGCTTTTTTTTACACGGGAGGTAATGTAGTGCAGGATTTGAACTTTGATCTGCAAAACGCATGGAATATGGCTTCTCAGGCCCTGAGATCACAGCTTAGCGAGATGAGCTATGAAAACTTTATAAAACCCATCATTCCGGTGTCATATGACAGGGAGCAGGTGGTGCTGATGCTCCAAAGGGATTACCAGATAAATTATGTGCGCCAGCGCTACAGCATATATATCGAAAACGCCCTTGAACAGGTGACGGGTGTTTTTCGCAAGGTTGTTTTTGTGCTGCCCGCAGAGGCCAAGGAGCGCGCCGCTCAGATGAGGCCCCGAAACAACATTTTGCTCAACCCCAAATACACATTTGACAGCTTTGTGGTGGGCTCATCCAACCGCTTTGCCCACGCGGCGTCCATGGCGGTTTCAAACTCGGTGGGAACGGCCTATAACCCTCTTTTTATTTATGGGGGAGTTGGCCTTGGGAAAACACATCTGATGCACGCCATAGGCAATCACATAATCAAATATAAGCCGGACATAAAGCTGCTTTACGTCACCAGCGAAAGCTTCACAAACGAGCTGATATCGGCCATACAATCCCAGCGCAACATAGAGCTTCGGGAAAAGTACCGCACATTGGACATACTCCTTATCGACGACATACAGTTTATCGCCGGCAAGGTTAGCACCCAGGAGGAAATGTTCCACACATTCAACGCCCTTTACCAGTCAGGAAAGCAGATCGTCCTTTCATCGGACAAGCATCCAAAGGATATTCAGATGCTGGAGGAAAGGCTTGTTTCAAGGTTTGAGTCCGGCCTGGTGGCGGACATTACAAAGCCTGATTTTGAAACAACTGTGGCCATACTTCGCAAGAAGGCGGAGGCTGACGGTCTTTTCATATCTGAGGATGTTTTCGTGATGATCGCCCAGCATGTATTCTCCTCCGTAAGGGAGATGGAGGGCTGCTTGACGCGCATAACGGCATATGCCGCTGTGACGGGAAGGCCCATAGACCTGGAGCTGGCACAGGAAGTGATGAGAGACATGAAGTCCATCAAGGACCCGAAGCGTATAACGGCGGACGTCATCATCGATGCTGTCAGCGACTATTACGGCATAAGCGTGCTTGATATGAAGTCTCAGAAGCGCTCAAGGGAGATAGCAGTGCCAAGGCAGGTGGCCATGTATTTGATAAGGGACATGCTTTCCATGTCTCTGCCCAGGATAGGCGCTGAGTTCAGCGGAAGGGATCACACCACGGTGATGCATTCCTGTGATAAGATAACAAACGAGCTTAAAACAGATTACCGCCTGCGCCAGAATGTTGAGGATCTGCGTAAGATAATTACGGAATAGTTTTGCAAAAAATCACGAGGAAATTTACGGGGAAGGCGAGAGCCTTCCCTGTTTTTATGCGGCGTTGACGCTGGCGGCATATTGATATATCATAGGAATTGGCGCGGGAGGCGAAGGGATGAAACGAAAAAAGAATTCCGGCAAAAAGGCGAGCAAGCGCTCCGTCATCATAATATCCGCTTTAGCGGCCATTGTGCTGATCACACTGGGGATATTTGCGGTGGAGTTCGTCCGCGCCAGGACCGGCGACGAAATTGGCGAGCATGACGGGCCCGAGCGGGATGCGGTGCTCAGCATTGAGGCGTTGTCGGGCATGACCGAAACATATGATGTTCAAAAATATGCGGCAAAATACCTGAACGTGGAAGCCGAGGCTTTTTTATATTATATCTTCGGCATGGCGGAGGATGTATATATATACGAAGAAAGCTATGATGGCGAGGTCATAACGGAGATAACCCGAACATGGGCCAGCGAAAGCGACTACACCCGCTATCTTTTTCATCTTGAGTTTGGCCAGCTCTACTTTGAGCGGGGCGATATCGAAGAAGTGGGAAGGCCCGGCGTCAGGGCTGAGCGGGCAGAGTCCCTCATCAGGGAGGTATTGCAGCTTCATGGCGCAAAGGATGGCAATCTCATTTTTGACGAGAGCGGCAGGGAGCTTTTTCCAGGTGAGAGGGAGGATGTCTTTTGCCTTCGACTGGAGCCTATAGATGGGCTGAGAGTTTCACTTTCAAGCCTTGGCGTTTCGGCGATTATTTCCAACGGCGATGTTATTGCCATGTCATATTTGAACCTGGAGGGTGAGCTCAGGCCCGTTGGGGAAGCTGCCCAAACACTGAGTGCGTGGGACGCTGCCCAGAGCCTGTTTAAGCTTGAGCAGGAGGATTTGAACTTTTACGGCGATCTGATATTTGAAAGAGCGGAGCTGGTTTACGACGCTTTTCGGGTGAAGGGCGATGCGGAAAAGGCGGTGCTTGCCCCTGTTTGGGAGCTTTACACCGACGACAACGGCTATTTCCAGATAGACGCAATAACGGGCGAGATAATAAGCGGCATGGAGGACCATGCATATAATATAGAAGAATGGACGGGAGAATAGCGGCATGATCTATAACAAGTACGGCTTTAAGGTGCCCCCGGAGAAGATAATTAGGGTCATCACCAACACGGACGCAAAAAACGAGGGGGACGATCAATTCGCAATCGTCCACACGATGCTCTCGCCTAAGTTCGACAATATGGGCTATATCGGCGCTCACTTCGGCACCAAGCGCGGCAATACGATGGAGCAAAGCTGCGACGAGATCGCCAAGATATTTGATCTCATGGGTTTTGAAAAGGAGGGCATGATATTCAAGGGCGCCCCTCACCCCCTTGAGGATGAAAACACGCCAGTGGACAGCGAAGGCGCAAGGCTAATCATCCGCGAGGCCATGAAGGACGATGAAAGGCCACTTTATGTGACATTTATGGGGCCATTGACCGACCTTGCCAGCGCCTATCTGCTGGAGCCGAGGATTGCCGGGAGGCTCACCGCCATATGGATCGGTGGGGGCACATACCCTGCGGGCAGGCCGGAATATAACCAGAACAATGACATAAACGCCGTCAACGTCGTGATGAAATCGGAGCTCGACCTTTGGCAGGTGCCCAAGAATGTCTATGAATATCTACCGGTTTCATTTGCCGAACTGGATCTAAAAGTGCGCCCCTGCGGAAAGATAGGCGAGTATCTGTGCGATCAGTTGATGGACGAAAATGCATTTACCCCTGCGGCAAGGCAGAGCGACTTCAGGACGGGCGAGTCCTGGGTGCTGGGGGATTCCCCTGTGGTGGGGCTGATGCTATATGAACACAGATTCTTTTTCGACATGATCCCCGCGCCCTTGGTGGACAAGGAAACCTCACTATATATACATACAGGCAAGAATAGGCCCGTCCGTGTGTACAACTACCTGGATGCCCGGCTGATTCTGGAGGACTTTTACTGTAAGCTGGCACTGTTTGCGAAAAATAATCCTGGTTTATAAGGAAATTGACCTGAAAGAAGGCCGCCTTGAAAAGAGACGGCCTTTTATTCTCAAAAAGGAAAAAAGAATTTTGAAAGGGGCTTGACAAAGAAAAGCCGTTATGATACTATAACAAAGCTGTCGCCGGGAACGGTGGTGGCGCAGGAGCTTGAAAACGGAACATAGAAAAGAAGCAAAGAAAAAAGTAATTCTTTTG
>JBNRMR010000003.1:0-12955 GCA_050309705.1 Christensenellales bacterium | reverse complement strand
ACCTTCTTTTCCTCAGTCTCCACGCTGTAAATGGGAATCTGTTTTTCACCGCTGTAGCCGGACACCATCTCCGTCTGGGCGTCCGTTTTGGGCAAAAACATGCTGACCCCCGCAAAGAGTATCAAAGCCGCCCCAAGCATGGTAAGGCTCTTCATGGCCAGTCCGCCCTTTTCCAGACGGAATTTCCCTCCGGAGGCGGGCGCCCTTTTCATTTTCTCCCTCTTTCGCCTGCCTGACTCAATTTCATCCCTCAATTCATCCAAAGAAAAGCCCATGCTACGCCTCCATCATCTGTTTTGTGATGGTTAAGCATATGCATGAGCGCTGATTATATACTGGCTTTTGTTAGCCTATCCGAATATTAGGGTTCCGAAGAACTGGGGGGAATGAAATTGTGGCCTTTCAGTTTTAATGTCGCTCCAGGCCATTTTATGGTTAAGATAATCGTCGTGACCGCATTTGTAAAAATTCCCCCGCCAGGTCGCATCCCTTTCAAGCCGGCAGCCTGGAAAACATTGTTCCAAAACCGACCGTGGCACGGTATAGCTCACCTGCCAGAATGGGCCCTTGAAGCTCTCAAAATTTTCACGGCTCAAGCTGGTGCGAATATCAAACTCTTGGTCGGTTTCGCTCCTTTCAACGAACTGCATCTCATTGGGGCCGGGCCTATTCTTCGCCAGGAAAGTGCCTATGGCGTTGATCTCAAAATTGGCGTAGTGAGGGCTTCCCTCCGGCCAGGGGCTCAAAAAGAACTCAACGCAGCTATCCAGGCTCACAGGGTCGTTTTTATTGAAATAATTTATGACCACCTGATTTTCCCAAACCGTGTAGCCCACATGAAAGCCGCTATGATCATAGCAGATGCGCCCCTCCACCTTTGGATCATAACCACTGTCCTGCCAGGGATGTATGGCTATATCAAAGGCATCCACCGCAACGGTGAAAAGGGCTTCACGCCCAGCGTTTTTGATTGTCATCGTCCTTTTTACGCTCATTTCCGCACTCACTCTTCCTTTTTCTTTTGGCTGGCAGGCCCCGGCCAGGAGCGCAACTTCAGCAAGGTGCGCTCAACGGCGTCACGGGAATCACCCCAAGGCTTGTCCCTGTTGCGGTAGTCAAACTTTAATGTGAACCATTCCAGCTCTTTTTCGATTCGAACAATATTCTCCCGCTGCACATCCACCAGATTCTTAGTAAACTCCCTGTGCTTTGCTCCCATCAGATTCTTTGCACCAGCCTCAAGAAGTAGGGAATAATGCTCCAGACAAAAGCCTTTGGAGACTCGGAAGGCCTTTTGGAACTCCTTCTCGTTTTCCCACATGGCCACCACCGTTTTGATGTAGCGATCCATTGTGTTTTCAAGCCTTGAGCAGATATGACAGCCCCTGCCCCTTTCTCGGGCAATGCGGGCCAGGTCGCGGCTCATTGAAACGGAGGGCGCACTTTTCGTAACAGCCCTTGCGGCCCTCTCAAGCCCCCCTTTTTTGGAATCGTATTCCATCTGCAATGCAAGCTCGCTTTCCTGCTTGTCAAGCTCGACGATTATTTCCTTTATATGGGAGTGCATCATCAAAGCCAGCCCAAGGCGGTTTTGCTGGGCGTATAGCTGGCTTAAATGTTCCCGGCAAAAACCCTGCTTGTTCACCTGCACCCTTGTGTCCGGCTCCATGACCGAGCCGCCCAAAGACCTTTCCACAAACTCATTTTCACATTTATTGTAAATATCGCAAAGCGGACACTCGCCCGCCGCCTTAAAAGCATCCCATATTGGAATGGTGTCGATATGGTACTTCATTTTATCTCCCCTTTTATAAGGATTTTACCTTGTGTCTGTAGTTTTGCCCGTGTATCAATTATAGCAGAGCATCGGCCCTGGCACAACAGCGCCAACGCCCCTTATGCTGAATAAAGATGGTTATAACTGCCAAAGATATAGCATAACAATATACAAAGAGAGGTGTAATTATATGCAAAAGAGACGCAGAGCAACGCGCACATACCGCAGGGGTTCCAGAGTATACCGTCAGCGGGCCAGCAGGTCCTTTTGGTTCGGCGCGCTTGTGACCGCAGGGATTGCCGCCTACACCGCCCTTGCCGGGCTTTTTGGCGTGTTTTTGGCGGACAAGGTTTTTTTGCCGCTAGACATCGGACAGGTTAGTGCTGCAGAAACATCGCCTCCCATACTTTTGCCCTATCCATCGGAAAGCTCCCCCGTTGCTACGCCCACAATCTCACCGTCGCCCTCGCCGGCAGTGAGCGTCGTAAAAGATGTGGTTTTCCCAAGGCTGGACTTCTACGCCCTTCAAGTAGGCGCTTTCTCCTCCCTTGAAACAGCCCAGGTTGAGGCTGAAGCCATCCGCAAGCGCGGCGCCTGCGGTTACATACTCTATGATGTGCGCTATAGAGTCTTTGCAAACATATATTTAAGCGAAAACGAGGCGCGGAGCGTCAAGGCAAATCTTATGGAAGAAAACTCCATAGACAGCTATATTTATAGCGGCGCCATTCCCATGGTGGAGCTGACTGTCACCGCCTCTCAGGATAGGATCGATTCAATTACAGCCGGCTATGAAGCCTGGCGCAGCTCCTTGGATCTTATGCGCAAGCTGTCTGACCTTGTGGACAAGGGGGACATGCAGCCCTCAGAGGCCGCAGAGGAGCTGCTTAAAAGCCTGGATCTTCTAAAAACCAGCCATGAAGCCCTGGCTCTTAAAAGCGGCGTGAACGATGAAAGCAAGGTTTTAGAGGGCCTGCGCTCCCTCCTTGACAGCATGATCACCAAGACAGACAGTTTGTACAGAGCAAACATTACCGACACTATAGCATTTAGCGCAACAATCAAGTATAATTATACTGAGGCTATATTCGAGTACAGAGAATATATCAGCGCCATATCCGCCGGCTTCAATTAATTTAACGGATCATGGCATCATCCAATACATTGACAAAAAGAGGTGAGGCTTTGACCCTTAGCGAAATAGTAAAAGTGCTGGACGCCACCGTTCTTTCGGGTAGCCCTTCCCTTGAACAAAGGGTGGACTGCGCCTTTGCTTCCGACCTGATGAGCGACGTACTTGCATATGTGAAGGAGAACACAGTGCTTTTAACGGGGCTAATAAACAAGCAGTCCATCAGAACTGCTGAAATGCTTGATCTGCCCTGCATCATATTTGTCCGAGGCAAAAAACCCGACGGGGACTCCATCGCCCTTGCCCAGGAGCTGGACCTGCCTCTTTTGAGCACCAGCTTCACCATGTACGAAGCCTGCGGCCGGCTTTTTGCCGCCGGAGTGCCCAGCGCGAAGCTGGGTTAACGATATGCGCATAACCGAAAAATTTCAAGTGAAGGCCATGGATTTCTCCGCCGCAGGCCAGCCATCAGCAATGATCAAGCGCAAGCTGAAACAGCTTGGCATCGACTCGGCGATCATCAGAAAAGTGTCGATAGCCACATATGAGGCGGAAATTAATCTTGTCATACACTCCTATGGCGGCGAGATCGAGTGCGGGATTTCACCCACAGAGATAACAATCACCGTGCGGGATGAAGGCCCGGGAATCCCCGATTTAAAAGAGGCCATGCGGGAAGGGTTTTCCACCGCCTCCGATGAAGCTCGGGACATGGGCTTCGGCGCAGGCATGGGCCTTCCAAATATGAGCCGCAACGCCGACAAATTCAGCATCGAGTCCCAATTGGGCATAGGCACTGTGATCACAATGGCGTTCGCCTTAGCATAAGGGGTGCTATATATGGACTACTTCCACTCCGTTACTCTGGAAAAGGATCGCTGCATTGGCTGCACCAACTGCCTGAAGCGTTGCCCCACAGAGGCCATAAGAATAAGAGAGAACAAGGCCGTTATACTGAATGAGCGCTGCATAGACTGCGGCGAGTGCATAAGGGCCTGTCCTTCCCATGCCAAGGTGGCCATTACTGATCCTTTGGATATATTAAAAAAATACAAGCATTCAATCGCTCTGCCGGCGGCATCGCTTTTCCCCCAGTTTAAGGATGTCCACGACGCAAGCATAATAATTGAGGGTCTCTACGGGCTTGGCTTTGACCATGTTTTCGAGAGCGCCATCGGCGCAGGCATGGTTTCAATGGCAATAAAGGCAAAGATTGAACGTGGCGTTCCCAGGGACTCGCTGCCCCTCATCTCCTCCGCCTGCCCGGCAATCGTAAGGCTTATTCAGGTGAGCTATCCATCCTTGATAGATAATATTGTGGACATTATCCCACCGATGGAAGCTGCGGCAAAGGTCGCCAGGGATGAATATTGCCTAAAAACCGGCGCAAAGCCCGATGACGTTGGCGTCATATATATCACGCCTTGCAGCGCAAAGATGACCGCCATCAAGACTGCACTCGGCATGGAAAAGTCCGGCATTGATGGCGCCATTTCGATACAGAGCATCTATGGCCCTCTCGTTTCAACGATGCGCAAAGGCGGAAGCCGGCAGATTCGCCGGGCAAGCGCTGCGGACATGGGCTGGGCGGTTTACGGCGGTGAAAACAGCTCTTTGGGCATTGAAAACTCCCTTGCGGTGGACGGCATAGTCAATGTCATCCACTGCCTAGAGGAGATCGACAATCTTAACTTCAGCGATCTTGAATATTTTGAGGGCAGGGCCTGCACGGGCGGCTGTGTTGGCGGCCCCCTCACCGTTGAAAACAGCTTCGTCGCCGGAAACAGAATGCGCAAGCTGGCGGAGTCCGCTCCGCCGGGCAACAACTCAGACCTGGCCGCCCTGGGCACCGATTGGCTCTCGATGACAAAAAAGCTTTTGCCCTGCAACATATTCCAGTTTGACGGCACCATGAGCGAGCGGCTTTTCCAGATGGACAAGATGGGGCGCATCGCCGAAAAGCTCCCCGGTCTAGACTGCGGCTCCTGCGGCTCTCCCACCTGCAAAACTTTGGCCGAGGACATCGTCCGAGGCTTTGCCACTGAGCTGAACTGCATTTTCAAGATGAAGGACAGGGTGGCGGTCTTGGCACAACAGATGCTGAAGATAAGCAATTCCACCCGCTTTATAAAGGGCAACGGCACGGGAGCCCCCCCATGCACGGAGGATGGCGACAGCTGATTCTAGCGCAGGCATGTCGCCTAAAAAAAGCAATTCATGAATACGCTGCAATTTTGCAAAGGGCTAAGCTCGCGAAATTGCAGCTTTTTTCTCCCGCAAAACAAAAACAGACCATCGGCCTGTTTCTGCTATATTATTTAGCATGTGAAGAAAGAATTCAATATGGATTCTTTGGAATTATACAGCTTATGCTTGTGCCCTGGCTTTCGTTGCTTTCAATCTCTATTCTGCCTTTGTGATGCTCCACTATATGCTTAACGATTGAAAGGCCCAGGCCCGTATCCCCCGTCTTTTTCGAGCGGGACTTGTCCACCCTGTAGAAGCGTTCGAATATCCGCCCCTGGTGCTCCTTGGGGATGCCAATGCCAGTGTCGCGCACAGTGATCCTGCAAGAGGGTCCTTCGTTTTTTATGTCTATGAAAACCTGTCCGCCCTCGCGATTGTATTTGATTGCGTTTTCCACAAGATTATACATCAGCTCGTCCATCATCCGCATATTGGCGCGGACATAGCAGGACTCGCTGTCAGCAAGCTCCACCGAGATGCTGCGACTTTGCGCCGGCTCCTGTAGATTGATTATGACCGAGTCTGCAATTTCGCGCAGGTCAAAACGCACCATGTCAGCGGCGGCGCTGTCCTCGTCAAATCTGGAAAGCTGGATTATGTCGTCGATGAGGTGTATGAGCCTTTTCGACTGGCTGTTTATCTTCTCCCCAAAGCGGCGCGTATCCTCCTGCTTCGCGGTGCCATTGGCGATCATCTCCGAAAGGGCGGAGATGGTCGTAAGCGGTGTTTTCAGCTCGTGGGAAACGTTTGCCGAAAACTCCTTGCGATGGGTCTCGGCCTTGAAGCTGTCCGTCACGTCGATAAAAAGCACCACCACCCCGCCTGTTTGCGCAGGGTTGCAATGCACGCTGTATATTCTGCCCTTTTTCTTTAAAGTGACCTCCGCCTGCTCCCCTTTGAAGGCCTTGTGGACTCCGTCCAGCACCACCCGGTCACGGCAGGCCTGTATCATCTTCTTCCCCTGGGCATTATAAACCTGCAAAAGCGATGAAACGCTCCTGTTTGCCAGCAGTATCACTCCGTTTTCGTCCAGAAGCAGCAGGCCTTCACGCATGTTCTCAGTGATGGTCCTTATGGTGCCTGAGCGGCTTTCCAGGGCGGAAAGCTGGGCTGTCAGCTCCTTTTTTTGCGCCTCGATCTTGCGCACAAAGGGCAGAAGCTCGTCATATGATCCCGCCTCCGGGTTGTCCGGGTCAATTGAGTTGATGGGCGCAACAATTCTCTTTGTGAGCTTGTCGGCTGTGAAAAAGCTGATGATTACCGCTGCTATAAGGCAGAGTATCATTATAGGTATCAGGCGATAAATCATCGCATATATGCTGTCGATAGTCAGCGCCGCCCTTATTACATTGCCGTCATTAAGTCTTATCGCATAATAATAGGTCACCTTCCCAAGGGTCTGGGAAAGGCGCTCACTTTCACCCGTGCCATATTTCAGCGCAGCCTGCACCTCAGGACGGTCCAGATGGTTGTCCAGCTCCGCGGGTGAGGTCTGATTATCAAAAATCACCTGCCCAGACTGGCTTATAAGGCTTATGCGCAGCGTCTTAAAGCTCTCTTTTATTTTGTCATCGCCCAACTGGACCCATACAACCAGGCTTAATACGGAAAAAACCAGAAGTATGAAAACCATGAACACGCTTATGGCGCGAAATATGCGCTTGCTCAAGCTGATCACTCCCCTATTTTATAGCCCACATTTCTCACCGTCTTTATGTGGCTGCCTGCCTGACCCAGCTTTTGCCTCAGAGTTTTTATGTGCATGTCCACGGTGCGGCTTTCTCCTTCATAATCGTAACCCCAAACGGCGTCCATCAGCTTGTCGCGGCTCAGGACGATGTCCACGTTAAGCAAAAGGTAATGAAGAAGCTCAAACTCCCGGAAGGTGAGAACAACATCCTTGCCGTCCGCCTTCACGACATGCCTTTCATTGTCCAAAATGACGTCCTTATATGTGAGCCTTGCCACGCGCTCCGGCTTTTCCCCCGACCGTCGCAAAACGGCGTTTATCCTGGCAATAAGCTCCGTCACCCCAAAGGGCTTGGGGATATAATCGTCCGCGCCCATGTTAAGGCCCTTCACCTTGTCCGTTTCGCTGCCCTTTGCAGTCAGCATTATCACGGGGATTTTGCTGTAAGCTGCGTGGGCGCGCAGCCGCTTTAATATGGTAAGGCCGTCGTCCCCCGGGAGCATGATGTCCAGCAGTATCATGCTGGGAAGCTCTTGGCTCTTTTCAATTTCTGCAAAAAATGCGCCGCCGTCCTCAAAGCCCTCGCAGGCAAAACCTCCCGCCTCCAGGGCATAGACCACCAGCTCGCGAATGTCATCGTCGTCTTCAACAATCACAACTTTGTTCAATTTAAGTCCGCCCCTTTTCAGTCATTTTTTAACCATTATGCTGCCCGGTGATGGAAAATTCAACCCATTCGGCAATGTTCACAGCGTGATCGCCAATGCGCTCAAAGTATTTTGATATCATCAGAAGATCCATGGCTTGGGACGCGCTTGAGCGGTCTGTCTGAATGAGTTCGATGAGGTCATCTTTGACCTCGGTGAAAAGCCCGTCGACCACGTCGTCATAGTCGATCACCTCTCTTGCAAGGGCCAGGTCTCTTTTTACGAAAGCGTTTATGCTCTCCGTCACCATCTTTGAAGTTGCCGCCGCCATCTGAGGAATATGGTCTGTCTTCTGGATGAGATTTGCGTCCGAAAGATAGAGAGATATTTCAGCGATATCCGCGGCCTGGTCGCCGATACGCTCCATGTCTGTGATCATCTTAAGCGCGGCGGAAATCAGCCTTAAATCCCTTGCAACCGGCTGCTGGCGGAGCAGCAGCTTCAGGCACAGGGCCTCTATGTCCTTCTCCTTTTGGTCGATCTCAGCGTCAAATGAAATTGCCTTTCGCGCAGTTTCCGCGTCCTGGCTTTGCAGAGCCTCTATGGCCGTGGCGATAGCCAGCTCAATCCACGAACCCATCTCTATCAGCTGATCATTCAATGTTGATAGCTGCTCGTCAAATCTACCACGCATCATCCGAACCTCCCTGTGATGTAGTCCTCGCTCCTTTGGTCCTTGGGCATTGAGAACATCTGCTCCGTTGTGCCATATTCCACCAGCTCGCCCAGAAGAAAGAAGCCTGTTTTGTCCGATACTCTGACCGCCTGCTGCATGTTATGAGTAACTATAATAACAGTATAACTCTTTTTTAGCTCCATTAGCAAATCTTCTATTTTGGAGGTTGATATGGGGTCCAGCGCGGAGGTGGGCTCGTCCATCAGTATCACCTCCGGATCCACGGCCAGCGCCCTTGCAATGCAGAGTCTTTGCTGCTGACCGCCGGAAAGTGAAAGGGCGCTCTTTCTAAGCCTGTCCTTCACTTCGTCCCAAATGGCGGCGTCGCGAAGGGATCTTTCGACGATTTCATCCAGCTTATGCTTGGACTTGACCCCATGAGTGCGCGGCCCGAAAGCTATGTTGTCATAGACGCTCATCGGGAATGGGTTGGGCTTTTGAAAGACCATGCCCACCTTCTTGCGCAGCTTGTTTATGTCTGAATACTGGTATATGTCCTCGCCGTCCAGAAGGATTTCCCCGGTCACACGGCAACCCTCGATCAAGTCATTCATCCTGTTGAGAGTCTTGAGCAATGTGGACTTTCCGCAACCCGAAGGCCCAATGAAAGCGGTGATCTCGCCGGGCTGTATGTCCATTGTTATGTTGTGAAGGGCCTTAAAGTCAGTATACCATAGTTCAACGTTTTTTATCTTAAATTTTTCCATTCTCATTACCCCTTTGAGATGCGCTTGGCCAAAGCGGCCGAAAGCGCGTTTATTCCCATTACAACCACCAGTAGCACCACAGCCGTGGCATATGCCTGCCCGGTGTATAGCCCCTCGCTTGAAAGTGCATACATGTGAACCGCCAGCGTCCTGCCCGAGTTCATCATCGTTTCGGGGATTTTCGCCACGGTTCCCGCTGTGTATATCAGCGCAGCCGTCTCGCCGACTATCCTTCCTATGGCCAAAATGACGCCCGCCAGAATCCCCGGCACTGCCGAAGGCAACACGATTCTAAACACGGTGCGCAACCGCCCCGCCCCAAGACCGAAGGAGCCTTCCCGGTATGAGTCCGGCACGGCTTTGAGGCTCTCCTCCGCCGTGCGCATAATCAGCGGCAGTATCATTATCGAAATTGTGAATGTGCCCGCCAGCAGGGAAAAGCCCCAGCCAAGCCATGTCACAAAGAATAGCAGGCCGAAAAGACCGTACACTATGGAAGGTATTCCCGAAAGGGTTTCTGCGGTTACTCTAACCAGCTTAACAAGCCGGCTTCCACGCTTGGCATATTCCACCAGATAAATGGCAGTGAAAAGTCCTAGCGGCACCGCTATGACCAGCGCCGCTGCCACCATCATCACAGTGGTTATCATTGCTGGCATCAGCGAAACGTTTTCGGAGTTATAGTTCCAAGCGAAAAGGGACGGTTTAACATATGGAAGTCCGTTCACCAAAATATAGGCGATCAAAAAGAACAACGCCAAAAAGGTGGCCCCCGCCGCACCCCATGTGATCAAGAACAAGAGCCAATCCATGGGCTTCTTTTTCCTTAAAAATGAAAGGATGGTCCTGGTGAGCGAAGAAAAATTATTCTTCATTTAGCTCCTCCTCTCCTGAGCGCCGAGAAGGACAGATTGATTATCAGTATGAAAATGAAGAGCACCACGCCTGTGGCTATCAGCGCTTCCCTGTGCAGCTCCGCCGCGTAGCCCATCTCGATTACTATGTTGGCCGTCAAAGTCCTTACGCCCTTTAGGATTCCCGCCGGCATTCGCGCCTGGTTTCCCGCCACCATTATGACCGCCATGGTTTCGCCGATGGCCCTTCCTATGGCCAACACCACCGCCGAAAGCACTCCCGACTTCGCCGCCGGCAGCACCACGGCAAACACGGATCTTTCGTGGCTGGCTCCAAGGGCGACAGCGCCGTCGTAGATTTCCTCCGGCACAGCCCTAATCGAGGTTTCAGTGATGCCTATGACGGTGGGCAGTATCATCAGGCCCAGAAGGATCGAAGCCGCAAGCATGCTGGTTCCTGTACCGCCAAAGAGGTTGCGTATTAGCGGAACCAGCAGCACAAGGCCGAAAAAGCCGTATACCACAGAGGGGATGCCCGCCAACAGCTCAACGGCAGGTTTCAGCACCTTGTATACGGGTTTTGGGCAAACCTTCGCCATGAACACGGCCGTCAGTATGCCTATGGGAACGCCGATTATTATCGCTCCCGCAGTCACATATATGCTTCCCATTATCATCGGCAGGATTCCAAAGGATGGAGGCGCATCGTTTGGGGACCACTCCCTGCCCAGCAGAAAATCCATCACGCCTATCTTTCCCATTGCAGGCAGCCCGTTGGCAAAGAGAAAGAGGCAGATCAGCGCTACTGCCAAAATTGACACTAGCGCTGCCGCCATGAAGACGATCTTCATGAAGCTTTCTTTTAATGCTTGTTTATTCATTAATCTCATTCCATTTCGTTATTTCGCCTGTGAAAATACCCTTTACCTGCTCGGAAGTGATGTTTGCAAGGGGGTTTTCAGGGCTTGCGATAACCGCGATGCCGTCGATGGCGATAACTGTGGCGTTAAGCTGCTCAAGCTCGCTGTCCTTGAGGGTGCGGCTGGCCATGCCGATGTCCGCAGTGCCATCAATGGCGGCATTCATTCCGGCGGTGGAGTCGCTCATCTGGATTTCAATGGTGGCGCCCGTGTTGATGGCCACATATGCCTCCATCAGCTTTTCCATGACAGGGGTCACAGAGGAGGAGCCCGCCACGGTGATCTTGCCCTCGGGCTTGGTTCCTGCATAAGAAGGCGCTGCAGCGTCAACGGCGATATAGCTGCCGGAAACAACCTCCTGGCCCTCCTTTGAGAGTATGAAGCTGATGAAATCCTCAGCCAGTTCGGATGCGCCGTCCTTTGTGGCGATGTTGAACGGCCTGGAAATGCCGTATTTGCCGCTGATCAGGTTTTCACTGGTGGCTGTGGTGCCATCCACCGCAATAGCCTTAACAGTGCTGTTCAAAGAGCCGAAGGAAACATAGCCGATGGAGTAGACGTCGCCGGCAACGCTCTGGAGCATAACGTCGGTCTTGCTGACTATCGTCGCTTCCTTTGTGGTCATATCCTTCTTGCTTCCGTCTTCGCTCTTAACCTCAACGCCAAACAGCTCGATGAAAGCGCCGCGGGTTCCGCTGCCGTCCTCTCGGGAAATGACGACAATGTCTCTGCTATTGTTGAAGCCGCTGCCGGAGCCAGCATCCGGATTTCCTCCGCCTGCACAGGCAGTGACCAGGACTGCCATCAGAAGAATTGCCGCAAATATACCGATATTTTTTTTCATTTTTAAATTGCCTCCATATATTGTTTGATTTAATAGCTATCACAAGCTACAGGCTGATAATAAAAAAATGTCGTAAAAAGAAAAGACAAGGGCTTGTAAAATCGAAGTAAAATCGTTTTGGGAACGAATTTCCAGAACTTTCTGCTTGCGCAATGGCTTTTGCCTCTATAACAAAGTGCATTTATTGCTCCTTCACAAATTGATGTGCAGCCCCGGCCGGGCAAACAGCGCCTTGACAAAGATGCTTCTCACAGATATAATTCTCTTATGTTTCGTGTATTATCCTGTTCGCGTCGAAAGGGAAAACGCGCGAGGACGCTGCCAAAGAGAACGGCCGCTTGGTGCGAGGCCGTGCAAGCGTTCGTGCTGCTCGCCCCGGAGCGAATACGCCGGCCTGCGTTATCAGGCATAAAGTGGGTTCCATCCGCCATGGCGGCCGGACCAATGCGGAGTGGCACCGCGGATTTTCCGTCTCCCAGGAGGAGGCGTTATTTTTTTATTTTTCTTCATTTTTGTTTTTTATTTTTAATTCTTACCACTATGGAGCCGCTGGGCAGGGCCTGCCGATATGCGGCGGACTAGGAGAGCATGATGTGCAAAGAGTATTCACCCCATGACTTTGAAAAAAAATGGCAGGACATATGGGACGCCGAGCAGCCCTTCAAGGCCGAAAGCGGGGGCAGCAAGCCCAAGTTTTATGCCCTTGTGGAGTTTCCCTATCCCTCCGGCGAGGGCCTGCATGTGGGCCATCCGCGCCCCTATACCGCCATGGACATGGTCGCCCGCAAAAGACGCATGGAGGGCTACAATGTCCTTTTCCCGATCGGCTGGGACGCCTTTGGTCTGCCCACTGAAAATTACGCCATCAAAAACAAGATTCACCCACGGATAGTCACCCAGAACAACGTGAACCGCTTCCGCGGCCAACTGAAGCGCATAGGCTTTTCCTTCGACTATTCAAGGGAAGTGAACACAACCGATCCCAAGTTCTACAAATGGACACAGTGGATTTTCCTGCGCCTTCTGGAAAAGGGTCTGGCATATAAGGCTCACATGAACATAAACTGGTGCACCTCCTGCAAGGTGGGCCTTGCCAACGAGGAAGTGGTAAACGGCGTCTGTGAGCGCTGCGGCGGCGAAGTGACCCACAAACAGAAAAGCCAGTGGATGCTTAGAATAACCGATTATGCCCAAAGGCTGCTGGATGGCCTTGAAAACGTGGACTACATCGAGCGGGTGAAGCGGGCGCAGATCAACTGGATAGGCCGCTCCGAGGGCGCCGAGGTGGACTTTTCCGTTCAGGACTCGGACATGAAGCTGCGGGTGTTCACCACAAGGCCCGACACGCTTTTCGGCGCAACATACATGGTAATATCGCCTGAGCACCCCCTTATAAAGGAG
>JBNRMR010000002.1:0-6883 GCA_050309705.1 Christensenellales bacterium | reverse complement strand
ATTATATATCACTACCGCTTGAAAATTCAGGGGATTAGTCCGCGTAATAGAGCCAGGGGGCCTTATCGTCCCGGTCTGCAAACTCGGGCGCCTTGTCGCCATAGCCTTTGGAGTACCACAGGGCGTCCATCAGCGGGTTGTCGACTATCTTCGCACCATCAACGTTCACATCAGAGCTTTCACCGTCACGAACCTTGCGGGCCGCAACCACGAAATGGCCCAATGTCTCGCCGTTTGGCCCTCTGTACAGGCCGTTGGTGTCGCAGGTGGAAAGCAGCAGCAGCTCATCTTCCTCCGTCACATCCACCGTGGTCTCTATGAGGGAGCGGCGCTGCACCTCGGTTACAAACTGCATAAACTGCTCGTTTGATTCAAAGTCATTGTACAGGTAGAAGAACAGCGCATCCTTCCTGTCTTCGGGCTCGGTCACGTCGATGTACATGAAGGCGAATATCTTGTACTCAGCGTCGCCATAGATGGTGTTGAAGTCCACCGTGGGATGCTGCTTGTAAAAATCAAGCCCCTTTTCGCCGGCACGGTTCTTGTTGGTGGAATATTCGTGCAGATAGCCGAACATCCTCCCATAGCTGGAATTATCCTTCATGTTATGGCCGTGGAGCACCATGTTCTTCGCGTCTTCAGGCAGCGATGCGTCTATACCCAGAAAAATCGCACCTTCGGCGGATTTCTTCTTCGCGAAGTTATGGTAGACATAGTAAACGTCATCGGTATAATGCACCACGGGGTAGTCCAGCTTGGTGCCGGGAATGGAAACCTTGCCGATGAAGTCGTTGTTCTCGTCCAGATATTCCTTGTATTCCTCCAGCTTATCTATGCTCAAAGTAGCCGCAGGCAAGGGCTGGGGCTCCGGCGTGGGCGTTGGGGACACCGTTGGTGTTGTGGGCGATGCGCTCGCGCTCGTTCCTGGCGTTGTGGTCTGTGGCGACGCACCCGTAACAACAGGGTCTGTGGGCGTAACCCCCGTTTCACCGGCCATGCAAGCGACCGAAAGAATCATAATTAGCGCCAAAGCGGCCGCCAATATGCATTTAGTAAATATTTTCTTATCACTATTCCATCTATTCATTTGATCCTCCTAAAGTTTGCTGCCATATATGAAACGCTTTATAGCCCCCATATGTTGCCATTATTCCTCAGGCAGAGGCACCTTTTGGCTCCAGGCCTTCTGAACCACGGCCGGCACAAGGGCGTCCGGGTTAAAGGAAGCGCTCTCAACGTCCACCTCCAGGCTCTCGCCGGGGCGCACCTTCCTTGCAACGATAATAAACTTACCCTGCTTTATAAGGGATTCCGAGGTGCAGGTGATGACCGTTATCAGTTCATCGCCCTCCTGAACGTCCACAGCGGTGTCGATAAGGGAATGCCTGCGAAGATGGTCCACATAGCTCATGAACACATCCTCGTTGGGAAAGTCATTGTACATGAAGTTGAAGAAGCCCGGTTCCTCCTCGTCCACCAGCAGGAAGGCAAACATCTTATAGGTGGCGTCACCGTATATGTTGTCAAAGTGAATTAAGGGGCTTTTTTGGTATTGCTCCAAAGCCCTGCTGGACCACAGATAGTTGTAGTATTTAAGCGTGCCGAACATCCTGAGATTCCTCTGGTTGTGGCCGTATATCGAAAGGTTGCGGGAGCTGAGGATATCGCTTCCGGGATACAGAAATATCGCGCCCTGCGAATCCTTCTTTTTGTCAAAATTATGGTGCAGATAGTAAAATCCATCCTCGGCGGCGGCATCGTCCTCAGGCTTTGCCATCACCACCGGGTAGTCGATTTCCGTCTCGTCGATCTTTATCCAGCCCTGTATATCGTCGTTCACTGCGTAAAGTTCGTCCCACTTTTCACCTCTCACGGGGACGGGCGTGGGCTCTGGGGTGGCTTCCGGCGTGGGCTGGGGGCTGTTTTCGGCCGTGGGTGCCGCCGTGGGAGAGGGCGTCGTCTCCGGCTGAACGGTGGGCGAGGCGATCACCTGGGCGGAGTCGTCCGGCCGTTCGTAGTTGGTTCTCGGGAAAATTAACACAGACACATGTTCCCAGAAAAACACCACCACTGCCGCCAGCATAAGCAGCACGGCAAATGCGGTTTGAATGATTCGGGTTTTAGAATTCATCTGATCCTCCGGTTTAATATGGAATAATCCCTCGCCCCGATGCTCAGGATAAAGCCTCGTTGATAAGCTCCTGAAGCTGCGGCTTGGGCCTTGCGCCCACCACGCGGGACATCTCCTCGCCGTCTTTAAAGACTATCAGCGTTGGGATTGTCATCACCTTAAAGCGCTGAGCCAGCTGCGGGTTTTCATCAACGTCCACCTTGCCCACCACTGCCTTACCTGCATTATCGTCTGCAAGCTGGTCGATTATCGGAGCTATCATGCGGCAAGGACCGCACCAAGTGGCCCAAAAGTCCACCAATGTAACGCCTTTTTCTATTATGCCGTCAAAGTCGGCGGTTGCAATTTTAACTGTGTTTTCGGTTGCCATATTTCATTCTCCTTTGTTTTCGTTTAATCTATAGTTAGGTTATTTGTTTTCAATTTCGTCCCGCGCGCCTCTTGCCGCCCTCTCCCCCACAGTAACTATTCCCTGCATTTTGGGTGAAAACTCACCGCCTGCGCGCCGCCTTTTTTCCGTAAGGCCAATTATCAGAAAGGCCAGAGCCATCAGCGCCAAAGCAATTATGAAGGAAAATATTTCCTTCGGGGCGACCGTCAGGGCCTCGCTGTAAATCTCGCCTGCCCCCCACAGCCCCAGAAGGAAGGCCATCAATGGAAAAAGATAAACCAGGGCGGAGGCTTTGACCACTTTCTCGCCGTGCATCTGGATATCCACCACATCGCCAACGTCGGCGCCCGCAGTGTTGGGGATGCTGATCACATGCTGAGTTTTTCGGCCCATCGCACAGGCGCCGCATTTTTCGCAGGCCGAGCTTCTTTCGATGCTCACCTGCGCCATGGCGCCATTTTCGCTCACCGATATAACCACGCCGCTTTGTATCATCCCCACAACACCTCTTAGAGTTTCGCCAGAGCGCGTATCACATGCCCGGCCATTGTCAGCCCTGCCATCGGCGGCACGAAGCTGATGCTGGCAGGCGGTCTTGCCGCCCGCAGATACGGCTCCTCGTCGCTTATGCAGACCTCCAGCTTATTTATGCCCGCTTCCCGCAGTTTCTTGCGCATAATCTTCGCCAAAGGGTCATGGCTGGTTTTGAATATGTCCATCACTGAAAACTGCCCTGTGCCGATCCTGTTGCCAGCTCCCATGCAGGAGATCAGGGGAATTTTCATTTCAGCGCAATGCCGAGCAATGGAAACCTTTGCATTCACGTCGTCTATTGCGTCGCACACATAGTCGATATCATCCGCCAGCAGCTCCGCAACGTTTTCACCGCTGACGCTTTCTTCAAGGGCCGTCACACGGCAGAAGGGATTGATCAACGCGATCCTCTCCGCCGCCGCCTGCGCCTTGCTCCTGCCCAATGTTGTCCTCGTGGCGTAAAGCTGGCGGTTCAGATTGCTCTCCTCGAAAACATCCCTGTCGATGGCGGTCATCCGCCCCACGCCCGCCCGCACCAAAGCCTCGATGCACTGGCAGCCCACTCCGCCCACGCCCAGCACCGCCACATGGCTGTTTCTGAGCATTTCAGCGGCGCTTTCGCCAATTAGCAGCACTGTCCTTTGTTCCATTCTTTGCTTCCCTTAATTCCTAAGCTCAATGCCCAGAGTGTCAAGCTGCTCCTTCGCCACCGGCGAGGGCGTTTCCATCATCAGGCAGGAAGCGTTGGCTGCCTTTGGAAAGGCCAGAACATCTCTCAGGCTGCCTGCGCCGGTCAGCATCATCACCAGCCGGTCGATGCCGAAGGCAAAGCCGCCGTGGGGAGGCACGCCATATTTAAACGCCTCCAGCATGAAGCCGAAGCGCTGCCACGCCTCCTCTTTATTAAAACCGATCAAGTTAAACATTTGTTCCTGAAGATCCGAAGAAAAAATCCTGATGGATCCGCTGCCCATCTCAATTCCGTTCAGCACCAGGTCATATGCCTTGGCGCGCACCGAACCGGGCGAGGTTTTCATGTTTTCTATATCCTCGTCCATCACCGATGTGAAGGGGTGGTGCATGGCCACATAGCGGTCTTCTTCCTCGTCGTACTCCAGAAGGGGAAATTCCGTGACCCAAAAAAGGTCGAACTTAGTTTTATCTATCAGATCAAGCCGCTTGGCGATCTCAACGCGCAGGCCTCCCAGCATCTGTAGCGCGGCGGATTTCTTGTCTGCAATGAAGAACACAGTGTCGCCCGTCTTTGCGCCGACCGCTTCAAAAATCTCCGCAAACTTTTCTTCGCTTATGAACTTTGCAAGGGGCGAGCGCAGGCCGCTTTCGTCCAGCATGGCATAGGCAAGGCCCCTGGCGTTATATGTGCCCTTCAGGTATTCCGTCAGGCTGTCGACTTCCTTCCGGGGGAAAACATGGTTTGCGCAAATGGCTCTAACTGTGTTCCCCGCGGCGATGGTGTCCTCAAAGACCTTAAAGCCGCAATCCTTTACGATTTCATCCAGGCATACTATCGTCATTCCAAAGCGCCTGTCAGGCTTGTCCGAGCCATAATTCTCCATGGCATGCTCCCAGGTGATGCGTTCCAGGGGCAGTTTCCTTTCGATGCCCATGACTTCCTTGAACACCCGCGCAAAAGCGCCTTCCACCACGCTTTGAACATCCTCCGGCTCCACGAAGCTCATCTCCAGGTCAAGCTGGGTGAACTCCGGCTGGCGGTCGGCCCTGGCGTCCTCGTCCCGAAAGCAGCGGGCGATCTGATAATATCTGTCCAGTCCTGACAGCATCAGAAGCTGTTTGTATATCTGCGGCGACTGGGGCAAGGCATAGAACTCGCCTTGGTGGAGCCTTGAAGGGACCAGAAAGTCCCTGGCTCCCTCCGGCGTGGACTTGGTCATTATGGGTGTTTCCACTTCTGTGAAGCCGTTCTCGTCAAAATGGTTGCGTATGGCCTTCACAATTGAATGCCTTTTGGCCAGCATGTCCTGCATGGAGGGCCTTCTAAGGTCCAGATAGCGATATTTAAGGCGCAGGCTCTCGCTCTCGCCGGGGTGGTCGTCGTCTATATATATGGGCGGGGTTTCAGACCTGGAGAGTATGGCGCAGCTTTTTGCATGGATCTCGATTTTGCCCGTCTTCATCTTGTCGTTGACGGCGGAAGGATCCCTGAGGGAGACCTCACCCGTGATGGCCACAACGAACTCGCCGCGAAGCTGTTCGCCTGCCTGGAAGCAGAGAGAATCGCACTTGCTGCTGTCAAACACCGCCTGGACGATGCCCGATTTATCCCGTAGCCACACAAAAACGATCTGGCCTAGATTTCTGGTTCTTTGCACCCAGCCCATGGCCGTGACGGTCTGCCCTGCGTATTTTTCGGTTATATGCCCGCACATGTCTGTGCGCTTAAGGCCGCCCAATAGCTGTGCCATATTTTGTCTCCTTTTTCTCTTTGTTCTTGTTATGGTTGGCGTAATATTCAGCGAGAAGTGAGGATTTTCAAAAGCTCGTCCTCGTCCGCCTCAATCTCTGCACCAGCCTTCATGTCCCTAAGCTTATATCTGCCTGTTTCAAGCTCATCCCCGCCGATGATCAGCACATGGGGCGCGCCAATCTTTCCGGCGTATTTAAGCTGTGCCTTAAGGCTTCTGCCCACTGTGTCCGCGTCGGCGCTGATGCCCTTCGCCCTGAGTGAATGAACCAGCTTGAACGCCTTTTCCCTAGGCGCATCGCCGATGGTGCAGACGAATATATCGTACTGATGGGGCCTTTCAAACTCTATCCCCTGCTCCTGAGCCAAAATCAGCACCCGCTCGAAGCCCATGCCGAAGCCCACGCCGGGAAGATCCGGCCCACCCAGGGTTTTAACAAGCAGGTCATATCTTCCGCCGGCGCAGACAGCCATTGGCCTGCCATCCACTAATGTGATGACTTCAAAAACGGTCTTTGTGTAGTAATCCAGCCCGCGAACTATGCCGGGATCAACCTGATAATCATAGCCCAGGCTGTCCATCAATGACTTAAGGTCCTCAAAATGATCGTGACACTCCTCGCATAGGTAGTCAAGGCCGACAGGAGCATCCTTCACAAGGGCCTTGCAGCCCCCCTCCTTGCAGTCCAAAAGCCTTAGCGGGTTGCGGTCAAAGCGGCCCTGACAGGTTTGGCACATGCCGCTTAAGTGGGGTCTGAAGTATTGCTTCAGCGCCTCCTGATAGCCCGGCCTGCACTTGGGACAACCGATTGAGTTTATGTTGAAGCTGAGGCTTTCAAAGCCCACTTTCTTAAAAAAGCTTACGGCTATGCTCATCACATCCACGTCCATCATCGGTGACGGCGAACCAAATGCCTCGATGCCGAACTGGTGGTGCTCCCTCAGCCTGCCCGCCTGGGGGTTTTCATATCTGAACACAGGGCAGTTAAGATAATATATCTTAAGCGGCATCGCTTCGGAGATAAGCCCTGATTCGATAAGGGCGCGGACAGTTCCCGCCGTTCCTTCCGGCTTTAATGTTATGGACCTGCCCCCCTTGTCGTCGAATGTGTACATCTCCTTTTGGACGACGTCTGTGGCGTCACCCACTCCCCGCTGGAAAAGCTCCGTCCTTTCAAAAACCGGCGTGCGTATTTCCCTGTAGCCGGCGGCATGGGCGCAATCTCTGGCGATAGCTTCCAGATGTTGCCATCTGTAGCTGTCCTGTGGAAGCACATCCTTTGTGCCCTTCATCGCCTGCAACGCCTTCATAGCCATAAAATCACCCTGCCGCTTTCTTCTTCGCTGAGAATTTTGCCCCGGCCTTCAAAGGGCCATTGCAATT
>JBNRMR010000001.1:0-6961 GCA_050309705.1 Christensenellales bacterium | reverse complement strand
GTCCAACAAGAGGCTTTTAAACGACGATGAAAGGCACCGCTGCGAAAGCATGGACGATGAAATCCCCTTTGAAAACTATATTAAAATTGATAACTCAAGCCTATCACCGGAATCCGCCGCGTATATTATTAAAGAAAGGTTCGGGCTGTAAAAAAGACGGCCAATGCAAAGGCCGTCTGAGTTTGATGTTTTTTATTGATTGTTCGTTTGCGCTTTCAAAAAATCGCATAGGGCGTCCACCAAGACCGGGGCTTTTTCACCGCAATCCTCAATGGCTTCACGAAGGCGCGCCAACTTCTCATCCTCATTGGCCTTTTCGTTCAGCTTATACTTGCGCCTGCGAACAGGGGTGAAGTCCGCCCCAAATTCCACGCCCTCCTTTTCGAGCTGCTCCATCACCAGCTTGATATACTCCGGCCGGTTCTTTAAAATGCTCCTGTATTTGTTCTGATAGCGCAGCGTCTTCGCTTTGTCGCCCTCGCCCATCTCCATCACGCAGGAGCGCACCGACATACCGCTTGACCTGGCGATTAGAATCTGTCTTACAAGCTGGTGCATCTCGCTCTCATCAAAGGGTCTGAAGGGCAATGTCCTTTGGCAGCTTACACCCTCCGGTGCGCCGCCTTCCTTCACTGCGATATAATAATAATTGCGTATGCTGTTGGGTTTACGGCCCGTCTGTCTAGCAACGCTGTCAAAAACTGTCCTGAGCGAGCCCCCATTTGCGGACGCCGATTTAACTTCACGCCATAAGAGGTCTTGCTCCTCCGGCGACCAGCCGGACCTTCCTCTGGCAATAATATTAGTCTGTGCCAAAATAAATACCTCCCATTTATGATTCCATACTAAAATTATGTTCACCTTTGGGCAATTACATGCATAAATATCGAAAAAATCCGAAAATAATAGATTTGTTAGTATGCCTACATAAGCGGAGCAAGTTCAGCGATTGACAAAGGGAATTCTTAGTTATATGATGTGATTAAGCAGGTTAAAGGAGGTTAACCATGAAGCAGCGTTTTGAAGTTACCGGCATGACATGCTCCGCGTGCAGCGCGCATGTCGACAAGGCCGTGAAAAAAATAGATGGAGTCATGAGCGCCGATGTAAGCCTATTGGGCCGGTCCATGACGGTTGAATATGACGAAAGCCTTTCGTCCCCCCATGACATTATAAAGGCGGTGGAAAAAGCCGGCTATGGCGCATCGCTTTTTCAGGCAGCGAAAACCGAGGCCGCAAAGCCCGCCCTCAATTCCTTTGACGACGATATCGCAGAATATAAAATGCGGTTCATTTCTTCCCTCGTTTTCATGCTGCCCCTTTTCTATATATCCATGGGCCACATGATGGGGGCCCCCCTGCCCGCATTCATGACCGGAATGGAAAACTCCATGGTCTTTGCATTCACCCAGCTTTTGCTGACGGCGCCAATAATCGTCATTAACCTTTCCTACTTCACCCGGGGCTTCCGCTCCCTTTTCCACGGCGCCCCCAATATGGACACGCTGATTGCCATCGGTGCCAGCGCTGCGGTGGTCTACAGCGTTGCCGCCATGTACTCGATGGCCATGTCCCTCGGCGCAGGCAATCTTAACGCCGCCCACTCAAGCGCCATGGATCTTTACTTTGAATCAGCCGCCATGATATTGACCCTGATAACCATGGGTAAATTCCTTGAGGCAAAGGCTAAGGGGAGGACCTCGGACGCCCTTGCAGCCCTGGCGGATCTTTCGCCCAAGACGGCTTTCGTGGTCAAAAACGGAATTGAAACCGAGGTGCCTGTGGAGGAAGTGCAGGTGGGCGACATTCTTATCGTTCGCCAGGGCAGCGCAGTGCCCGTGGATGGAGCAGTCATTTCCGGCAACGCCCAGGCAGACGAAAGCGCACTTACAGGAGAGAGCATGCCCGTTGAAAAGGCGGAGGGCGACAGGCTCCTTTGCGCGTCTGTGATATCATCCGGCTATATAACCATGCGGGCTCAGAGCGTCGGCGCAGACACCACCCTCGCTAAAATGATCGCTTTGGTGGAGGAAGCCGGCGCCAGCAAGGCGCCCATCGCCAAACTGGCGGACAAGGTCAGCGGGGTTTTCGTGCCGGTGGTAATAGGCATCGCCCTTGTTACCTGCATCGCCTGGCTCATCGGCGGGCAGAGCTTTTCCTTTGCAATGTCGTCGGCGATAGCGGTGCTGGTCATATCCTGCCCATGTGCATTGGGCCTTGCCACACCAGTGGCGATAATGGTCGGCACCGGCAGAGGGGCGAAAAACGGCGTTCTTTTCAAGACCGCCGAAGCCCTTGAGGAACTCAGCAAGGTTAAGACAGTCGTGCTGGACAAGACCGGAACTTTGACCGAGGGCAAGCCCTCCGTGACGGATATCGTCCCCACGGATGGCCTTGATGAAGCAGGGCTTTTGAATATGGCCGCCTCGGTGGAAAAGCTTTCGGAGCATGTGCTGGCATCAGCCATAGTCAGCGAGGCGGAGAGCAGAGGCATCGCCCTTTATGAAGCCCAGGGCTTTGAAGCTGTTGCCGGAAGGGGCATAAAAGCCAGCATATCAGGCGAAAGCTGGCTTGCAGGAAACGCAGACTTTATGGCCGAAAGCGGCGTAAGCGCCGACGCAATCAGCGAAAAGGCCGCCGCTCTTTCAAACGAAGGCAAGACCGTTTTGTACTTCGCTAATGAAGGCCGGCTCAAAGGCATGATCGCCCTGGCGGACGTGCCCAAGCCCAGCAGCAAAACGGCCGTTAAGCTCCTTAAAAACCTGGGGCTTTCGGTGGTGATGCTCACCGGGGACAACGAAAATACTGCCAGAGCAATCGGCAAACGCCTCGGCATAAGCGATATCTTTGCACAGGTTTTGCCCACAGACAAAGAGCAGGCCGTGCGTCTCCTTCAGGAGAAAGGCCATGTGGCCATGATCGGCGACGGCATAAACGACGCGCCTGCCCTCAAGCGGGCTGATGTGGGCATCGCCATCGGCGCGGGCACCGACATCGCGGTTGAGTCGGCTGACGTGGTGCTTATGAAGAGCGATCTTATGGACGCTGTCCTGGCGGTAAGACTCAGCCGGGCCACCCTTAAGAACATCAAGTCCAATCTTTTCTGGGCGTTTTTCTACAATACCGCCTGCATCCCTCTTGCGGCGGGCCTGCTGTATGCAATCGCTGGCTTTGGAATGAACCCCATGGTTGCGGCAGCGGCCATGAGCCTTTCTTCAGTCAGCGTGGTTTTGAACTCCCTCAGGCTCAATCTTTTTAAGTCTGAATATAGCCGGAGCGAGCAGCAGCGCGACAGAAGAAGGTTTCATTCAAACTCAGATAGCGAAGAGCATATTATGACCCTCAATAATAAAGGAGATGAAAATATGAAAAAGACCGTTAAGATCGACGGCATGTCATGCAAGAACTGCGTCGCACATGTGAAAAAGGCCTTGGAGGCTCTGGACGGCGTTCAAGCGGAGGTCGTCCTTGCCGATAATGCCGCTTATGTCACAGGCAACGCCTCGGATGAGGCCATTAAGTCTGCCATCACCGATGCCGGCTACCAGGTCACTTCCATCGACTGAGCCGCAGCAATATAAAACCCCCGGATGTTCTCCGGGGGTTTTTACTTCGAGCCGATGGGACGGAGCGTTCTGATGGCCCGCCATCTCTCCCAGGGCGCTGCCCTCCAGCTCCCGCTAAAGGTCGGCCCCTTTAATCCCTCTTAATTACTTTTCGGGGTCAAGAGGATAAGTCCCCTTGTGTGGGCGTGGGCAAGGCCCCAGAGTGGTGCGGGGCAGAACCCGGCGTCACCCATTCTGCATTGACTGTCACTTACTGCGGATCCTGATCATCCCGCCCTTTTTGCGCCTCTCTGTGTTCCACATATGGCGCAATGGAACGACGCCCCTCTTGCCATATGTTGCATATATCGCGTAAAGCTCGCCCATGTGCAACTCATAGCCGGTCAGTGTGAACCAGTGCCAGATAATATCGTCCAAGCTTTCGTCATGGTGGTTCAGCAGCAAGCAGGGCAGGCAGCATCCATCGTCAATGGCCTTCACCAGAAACTCAGCAGCTTGTTCATAGGGAAGATCGCCCGTAAGCGTTTCAAATTCAAGCTCAATCCCGACGGTTTTCGCATAGGCTTCAAAGCCGCCTGTGTAGAGCGAAAGTTTCGTTAGCCCTCCCAGGCGCGGATATACGAACTTAAACATGCTCTTGCAAAAAGCGACAAATTCGTTCTTTGTTATGGCCGAAGGATCACCGGGATAAAGATTCCTAAGGGCATTATCTTTGGAGGCGAGGAAAGCGCAAATTTCGGCGGCGGTCACGGTGGAGCATCCTCCCCTTCTCATCAGCTCCGTTGGGAGCCAGTGTTGATCGCCGCCATAATGGCCCTCGATGTTAATGAATTCCAATTCCATATATTTCCCCCCGCTATCTCAAGTGTTTTCACAGGAGTCCCTGTTATACATTATATTTCCAGCCGTTATCATCGGTGTATATCATAAGCTTGGTCATGCCCCCGTCGACTGTCAGGCATTGGCCGTTTATGAAGCTGTTTTCCTCACCGCAAAGGAAAATGGCCGCTCTCAAGATATCCTCCGGCTCCCCCACCCTTCCGCTGGTGTGCTGGGCCCTATCGGCTTGGCTATGCTTGGGGAGATAGCCTTCACCGTGATATGCACCGGTGTCGATCCAGCCGGGGGCAATTGCGTTAACGCGCACTTTCCCAGCGAGGCTTGCCGCCATAGCATGGGTTAGAGCCTCTATCCCACCTTTTGCGGCGCTGTAGCTTTCAGTGTCCTTCTGGGACATGAACGCCCTGGTGGATGAGATATTCAAAACACATGCTCCCGGCAAAAAATGGGGCATGAACAGCTTTGTCAGCATGTATGGCGCTAAAACGCCCACCTTCATCACATGGCTAAAGTCTTCGTATCCGCAGCCGGACAGCAGCCCCTTCCGGCTTATGCAGGCGTTGTTTATCAGAATATCAACTCCGGTGAAATTATCGATGACTTCCTTTGCAAAGCGATTCAAATCATCCTCTTTGCCGATATCGCCATGAAAGAAGGATGCGCTGCCACTGAGGCTGTTTATGTAAGCAGCGTTTTCCTCGCCCGCGGCGCGGTTGATATCAACAAACGCCACCTTCGCGCCCCGGGCCGCAAGCCCCCTTGTCAGGCATCTGCCGATTCCTAGGGCGCCCCCGGTTACGATGCAAACCTTTCCATCAAATCTCATTTTGCCACCTCCATGCCATTATTCAATTACCTTTTTGTTCATCCACTTTCCGGTAAAATATCTGGCCGCAAAAAGTATCCCCCTGAAGGCCCAGTCGACAAACATGCCCATATAAATGCCCAACAGCCCCATATCCATCACCAGAACGAAGACATAGCACAGGCCAACTCTGAACACGAACATCGATATTAAAGACACATACATGGTGTATCTCACATCGCCCGCGCCGCGCAGCACATTGGCAAAGGGGAAGGCCGGCACCCAGAACAACATATTTGCTATCAGTATGTAAATTATTATCTCCTGCGCCATGGCCCTTCCCTCGGGGCTCAGTCCATACATCGATATGAAAGGCTTGTTGAATGCCAGCATCAATATGTCCATTACGGCGGCAGCGGCGTAGGCCACCAGCACCAGCTTTTTCACATAGTACTTCGTTTGCCTGTAATCACCCGAGCCGACGCATCTGCTTATTACAGTCAGCACCCCCGCGCCGATCCCGCTTCCCACCACGTTCACAAAGTTCGATACCTGCATGCAAATCGCGTTAGCAGCGATGGCCGTCGTCCCCAGGGAGGAAACGAGTGTGGATACGATGAGCCTGCCCACCTGAAAAAGGCTGTTTTCAAGAGCGTTGGGAATGCCCATGCGCATGAGCTGCTTTATCATTTTAAACTCCAGCTTGACGCGGTGCAGCTTGTCCAGGAACATGACCTGGCCAGGTTTTCTCAGCAGCATTATCACAATAACGGCGCCGGTTATCCTGGTGATGAGCGTTGAGACCCCCGCGCCCATTGCCCCCCAGTTCAGCATATAGATGGCTATCACATTGCCGATCAAGTGCACCACATTCATCACCACCGAAACATACATGGTGATCCTCGTCTTGCCCACCACCCGGTATATGGATGTACCAGCGTTTGTTAGCGCCAAAAAGGGATAGGACGCCACCGTCATCACGAAATATTTCTGGGCGTTCTCCATGACATCCGCCTCTATGTTGCCGTAGATTACGCTTAGTATCCGGCTGTTAAAGACCATGGCAAAAATTGTTATTATAAGCGCTATGCCCGTGGATGAGTATATGAGCTGGCGCGCCGCGCTTCGGGCGCTTTGGGGATCGTCTTTTCCTAGATATTGTGATGCAACTATCGATCCCCCGATGGCTATGGCCGCAAAGACCTGAATGAGCACCACGTTTATGGAGTCCACAAGCGAGACGCCGGACACCGCCGCCTCGCCCACATACGAGACCATTATGGTGTCCGCCATGCCGATGGTTATCGCGAGTATCTGCTCTATGACTAAAGGGATAATCAGCGATCTTAAAGCCGCGTTGGAAAACAAAAGCGGCCCATCGTATCCGGTTCGTTTTGGCTTGTCCTTCAAGACATTTCGTTGCATTTAAATTCTCCTGCCCACGCATTAAATTTGGTGAAGGAATGAAAAGGATGAATAAGCGAAATGCGCGGGTGATCCATCGTGCATTCAATTCAATTATTCTGGGCTTTTGAGTTTAATGCCCTATGCCGTGCCAGGATCTTCTTCCGTCATTCTACAACAAAGACGCTGAAATAACAATCGCTTTTAGTACAATTGAAGCTCCAGGGCCGCATCCATGACGAGGCTCTTTCTTTTTCTTGGGTTTTCTGGCATAATGTAATTATAGCCACAGCGAGCTTTTATTCGCCAAATATAACAAAAAGGATAGAAGTATAATGAAGAGATC